>JBBRDB010000294.1:0-1524 GCA_038204345.1 Thermoleophilia bacterium | reverse complement strand
ACCCCGCCTTCCTCCATGGCCTGGGTGAGCGGGCCCATCTCGAAGTAGTCGCGCAGGTAGGTGTCTTTCAGGACCTTGCCGGGATTGAAGAACCCGAGCAGCTTGCTCGGTGTGAGGTCGATGGAACCTTCGATGAAGTAGAAGGGGACGTTCATAGAGCGCGCGATACTCCGCACGATGGTCGACTTGCTGGTGCCGGGCGGCCCCTCCAGCAGGATGTGCTTGCGGCTCAGGATGGCGGCGAAGATCTCGCGCACCTCGCGGGCGCGGCCCACGACGTCGCGCTGCACCTGCTCGAAGATCGCAAAGGTGGAGGCCGCCCGCGAACTTTCGCCGGCGCGGCTGGTCGGCGCGCCGGCGGGCGGTATGCCCGGGGGGAAACACGTGTCTTTCTCAGCCTGCTTACTCATACCGTCAGTATACTTCACGCGGCAACGGGGAGGCGCGCCGGGGATTGAACAGTGCGGCAGCTCGCAGGGCCCAGTGCGGCGGCTGGTACCGCCCGGTGCGGCGGCCCAGAGCGCCGTCGCCCCCCTTGGGCGGCCTCGCCGATGGCTGTGCTATCGTTCTGCCATGCGATATCTGGGCAATGTGATCAGACCCCCCAGCGAAGCCGACAGCCTCATCCTGCAAGTGGTGTATGGATGCCCCAACAACGGCTGCTCCTTCTGCGGCACCTACCTTGACAAGCCCTTTCGCGCGCGCCCGTTCTCGGAGGTGGTGGAGGATGTGAGGCGGCTCCCGGCCGCCGTCAAGGCGTCAGTGCGCCGGGTGTTCCTGGCGGACGGCGACGCCGTGGTCCTGCCCCTGAGGCGGCTCCGCGAGATCCTCCAGTTGCTGCGTTCCGAGTTTCCCCTGCTCGAGCGGGTGAGCTCGTATGCCACCGCTCGCTCTCTCCTCCGCAAGGAGGTGGCGGAGCTCGCGGAACTCAAAGCCGAGGGGTTGACCCTCCTGTTCGTGGGGCTCGAGTCGGGCGATGACGCCACCCTGGCTGAGTGCACAAAGGGCATCACGGTGGCCGAACAGATCGAAGGGTGCAGGCGCGCATCGGATGCCGGCATCGAGCTGTCGCTCACGGTGATCCTCGGCCTGGCCGGCTCCGAGCGCTCGCTGGAGCACGCTCGTGCCACGGGCCTGGCTCTGTCGGCTATCGATCCCGAGTTCATCGGAGCCTTGAGCCTCATGGTCATCGAGGGGACTCCCCTTCACGAGCGCGTCGTGGCCGGCGATTTCACGGTGCCGGGGCCGATGGTCCTGCTGCGCGAACTGCGCGAACTCATAGCCGCCACCGACGTCACAGATGCGCTCTTCCGGTCGAACCATGCCTCCAACTACCTGCCCGTCGGTGGACATCTGCCCGAGGACAAACCGCGCATGCTCGCAGTTCTGGATGCGGCGCTTAATGATCCCGGCCGCGTCCGCCTTCGCCCCGAGGAATGGAGGGCTCTATGAATGCCGCGGACAGACCTGTGGGCGCCGCCGACAGCCCCGGTGGACCTGTGGGCGCCGCCGACAGCCCCACGG
>JBBRDB010000293.1:0-1655 GCA_038204345.1 Thermoleophilia bacterium | reverse complement strand
GGAACGAGAGGGCCGCCGTCAGGAGATAGCGAAGGAGTTCTCAGTCCCCGAGTTGCAGAAGTGCGCCGATTGCCGGGCCTGCGAAGATGATTGCCCCGTGACCAAAGTGGCGGGCGGTTTCAGTCCCACCGGCATCATCGGCGAGATACTGGCCGGCGACCTGGAGGGAGTGATCGAGCGCGGCGACCTGTGGAAGTGCGTGGAGTGCTACACGTGCTATGAGCGCTGTCACAGTCGCTTGGGCATGGCCGAGGTCTTCCGTAAGCTCAAAGAACTGGCCAACCACCAAGAACACGTGCCTGCCGCCGTACGCTCCGCCTACGAGATGTTCAGGGCCACCGGGTCGCTGGGCGAGCCCCGGGAGAGCGCACGGGTCAAGCTGGGATTGTCGCCTCTACCCTCGCGCGGTGGGGAGGATCTGGAGAAGATCTTGTCTCGTCGGGAGGAGGGACTATGAGCGACAGCATGAACGCCCGTGGCTTGGACGGCACGTACGCCCGCGGCTTGAATCGTCTCGGCGACGCCGACCGACGGAGCGCTGTGCGCCCCTACGGCGGCCTGCCGTCACCCGGCTCGCGTACGAGTGACCTCACTCCCCGGCCGGCCTACACCGCCGAAGCCGAGCAGCGCATCCTGGGCGGATGCGGGCTCATGGGCGTGTGCGATGAGTCGGGCAACCGCATGAGCGGCGAGCTCGCCGTCCGCAGCATGGCCTCGATGCACGACCGCGGTAACGGACTGGGCGGAGGCTTCGCCGGATACGGCATCTACCCCGACTTCCCTCACGCGTTCTGCTTCCACATGCTCTACGACGACGATGCCGCCAAGGACGACACCGAGTACTACCTCGCCCGTCACTTCGCGATCCTGCATCACGAACCCATACCGTCCAAGTCGGTGCGGGGTATCCAGGACGAACCCATCCTCTGGCGCTACTTCCTCGAGATCACGGATCAACGGTTGGCGGAGACCCAGTTGAGTGCCGAGGACTACGTGGTCCACGCGGTCATGGACGTAAACAACCACATCCGAGGCGCCTTCGTGGCCTCGTCGGGACGGAACATGGGCGCTTTCAAGGGCGTCGGCTTTCCCGAGGAGATCGGCGAGTTCTACCGGCTCGACGAGTACAAGGGGTGGACGTGGACCGGTCACGGCCGTTTTCCCACCAACACTCCCGGATGGTGGGGGGGAGCGCATCCTTTCTGTCTCCTCGACTACAGCATCGTCCACAACGGAGAGATCAGCTCGTATGGCATCAACCGGCGCTACCTGGAGATGTTCGGCTACAACTGCTCGATGCAGACCGACACTGAGGTAGTTACCTACCTCTTCGATCTGATGCTGCGCCGACACGGCCTGCCGGTGGAGATCGCCTGCAAGGCCTTGGCCAGCCCCTTCTGGAAGGACATCGACCTGATGGAAGACGAGGATCGGCGGCTCTACACGGCGCTCCGCTCCGTCTACGGTTCGGCCCTGCTGAACGGTCCCTTTGCCGTGGTCCTCGGTATGGGGGAGGGGATGGTAGCCCTCAGCGATCGCATCAAGCTACGGCCGCTGGCGGCCGCCCGCCATGACAGCGTGGTGTACGTGGCCAGCGAGGAGTCGGCCATCCGCGAGATCTGTCCGAAGCCCGACCGCAGCTGGATGCCGCGGGC
>JBBRDB010000292.1:0-1657 GCA_038204345.1 Thermoleophilia bacterium | reverse complement strand
GTCTTCACCGGCTGCGGGTCGGAGAGCAACAACCTGGCCCTGAAGGGTGTGGCATGGGCTTACAGCGGCGCCCGAGGGGGCGCCTCGGCCGACGGCACCGAGCCACGCGGCGGCAACTACGACGCCGGCGCCCGGAATGATCGCGACCGCCCTCGTGGGCACCTCGTGATCTCTTCCACCGAACACCCGGCCGTCGCGGCTCCCGCCCGTTACCTTGAACGAGAGGGTTGGGAAGTGTCGGTGGTGCCAGTCGACGGCGACGGCCGCGTGCGTCCCGGCGCCGTGGCACGAGCATTGCGCGCCGACACCGTTCTGGTATCGATCATGCATTCGAACAACGAGACCGGCGTTCTGAACCCGCTGGTGCCCATCGCAGCGCTGTGCCGAGAGCGCGGGGTGGTCTTTCACACGGATGCAGCCCAGAGCGTGGGGAAAGTGCCTGTGGACGTGCGGGCCTCCGGCGTAGACCTGCTCACGGTAGCCGGGCACAAGATGGGGGCTCCCAAAGGGATCGGCGCGCTCTACGTGCGCCGAGGGGTGAGTCTCGAGCCCCTGATCCACGGAGCAGGACATGAGGGAGGCAGGCGGGCCGGCACCGAGAATGTGCCCTACATCGTCGGGCTGGGAGAAGCTGCCGCGCTCGCTGCGGAGGGAGGGCTCACCCATTTCGCAAGGCACGTGCGTCCGCTTCGCGATCGCCTCTACGAGATCCTGGTGGCCGGGATCCCGGGACTGATGATCAACGGGCACCCCGAGGAGCGCCTCCCGAATACGCTCAACGTCAGCGTGCCCGGCGTGAGCGGCAAGGCCGTCCTCGCCGTGTGTCCGCACGTCGAGGCTTCGACCGGGTCCGCCTGCCACGAAGGGGTCGACCGGCCGTCGGAGGTCCTTCTCGCGATGGGGCTCTCGCCCGCTCGGGCGCTCGGGGCCCTGCGTTTGACCTTGGGACAGCAGACTACGACGGACGAGGTGGAGCAGGCGGGTGCGGCTCTCGTCGCGGCGGTGCGCGCGGCCGTCTGAACGTGCCCTCTATCGCGGATGGTGGGCCGCCTCGCCGCGATTGCGAGGTCGAGTTCCAGCCCCCGCGGCGCCGATGACGTGTGCGTTCTCGCGAGCTTCCCGCTCATTTGACCGTCGGGGTAGGTCAACCATATAGTTCAACCTCGTACTGTCAGCAGGTCCCGAGTTCTGTCTACAGCACAACCATGTGGAATCGGAAAGTGCGACTCGATCCTACAGGCAGCCAGCAGGAGGCGGATGGATGAGACTCCCGAAGTTCGACCATTACCAGCCCGCCACCGTGGAGGAAGCGGTCGACATACTTGGCGCCAACCCCGGAGCCAGAGTCCTCGCCGGCGGCACCGACCTGCTGGTCAACATGAAGCATCGCGTAGAGACCCCGCCCGTGCTCGTGAGTCTGAAGAAGATCGGCTCCCTCCGGGGGATCGCGCCGGAAGACGGTGCCACCGTGATCGGGGCGGGCACCACGCTGAAACAAGTCCAGAATGACGCGGGTCTCGCCGAGCGCTTCCCCGCGCTGGTCGAGGCGGCTCGGGCGGTGGGCTCGTATCGCCACCAGACCATGGGCACCCTGGCCGGGAACATCTGCCAGAACACGCGTTGCCGGTATTTCAATCAATCGCTGGAGTGGCGGTCG
>JBBRDB010000291.1:0-1708 GCA_038204345.1 Thermoleophilia bacterium | reverse complement strand
CGCCGGCCACCTCGATACTCACCGCTTCGACATGCTCGAGGTCGCTGTCGTAGCTTACGCCCACCTGGACCAACAAGCTCATCTCCTCCTCGGGCAGGCAGTAGTTGGTGACGATGGCGCCGGCTATCTTCGAATTCGGGACGACGACCATGTTGTTAGGCAGTCCGCGGATGGTCGTGTAGCGCCAGGTGATATCGACGACGTAGCCCTCCTCCCCTGACTCCAGCTTCACGTAGTCTCCCGGCCGAATCTGCCGAGAGGCCAGCACCTGGAAGCCGGCGAAGACGTTGGAGAGGGTATCCTGCAGCGCCAGAGCCACTGCGAGACCCCCGACTCCGAGGGCTGTCAGCAGAGGTGTGATCGAGATGCCGAAGTACTGAAGCAAGACCAGGAGTCCCAGAGCCGCGATCACGACGAACACCAGGTTGCTGAAGATGCTGGCGCCGGGGAGCGCTCCTTCAGGACGGTCGGCCCACAAGCGCACCAGACCTCCGGCCACGCGCGCGGCGACCAAGGTTGTTGACAGCACGACCACTACCACGACGGCGGCCGTCAGCGCCTGATGGATCTCGGGGCGAAAAGGAATGACACGCGCGCCGGCATACACGCCGACGATTATGAACCAGAGCACGGGGACGCCACCAAACGCCCTCAGCAAGACTACTTCGCCAGACCAGCGAGATCGGGCGATCCGCCGTCTGCCCAGGGTGCGCGCGATGTACCAATAGACCAGCCCCAGGACCAGACCGAGTATCAGCAGGGAGATGCTCAGCACGTACTTGGAGGCGGGCGGTTGCCAAAGGGTAAGGCTAGAGAACGACACGATTATCCCTCCGGGGCTGTATGTGGTGAAGCGCAGATCGACGAAGCACGGGGCGGGCGGCTGCAGCTCGTGGACGGCGAGCCCGGCCGTGGACCCCACCTCCCGGACACTACCACGTCATCGTGGACATTGGTGGCGGGAGACATGTGAGCCGAGTGAAAGTGGAGACTCGCGAACTCAACCGGTTTCTCGTCTCCCAGTCGTGCTACTGGCGCGAAGAGGTCGGGGTTTCGGCTCCGTACGCGACGACGCGGTCCTTGCCCTGACGCTTGGCGTGGTACATGGCCGCGTCGGCCCGCTCGAGCAAGCTCGGTCCCCCGGGGTGTCCGTCGCCGAATGCGGCCACTTCAACGCTCACCGTGGCGGTGGGATGACCCCCGTTGCCGAGCGCGAAACGGTCTCTCACGGCCTCGCGCACGCGTTCGGCGGCCAGCACGGCGTCCGCGAGGTCGGTGTCGGGAAGAAGCACAACGAACTCTTCGCCTCCGTAGCGCGCGAGAAGGTCGATCGTCCGGATAGCTGCGGTCACAGCCCCGGCAAGAGACCTCAGCAGCTCATCGCCTTCCCTGTTCAACATGCAGCTCCTGGCCAAACAGAAGAAGGAAGAGATGCGACGGCTGGAGGAGGCAGCCTAGATCGTACGCCACCTACGTCACGCATGCAGATCATGGCCGATCGGCTTCTGCACAACTTGACGCACACAACCCGTTTCCCGCACTTTCTCGGTCATATCGTGATGTTCCTTCGCGTCGGATGTGCGTTCGGCGGACGCACGCGTATACGTTATACCCCCTCTGGGTACGTAGTTATACAAGCCCCTCCCATGCAAGCCGCGGGCGCTCGATGACCCGCCTGTGCCCCGCGGCGCGCTCCAGGCAACTCGGA
>JBBRDB010000290.1:0-1902 GCA_038204345.1 Thermoleophilia bacterium | reverse complement strand
GCTGGTGGCGGCGGCGTTCCTCGTCGGAGCAGTGATCCTCTCGCGCCGCATGCCGGGGCGAAGGCAGACCGCCCGCGCTTTCGCGTGGACGGCCACGCTCCTTATGCTCCTCGTGCCGGTTGTGCACCCCTGGTATTGGCTTGGTCCGGTGGCCCTGGGAGCGTTGGGCGGCGTCCGGCTCCCGGTGTTCTTGGGGCTGGTCGCACCCGCCTCGTACGTCACATACGCGCAGCCCGACTTCCGGCAAAACACCTGGACCCGCGTCCTCTCCTACCTGCCCCTCGCGGCGCCCAAGATCGATCGTGCGGCCGTTGCCAAGGAGCCGAGCACGACGTAGATGAAGGCCGCCGCGTAGAGAGTCAGAAAGGGAACGGCGCCGTACCGCCCCGACTCGAGAGCTCCCCGCAGTGTCCACACTGCCATGACGGCCGCCCCCACCTCGAGCAGAGGGGCCACACCCATGACGGCTCGATAGTCGGCCAGCCGACGACCGCTACCCTCCTTGGGTGTTCGCACGAACTCAGAGGGCACGCGCAGGAGCGCCTCGAACGCCGCCCGGGAACTCACGACCGCGATGCCCGTTCCGAGAGCGATGAGGAAGGGGATCCCGAGCAGGCGTCGTCGCCAATCACGATGCAACGACCACTGGCCCACCGCCACCATGAAGGGCGGGCAGAGTCCTACCAGGGCCGTGACGCCGAGTCCGAGGAACAGGACCGGGAAGTCGCGGATGAGAAAGGCCGTGGACAGCAGCAGCAGGAGCAGCAGCGGATGCACGAGATAAGCAGTCAGGTGTATAGCTCCCTGCAGCCGGATGGAGCGGGAAAGCGGGGCGCTCAGGAGATCTCCCATGAGCAAACGGGCAGTCTGGAGCGAACCCTTTGCCCAACGGAACTGCTGATTCTTCAAAGCATTCAGATCTCGGGGAATCTCCCCCGGCACCTCCACATCGCTGTCGTACACCGCCCGCCAACCGGCGAGCTGCGCGCGGTAGCTGAGGTCAAGGTCCTCGGTCAAGGTCCGCGCCTGCCACCCGCCCGCGTCCTCGATGGCCGACCGTCGCCACACCCCGGCGGTGCCGTTGAAGTTGAAGAAGAAGCCGGATGCGAAGCGCGCCTGCTGCTCCACAGCGAAGTGCGCGTCCATGGCGAGGGCCTGCACCCGGGTAAGCAGGGAGCGGTCGCGGTTCAGGTAACCCCATCTCGCCTGCACGAACGCCACGCGTGGATCGGCCAGGTGCGGAAGGATGCGCTTCAAGACATCCACTCCCGGCACGAAGTCGGCGTCGAAGATGGCGTAGGCGTCGCTCACACTGAGTTCCATGCCCGCGGCGAGGGCTCCAGCCTTGTAGCCGCTCCTGTCGCTCCTACGAACGTGCTGCACCAGGAGACCGTCGCCTCTGCGCCATTCCCGCACGCGCGCGCCTGTCGCCTCCGTCATGGTGCTCGGGCCGAGCCGCTCGGACAGGGTCTCCCGAACCAAGCGGGGCGTGGCATCCGACGAATCGTCCAGTACCTGCACCACCATCCGATCCGGCGGGTGCTCCAAGTGCAGCACGCTGTCGAGGAGCCGCTCCACGACGTTCATCTCGTTGTAGAGCGGCAGTTGCACGGTCACAAAGAACTCGTCGGGGACGCACCCGGACGATGGGAGGTGCCTCGACCACCGGCGGCCCAGGAATCGTACGGTCAGGAACAGGTTGTTGGCACCGTAGACGGCCAGGCCCACGGAGCTTGCGGCGTATAGGACTATCCACAGCGTTCTCACGACACCTTCACGCCCCCTCTCCCATCTCCCGCCCCTGCCACCTCGCGTGAACCATGTACGGCCTCGCGCCAACCGGTATCCTTATGATGTGTCGAACGCCACTCCAACAAACCCTGGGTATCGGTCTGTGCTGAT
>JBBRDB010000289.1:0-1968 GCA_038204345.1 Thermoleophilia bacterium | reverse complement strand
TGCCCGGGCAGATGCTCAGGGTCGTCGATTGATTGGAAGCGCACGAAGCGGGCTTCAGAGGTGGGCCGCACGGTGTCCAGGAGCGCTCCAAGAGGGAACCCGAGCCACGGTATGACCATGGACCAGCCTTCGACGCAGCGCATGCGGTAGATGCGTTCCTCCTCCGACATGAGGGTCATAAGCTCTTCGATACTGAACGTGCGCGGAGCCTCGGCCAAGCCCCCCACCTCGAGCGTCCAGGGCTCGGTGACGAAGCCGGCGGCTTCTTTGGCAACACCTTCCTTATCAACGGTGAACTCGTAGAAGTTGTTGTAGGTAGTCACGGCTTCGTAGGAGGTGAGCTCCTGGCCGAGTTCATCCGTGGCTGCGCCGGTCGAGCCCGGCGTCCCGGCGGTAGTGGTTGGCCCTTCCGTACCGCCTCCCAGTCCGCAACCCGCCAGCACTGCTGCTCCGGCCATGGCTGCTGCTCCCGCCATGAACTTGCGGCGACTGAGGTAGATGCGTTCAGGTGTGATCTCGCTGGGATCTATCCGCGTCATGGTGTTTCCTTTTCTCTGCGGAGGTCGGCTCATACCCTCACTGCGGGCCCGCGGTTCTCAGACGGCCCCGCCGGCGTCGGCCCGGTTACTCGGCCCAGTTGCTGGGAACCTTCACTATAACGACTTTACCGGCGGGAGGCCTCGACCGGTAGGGAATATCCGGAACCGGCGTCGGAGTCTGTGGCAATAAGCCCGCGGCAACAAGGGAGTGTTTTCATGACCAATCGCCTCATCAATGAGACAAGCCCCTATCTACTTCAGCACGCCAATAATCCCGTCGACTGGCATCCCTGGGGAGAGGAAGCCCTGGCCGAGGCGCGCGAACTGGGCCGCCCGATCTTCCTCAGCATAGGCTATGCGGCCTGCCACTGGTGCCACGTCATGGAGCGGGAGTCGTTCGAAGATCCGGAGACGGCCGCGCTCATGAACGAGCACTACGTGAACATCAAGGTGGACCGGGAGGAGAGGCCCGACCTGGACTCGATCTACATGCAGGCGGTCACCTCCCTCACCGGACGGGGCGGCTGGCCCATGAGCGTCTGGCTGACTCCCGACGGTGCGCCGTTCTTCGGGGGCACGTATTTCCCGGACACGCCGCGACAGGGCATGCCTTCGTTCAGGCGGGTCCTCGACACCCTGGCGGACGCGTGGAAGAATCGACCCGCCGAGATCGCCGAGGCCGCGGCCAAGCTGGCCGCGAAGTTGCAGGAGGAAGCGAGGCTACCTGCGCTCGCGGGGGTCGGGGGCGCCGACGCGCGTGCCGAAGGGTCCTCGGACGGGGATGCGAGGCCCACGCCAGGCTCCAAGGGACACACGGAGACGCTGGTGCCGCCGCCGCCGCCTGGGCTTGACCCTGAGACGGCCGCCGCCGCTTCGATCGCCCTGACCTCGAGTTTCGACAGGGTCAACGGGGGTTGGGGTCAGGCGCCCAAGTTCCCGCAGCCTATGGCGCTCGAGTTCCTGTTGGGTCGCTACGTGAGCCACGGTGACGAGCAGGCGCGCATCGTCGTGGAGAAGTCACTGGATCGGATGGCCGCGGGCGGCATCTACGATCAGTTGGGTGGCGGATTCCACCGCTACTCGGTGGACGAGGCGTGGCTGGTGCCCCACTTCGAAAAGATGCTGTACGACAACTCCCAGTTGGCGCGCGTATACACGCACGCGTGGCAGGCGCTCGGTCACGAGCGCTATCGCCGCGTGGCTGAGGAGACCCTCGACTACGTCCTGCGCGAGATGACCCATCCGGAGGGCGGGTACTTCAGCACACAGGACGCCGACACCGAGGGCGTGGAGGGGAAGTACTTCGTGTGGAGCCCGGAACAGATCCGAACGTCACTCGATGAGGAAAGCGCGGCACTCTTCATGGATGCGTACGGAGTGGAGCCGGGTGGCAATTTCGAGGGCGCCTCGATCCTCTCGCGGGTGCGTG
>JBBRDB010000288.1:0-2035 GCA_038204345.1 Thermoleophilia bacterium | reverse complement strand
ACCAGGAAGGTCGGATCTCGGATGCGAGAAAGAAGTCGGTCCCGATGTCCAGACCGGCAGTCGGCGGAACTGCGTGAAAATACGTAGGAGCCAACGCGTCCTCCCTCGAGTGCTGCTGCGACAAAGCTGCTTCAGTTGCTGCGGTGATGCTCCTAGTGCGGATAGTACCACAGAGCGCCGGAGCCACTGTCGGCGGATGCGCGGGAGCGCGTAAGGATTTGGGGGGTCTACTCTCAGTTAAGGGGAGTGAACATCGCGCGGAACGGTTGGCGCGTCGAGAACGGCATCAGGTGTCCCGCCCGTGGTTCGTATCCCTCACCGTCCGAGAGTACCATCTCGTAGCCGAATCCGTAGCGCTGCTTCTCAACGATCGCCGATCGCCGCTTGCGGTCTTTGGCTTTGAACGCCTGCTCCCGCGCCGGCACCGGCAGGGCCTCTCCGGAGGCCAGAGTGCTCCTGATGCGCGCCATGTCGCTTGCTCCCTCTTTAGACCAGGCCCCTCCCCACACCTTCATACGGGCGGCATAGAGATGCGCGTTGGTTCCCTCCATCGTCCCCATGCTCGGTGCCACCGCCTCTATCGCGGCGCGGTTGTTCTTGATGTAGCCGATCAGCCCCCGGGTCTTGTCCTCATCACCGATACCGGTGTCCAGGCGCAAGCGAAGCACGTCGAGCAGCTCGCCGAGCCTTGCCGCATGGAGCAGGTCGAACAGCGGTGCGGCGTCGCCTGGCTCCGGGAAGGCCGACCTGATCGCGCGGTTGACGTGCCAGGGGTCGAGCTTGTGGACGACCTGAGGGCCGTGCAGGTGATCAGCCAGAGCGCCGCACCACTTCGCGCCGTCGCTTCCCGTGTAGCAGCGCTTCAGGGAGGGAAGCGAGTAGTGGCCGGCCAGATGCGCCACACCCTCCTCCCAGAAGCGCTTCGGAGCGCCGACGAGAGCGTGGTGCACGACTCCGACGCGCCCGCCTGCGCTCTTGCCCTCATAGGCGCAAAGCGCCTTGACCTCGACGCCCCGTCCCCTGGCACGCTGCAATGCCACCCAGATCCCATCGGCCTCGACCCTGAGCTCCTCACTGTGTCGCAGGGCCGCCGGAAGCACTCCGTGGTCGAACAGGTCACGACGCCTTCTTTCCGCCTCGACCTCGAGTAAGTCGCCCGTCTCGCGCAGCGCCCCCATCGTCGTCATCGCCGACGCGTCGCCCACGCAGTGCCGAAACAGCATCTTGGCCGCACGTCCGTAGGGGATCTCGGCGCCGAACAGGGCAAGGGCCTGAAACGCACCCGGGGAGAGGCGCTTTCGTGGGCGCAGAGACACGATCTCGTCGAGGTAGGTGCGCCGGTCCCCGAACTCGTCTGTGTAGACCCGGCGCGTGAAGGCCACCTCACCGAACTCCGTGAGAATCGAGCGGGGGCGGGTGTCTTTCACGCGCCAACCCTCGGGCCTGTCGACGAACAACCGCTCATCGAAGATCTCGAGGGCCTCAGACATCGCATCGGCCAGGGTCTTCAGTACATCTTCGTGTGAGCTTCTCTCGGCTTGCTCGAAGTCCTCAAAGCGGCCGATCCGCTCCAGACAGAACTCCACCAGAATCGATTTCAGCAGCGCGGTATCATCGTGCACGCGGGTTTCCTTTCTCTCCGGGTCGTAGACAAACCAAGAGTAGAAGGAAACCCGCTATCTATGCCTCAATACGGCTTCGGGGTGCCGCCCCCCAAAACCTTACGCGCTCTTCGAATCGCTGCCAGGCATCCGGAGACAGGATACTCGCCCATTCGGCTGAGCGCACGAACGACCAGTTCTCACCTTCCCCGTGGACCGTGCGGACTCCACCCACCCATGAAGGGTTGTAGCGCATCCGGCTTCGGCTCGACTTCCGCCGGCATGGCCATGGCCCGATTCAGCGGATCCAGCCGCAACCATCTGGCTGTCTCCCCCACTACGCACGAACGTGGATACCGAGTGATGACTATAAGCCGCACATAGGGAAAGACTCACCAGAAATGCGGCTTTCAATCCGTGGTGATATAGGCCGC
>JBBRDB010000287.1:0-2069 GCA_038204345.1 Thermoleophilia bacterium | reverse complement strand
GTGGATTACAACCAGCCCCACGGCATCATGTTCTGGCGCAGTCTCACTCACTGGTACGGAGGGATGGGCATCATCGTGCTGTTCATCGCCCTCCTTCCGCCGCTGGGAGGCGGAGCCATCCGCCTGTTCTCGGCCGAGGCTCCAGGTCCGGTCCCCGAACGTCTCACGCCCCGCATCAAGGACACCGCCCGGGGGCTCTGGTTCATCTACGTGGGCCTGAGCGCCGTCGAGGCGGTGGCCCTGGTGGCGGCCGGCATGCCCCTCTATGAATCGATCACACATACGTTCGGGACGATGGCCACGGGAGGCTTCTCGCCGCTGGCTACGTCGATCGCTGCGTATGACTCGTGGCCGATCGAGTTCATCATCACCATATTCATGATCATCGCCGGCGGCAACTTCGCCCTGTACTTCGCCTTCCTGCAGGGCAACAGGCTGAAACTCTTCAAGGACCCGGAATTCCGCCTTTATCTGGGTATCGTCGCGGTCAGTGTGGTCACCGTCACCATCAGCCTCATGATCGCAGGCTCGCACTTCAGCGGCTTCCACGCCCTCCGGGAAGCTCTCTTCCAGGTGGTCAGCATCCAGTCGACTACCGGCTATGTGTCCGCCGACTTCGACCAGTGGAACTCGTTCGCGAAGACGGGGCTACTGATACTTATGTTCGTGGGCGGATCCGCGGGATCCACCGCTGGAGGGTTCAAGGTCGTTCGCATCCTGGTTCTGGCCAAGAACGCGCGTCACGACCTGGTGAGGCAGGTGCACCCCAGCGCAGTGCTACCGGTGAAGGTGGGCGGCCGCGCCGTGCCCGACGGACTGCGCACCGCCGTCTTGGGCTACTTCTTCCTGTACATGCTCGTGTTCGCTGTGGGCACTCTGCTGGTTTCGGCTTCCAACGTCACCATACTCACGGCGGCGTCGGCGGTGGCGGCTACCCTCAACAACATCGGGCCCGGCTTGGAACTTGTGGGAGCCACCTTGAACTACGCACCCATCGACCCCTTCGCCAAGATCGTGCTGATAGCCCTCATGGTCATGGGACGCCTGGAACTTATGCCGATCCTGCTCCTCTTCACCCGGGGTTTCTGGCGACGGTAGCCCCTAGGCAGTGAACTTCCGCAGATCGTCGTTCTGGCCCATCACCACGAGGACCGTGTCCTCTTCTACGATGTCCGCCGCCTGGGGCGCGGTCAAGATCTCGGTCCCCCGTTTGAGCGCGAGCACCGTGATCCCGTACTTGGCCCTGATGCCGAGTTCACCCAGCGTGCGGCCGGTGAACTTCTCGGGCGCCGCGATCTCCATGATGGAGTAGTCGGAGCCGAACTCGAAGTAGTCGATGATGTGAGAACCCACGAGGCTGTGCGCCGCCCGGATACCCATATCGCGCTCAGGAAAGAAGACGCGGTCGGCGCCCACCTTGCGGAGGACTCGGCCGTGCATGTCGTCGACGGCCCGCGCCACCACGCGGGGGGTGCCGGCTTCCTTGAGTGCCAGCGTGATAAGGATCGAATCCTGCAGCCGCTTCCCGATGCTCACCACGGCGACGTCGAAATTGCGGAGGCCCAGGCTCTCGAGTACCGCGGGGTCTGTGGCGTCGGCCACCACCACGTGCAGCAAGTCGTCGCTGAGCGACTGGACCCTATCCTCGTCGACGTCGATGCCAAGCACCTCTTCACCCAGTTGGGTCAGAGTCTGGGCCACACTGGAGCCGAAGCGGCCGAGGCCGATCACGACAAACTGACGGCTCATGCCTGATCCGGTTCTTGAGGGGAGACCCCCGGGGAGACCCCCGCGGTTCGGGCGGCGAACGCTTCGCGAGAGGATCCGATGACCTCCCAGGCGGAGGCCGCGTCGGTCCAGCCGCCCACTCTGGTCTTCTTCATCTCCAGATCCTTGTAGATGGAGAAGAAATGCTCGATCTCGAGCAGGAGATGCTCGGAAACATCGCCGATGTCGTCGAGACTGTTCCATTGGGGGTCGCTTACGGGGACGCAGAGCACCTTGTGGTCAAGCCCCTTCTCGTCCCACATCTTGAAGAGTCCGATGGGCTTGGCTTCAATGACGCAGCC
>JBBRDB010000286.1:0-2092 GCA_038204345.1 Thermoleophilia bacterium | reverse complement strand
GAGGCGGTCTTCTCCCACTCCTCAGCCCTGCGGGCGATATCCGTGCGGTGTTGTGCCCCGGGAAAAGTGATGCAGTCCACACCTGTGTAAGCCAGGCGGCGGGCGGCCGCGAAGGAGTCACCCACCGCGCTCACGGTGAGCACGCGCCCGCCGGCGGTCACCACGGAGCCGTTTTCGACGCCGGTGCCGGAGTGGAACACCTCCACACCTTCCAGCGCCGCGGCGACGTCGAGGCCGTCGATGACGTCACCCTTTGAGCTTGACGCGGGATAGCCGCGAGAGGCCATCACGACGCCGACGCATGGGCCGGGTGTCCACTCCGCTTCCGCCGGGAGTTCGCCGCCGGTGGCGGCCGCCAGAAGCAACTCGAGGAGATCCGTGCGCAGTCTCGGGATGAGAACCTGCGTCTCCGGGTCGCCGAATCTGCAGTTGAACTCGAGCACCCGGGGACCGGCAGCGGTGAGGATGATGCCTGCGTACAGCACGCCCCGAAAGGCAATCCCGCGCGAGGCTATGTCGGCCACCGTGGGGCGCACCACGGTGCGCACTAGCTCGTCGTAGAGGTCGGGACTGACGCTGGGGACGGGCGAGTAGCAACCCATACCACCGGTGTTGGGCCCGCGGTCTTCGTCGAAGATGCGCTTGTAGTCTTGAGCGGCAGCCAGGGGCAACACCTTGTCGCCGCTCACGATAGCGAGAAGAGACAACTCCTCTCCGACGAGGTACTCCTCCAGAAGAACCATGCGACCGGCCTCACCGAAGCGCCCTTCGATGAAGCACTCGCGCAGAGCGAGGTCTGCTTCTTCCTCCGTCATCGCCACGGTCACGCCCTTGCCGGCCGCCAAGCCGTCCGCCTTAACCACTACCGGAGCACCGTGTGCGCGTAGATAGACGAGAGCACTGTCGTAGTCGGTGAAGGCTTCGGCGCCACCGGTAGGCACCCCGGCCGCCGCCATGACCTCCTTGGCGAAGGCCTTCGAGCCCTCGAGGAGCGCCCCCGCCCGCGGCGGGCCGAAAACCACCAGCCCGCGCTCGGCAAAGACGTCGGCGATGCCGGCCACGAGCGGCGCCTCGGGCCCCACCACGGTAAGGCCTATCGACTCGCGCTCGGCGAAATCGGCCAGGGCAGGGATGTCTTCGGCGTCGATAGGGACGAGGGTGGCGTCACGGGCGATGCCGGCGTTGCCCGGTGCGCAGAATAGACGGCCGATAGAGGCGCTCCTCATGAGACCTGAGACCAGTGCATGCTCTCGGCCCCCGCCGCCGACCACGAGTACGTCAACAGACATCGCGAGCGCTCCCCTTCTTTCAGGTCTCCGCACCGGCGTGTCGCCCGGGCCGGAAGCCATCTTCAACGTGCGCCCATTCTACTCATCTGTGGCCCTCGAGTCGACCTCAGCACAAGGGGTGCCGTGAATCAGACCAGGCGGATGGTCTCCTCTCGGCGCGGCCCCACCGAGACGAGCGTCAGGGGAGTTTCCGTGTGCCCCGAGACGAAGTCGAGAAAATCCCGAGCCGCCTTCGGCAGATCGGCCAGCGAGCGGGCGGCTGAGATGTCTGTGTTCCAACCGGGCAGCCGCTCATAGACGGGCTGCACCTTGTGGAACACCGACTGGTGCCTCGGCATCTCGTGGATGACGTCTGAGCCGTGACGGTATGCCGTGCACACCTCGATCTCGTCGAACCCGTTCAGCACGTCCAACTTGGTGATCACCAGACCCGTCATGCCGTTGACCCTCACCGCGTAACGCAGCGCCACCAGGTCGAGCCAGCCGCAGCGGCGCTCCCGTCCGGTAGTGGTGCCGAACTCACGCCCGACGTCGCGCAGCGCACGCCCGCGGCCGTCACGGAGTTCTGTCGGAAAGGGGCCCTCCCCCACCCGTGTGGCATAGGCCTTGCTCACTCCGATGACCTCGTCGATCATGGTTGGTCCGATGCCCGATCCCACGGCGGCAAAACCCGCAACCGGATTGGAGGAGGTGACGAAGGGATAGGTGCCGTGATCGATGTCCAGCATCGTGCCTTGGGCCCCCTCGAAGACCACCCGCCGACCCGCCTTCGCAGCCTGCCACACGAGCAGTGAGGTGTCGGT
>JBBRDB010000285.1:0-2118 GCA_038204345.1 Thermoleophilia bacterium | reverse complement strand
ACGTCGGGGCTCCAGAAGTCGCTTCCCCCTGTAGTGGTGTACAATCTTCTACCGGACCCTGCCGGTCCGCCCCCCCTGAAGAGAGAGGCCTCGGAAGAACACACCATGCCCAGCACTGCCGATCATATCCGTAATCTCGCGATTATCGCCCACATCGATCACGGCAAGACCACGCTGATCGACTCCATCTTTCGCGCCGCCCACACTTTCCGCGACAATGCCCGCGTCGAAGAGCGGGTGATGGACAACAACGACCTCGAGCGCGAGCGGGGCATCACCATCAGGGCCAAGCACTGCACCGTCGAGTGGAACGGCTACCGCATCAACCTCGTCGATACGCCCGGCCACGCCGACTTCTCCGGCGAAGTCGAGCGCGTACTTTCCATGGTCGATTCCGTCCTTCTCCTGGTGGACGCCAACGAGGGACCCATGCCGCAGACCCGTTACGTGCTCACCCGCGCACTGAGCCTGGGCTACAGGCCGATCGTCATCGTCAATAAGGTGGATCGCCCGAACGCTAACGCACGCAAGGTCCTCGAGCAGACGTTCGACCTCTTCGTGGAACTCGGCTGCACTGACGAACAGGCTGATTTTCCCGTGCTCTACGGCTCGGGATTGGAAGGCTGGCTGGTCCGGGATCTCGATTCGGGTCCGCGCGCGGGCATGGACGACCTGTTCGAGACCATCGTGTCGTACGTCCCGGCGCCGGTAGTCGATTTGGAAGCGCCGTTCCGCATGCAGGTATCCACCCTGGCCTGGAGTGACTACATCGGGCGTATCGGCGGCGGTCGAGTGCTCTCCGGAACGCACAGGCAAGGCGACGAGTTGGTGCGCAGCAGCATGGGCACGGCAGTGGTCGGGCCGGCACCCGGTTTGAAGATCGCGTCCCCGGACTCACCGATCACGGGTGTGACGATCGACTCCCTCGAGGCCGACGCCCTGGGGCACCTCGGGGGTACCCTCGAGAACACGCGCTCGAGCCACCTGTTCGGCACTAAAGGGTTAGAGCGGGTGGAGATGGACGAGGTCACGGCCGGAGACATCGTCTGGATCGCCGGTCCGGACGAACTCGACATCGGCGACACGCTCAGCGCTCCCGAGTTCGTGGATGCGACTCTCCCCCCCCTCGACGTAGAGGAACCGACGGTCTCCATGTTCTTCTTGGTCAACACAGGACCCTTCGCGGGCGAGCAGGGCCGGGCGGCCACTCTGCGGCAGATCCGCGAACGCCTTGAGCGGGAAGAGCGGGTCAACGTGGCCCTCAAGGTGGAGGACCTCGGGCGTGCCGACGGCCTCAAGGTCTCGGGACGGGGTGAACTTCACCTGGCCATACTCATCGAAGAGATGCGGCGCGAAGGCTTTGAACTCTGCGTCTCGCGCCCCGAGGTGATCACCAAGCGGGGTGAAGACGGGACGCTCCTCGAACCATACGAAGACCTGGTGGTGGACGTCCCCGGCGAGTACCAGGGAGCCGTGATCGAGAAGTTGGCGCGGCGCAAGGGCGAACTCAAGGGGATGCACACGGAAGGCAACGGCATGGTGCGCTTGGAGTTCATCATCCCTACACGCGGACTCATCGGCTACCGCACTGAGTTCCTCACCGACACTAGAGGCTACGGCGTGATGGCGGCTCGGGTGAGTGACTATCGCCCCTGGGCGGGCGACGTCTCTTCGCGCAACCGAGGCTCCCTCGTCAGCATGGAGACCGGTATCGCCACGGGTTACACTCTAGAGAACCTGCAGACACGTGGAACGTTGTTCGTCTCCCCGGGGGAACGGGTGTACGGAGGCATGATCGTAGGTGAGCACTCCCGACCGGAGGACATGGCCTGCAACCCCACCAAGGCCAAGAAGCTCGGCAACTACCGGTCGGAGAACAAGGACATCGACGTGGGCCTGAAAGTGCCGAGGCGCCTCAGCCTCGACCAAGCCCTGGAGTGGATTTCCTCGGACGAACTCGTGGAGGTCACGCCCGGCTCGATCCGCACGCGCAAGGCCATCCTCGACGTCGAAGAGCGCAAGCGCGACGACAAACGGACAGCCGCGGCACGGGCCGAAAGCGCCTCCGAGACCGCGGGGACAGCGGCGGCGTGAGTCCCGATCCGGAGGCCGGGAGCG
>JBBRDB010000284.1:0-2123 GCA_038204345.1 Thermoleophilia bacterium | reverse complement strand
CGCATGATGGAGTCGGCGTTGTTGGGGCAGAGATGGTTGCCGTAGGTGGTGGCCGCCGGGTAGGCCGCGTTCAAGATGGTGCCCACGGGGATGGTGATGGTGATGGGTCGCACCATGCCCTGGTTGTGCGGGATGTCGGGGTTGACCATCTGCAGGAAGGTCAGGATGGTGGCCGAGGCGCTGGAGGCGTAGGTGCCGTTGACGAAGCCGGGACTCTGGCCGTCGGTGCCGGTGTAGTCGAAGGTGATGTGGCCGTCCTCCACCGTTACCCTTACCCGGATGGTGTACACGCTGCCCGGCGTCTTGCCGTCGTAGTAGGCGTTGGCCTCACCCGTGTACACGCCGTTCGGGATGGAGCGGATCTCCTGGCGCATCATGCGCTCGGTTGAATCGAACAGGAACCTCTTATGAGCCTCGAAGACCTCAAGACCGTAGCGCTCCAAGATACGCAGCACGCCGCGCTCGCCCACCACGCAGGAGCCGATCTCGGCCCGCATGTCCTCCTCGACGATGTCCAGGCGGATGTTGGCGAAGATGAACTCCCACACGTCGCGTCGCAACTTGCCCTTCTCGTACACCTTGACCGGGGGGATGCGGAGCGTCTCCTGCCAGACTTCCGTGGCCAACGGGTTGTAGCCGCCCTGCACGTTGCCGCCGATGTCGGCCTGGTGGCCCTTGACCGCGGACCAGGCCACCAGCGTGTCGCCGAAGAAGATGGGCTTGTAGACGGCGACGTCGTTGTTCTGGTTACCCATGGAGAAGACGTCGTTGTGGAAGATCACGTCGCCCGGATAGA
Organism: Thermoleophilia bacterium; assembly: GCA_038204345.1. Taxonomy (GTDB): domain Bacteria; phylum Actinomycetota; class Thermoleophilia; order RBG-16-64-13; family RBG-16-64-13; genus JAHJSA01. The sequence goes on along the minus strand of JBBRDB010000284.1, from coordinate 1,327 downwards.
TGTCGTCGCCGTAGTAGCCGATGATGTACTTGCACACGGGAGCCAGGCTGAAGGCGAGGATGGGCAGGTTCTCCGTCTGCTCGAGCATGTTGCCCTCGGCGTCGTAGAGTCCGGTGACGAAGTCCTTGGCCTCGCACAAGATCGGGGACCGGGTGGTCCGCGTCATGGCGATGGACATCTCCTCGGTTATGCTCTTCAGGCGCTTCTGCAGGATGCTCACCAGCACACGGTCGATGGTCACGCCGTTGACCGTGGCGGCACCGCCCGCCGCGCCCTCCGTAGCGCCCGTGCCTGTCGTGGCGCCTGCGGCGCCCGTCACGTCGTTGCTCATCAGGCTACTCCTCCCGCCGTCGCTGCGTGCTCCCCGAGTGCGCGCCCCAGCACTTCTTCCTCGCGCTCGCGAAGGTAGATCGTGTACGTGCCCAGCTGGTCCACCACCACTGAGAACTCAGGGGTCACGAAGGTAGTGGTGTTCACCTGTTCGATGATCACCGGGCCGTCAAGGCGGTTGCCGAACTGCAGCTTCATGCCGTCGTAGACGTTGATATCGGCGAAGTGCTTCTCGTTCGGAAGGTATGCAAGGCGAGTGCCTTTGAGGGCCGCCTTCGGATCGAGACCCGCGTAGGGCTCGGGGGAGAGGCTGGGTTTCTCCGTATCGCCCACAGCCACGAGACGCATGTTGATCAGCTCGACAGGCGTGCCTTTGTCCTCCAGCGAGTAGCCGTAGAGGGTGTCGTGCGCGGTGTGGAAGCGGGAGACGATGCCCGAAAAATCGCCGGACATGATCTCGTCCCAGGTCGCGGGCACGTTGACCTCGTGATACTGGCGCAGGTAACGGAGCTCGAGGCTGGGCTGGTAGCTGATCCGATCGTCGTCGATGCCTTCTGCCAGCAGGAGGCCTCGGCCTTCGTCGTGCATCTCGGTGAAGAGGCGTTCGTAGCGGGCCATGTCTATCAAGTCCACTCGCACTGGATACGTGCGCACGAAGTCGTGACGCAGGTCGGAGCGCAACATGCCGGCCGCGCAGAAGATCGAGGACTCCCGCGGCACCAGGATCACGGGGATGGACAGCGCGAGCGCGATCATGCAGGCGTGGTTGGGGCCGGCGCCGCCGGCCGTCACCAGCGGGAAGTCGCGGGGGTCGTAGCCGCTGTTCACGGCGATCTCGCGCACGGCCGCGGCCATACTCACGTTGATCACCTCGTACATGCCGGCCGCGGCCTCCTCCATGGAGAGACCCAGCGGCCTGGCCACGCGATCGTCGATGGCGGCGGCGGCGGCGGAGGCGTCGAGCTTGAGACGGCCGCCCGCGAAGAAGTCGGGGTCG
>JBBRDB010000283.1:0-2124 GCA_038204345.1 Thermoleophilia bacterium | reverse complement strand
TGCTCGATGAAGAGTCTTTCCGCCATCGCCCACAGCTACAACGAGAACCTCCTGGTGCGGGCCGCCGACGTGGTGCTCAAGGAAGGCCGTAAGCTGGTGCTAGTCACCCGGGAGACGCCTCTGCACATCGGGCATCTGCGGCTGATGACCCAAGCGGCTGAGACGGGGGCCGTGATCCTTCCGCCCATGCCCAGCTTCTACCACCAGCCCGAGACCATCGACGACATAGTCAATCAGACGGTCGGCAAGGTGCTCGACCAGTTCGGCATCGAGCACGACCTGTTCCGGCGCTGGGAAGGCACGACGATACGCATGCGGACGCGAGAGGAAGACCGATGACCCGGAGCACGAGCGTGTCGCCGCGAGATGCGGCCACGTATTGGAACCCCATCCTGGAGACGATGCCCCGCGAGCGGCTGCGCGAGGTGCAGCTGCGCAAGTTCCGCCGCATCGTCACCTGGGCGTACGAGAACTCACGCTTCCACCGCGCCCTGTACCAGGAGGCCGGCTTCCAGCCCGGCGACCTGCGCACTCTGGAAGACGCGGCGTCGGTGCCCAAGGTGGACAAGTCGCACATGCGCGGCATCCAGCGCAAGGACCCCTTCCCCTACGGCGACATGCTCTGCGTGCCGCTGGAGCGCGTCACCGAGTTCCGCCAGACCTCCGGCACCACGGGGCAGGCCGTGTACCAGGCCGACACCTGGCAAGATTGGGAATGGTGGGCCGAGTGCTGGAGCTACCTGCTCTACGCGCAGGGCTACCGTGACCACGACCGCGTTTTCCTGCCCTTCGGCTACAACATCTTCGTGGCCTTCTGGGCCGCCCACTACGCGGCGGAGAAGATGGGCTGCGAGGTGGTGCCCGGGGGCGTGCTCGACACCGAGGCCCGTATCCTGAAGATCCAGGAGCTGGAGACCACCGCGATGATGGCCACGCCCACCTACGTGCTTGGCATGGCCGAGAAGGCGCTCGCGATGGGTATAGACCCGCGCACGGACCTGGCGGTGCGCCGCATCACCTGTGCCGGGGAGCCCGGGGCCAGTATCCCCGCCACCAAACACCGCATGGAAGAGGCCTGGGGCGCCAAGGTGTTCGATCACTGCGGGGCCACCGAGATCGGCGCGTGGGGCTTCGAGTGCGAGGAGCAACCCGGCGGCATCCACGTGAACGAGGGCCTCTTCCTGGCTCAGGTGGAGGATGTGGAGACCGGGGAGCTCATCGAGGAGCCGGGGCGCCGGGGCAAGCTGATCATCACCGCGCTCGACCGTATCGCCATGCCGTGCGTCCGTTTCGACTCCAAGGACGTCGTGGAGTGGGCCGACGGCCCGTGCTCCTGCGGACGCACCTTCCGGCTGTTCAAGGGTGGCGTGGTGGGCCGTTCGGACGACATCACCAAGGTCAAAGGGGTCCTCCTCGCGCCAAGCGCGATAGAAGAGGTCGTGCGTTCGTTCGATGAACTCGGCGACGAGTACGAGGTGACCGTGGTCAAGCGCGGTGACCTGGATGAGATCTCGCTCAAGGTGGAACCGGCTCCGGGAGCCGACCTTTCGGGCGAAAGGCTCGACAAACTCCTACGATCTCTCAAGGATCAGTTGAGGCTGAGAACGAACCTCGGCTACAAAGTGACGGTCGTCGAGGCCGGATCGCTGCCGCGCTACGCGCTCAAAGCAAAGAGGTTCAAAGACATGAGGAAGGTGAACGGCTCATGAGCGAACCTACCCCCGGGTCGTCCGCCCCCAATACTCCGGCAGCGTCTGAAGACCCGTTCGTGGACCTCCTGATGGAACTCGACGAAAGCGTGCGCGCCATCAAGAGCGCCACCCGTCGTTTGAAGCGCGTGGCCGGAGGGATGCAGGCGGTCGAACGCAATGCCGACCGCATCCTCGCCAGCACGAGGATGCTGGAGATCAACGTCTCCGACCTTCTGCGGGACACCGACGGGTTCGCCTCGTTCGGGGATGACCACCCGGAGGCGAGGGAGCTGGTACGAGCGCTTTCTGCGTCCGTGTCTCGCACTTGCCCATCACGCCCTGGCGGCGAAGGGTCGGTCTACAACAGCCTGCTGGCGAAAGGGCTTGACTGGGTTTCTCTCAGGCTTTATAGTTGAGTCATAAACAGTGGATG
>JBBRDB010000282.1:0-2147 GCA_038204345.1 Thermoleophilia bacterium | reverse complement strand
TTCCACCCGGCAGGTTCCCATCAAGATGACCGTCTTCGACCTCCAGGGCGAAGTCCTCGCGGAGCAGTGGGTGCCGGTCGAGGCGGCCACCGTGTGAGGTGCAACGCGTGCTGAACTGGTCAGGTTCGGAAAACCGAGCCGACCGTCGCAGGACGGAGGTGGATCCTCGGCCGTGGGCCTCCTCAACCCCTGACGCAGATCTCCGGCATTCTCTCATGCTCACCGTACCCCCAGACGACCTGGGTTCCCGTGCCCCCAATCTGCACTTGCGGCCTTGACCTCTTGATCCTTCCCGCCAGAGCCGACCAGGGAATGAAGAGAAACTCCGAGACTCGTACTTGATACGCACTACGAGTCGGTAGTCGTTCCCGCCGATGTTGAACACCACGCCTGCAAACACTGCGGAGATCGAGCCTGGTAGAACCGTCGCATCATCGGATCGCACTTCACGTCGGTGACCCGAAGAGGGCGGGCGAGCCGCATCTCATCGAGCCTCGTCGTAAGTCTCCGGAACGTCGATCGCAGGCGCGAGAGCCGAAGCGGCCTCCTTTTCGGGGCCGCACGCGGGCGCGAACGCGATGTCTTCGGACTTCCGGGGAGTCACCCCACCTCCAGAAGAACGGCCGCGGTCGCGGTCGCCCGGCGGATGTCCTCCGCCGCCCAGAGCGCCACCCCGGCGCCCGCCATCTCCAGCCACTCCCCCAGCGTGACCCAGCGCGCCTCCACGGCCTCTCCGGGAGCCAGGGTGAGCAAGGGCGCCGGAGCTGCGACCCGGCAGGCCAGACTCACAGCCAGGGTGCGCTCGCCCTTGTGCATGGTGAGGTAGGCGTAGCAGGGGCCGGCCACCTCCACCTGGAGCCCCACCTCCTCGCGCATCTCACGGATGGTCGCTTCCTCGAGAGTCTCCCCGCGCTCCAAACGCCCTCCCGGCGGCGCCCAGATCGGGGGGGTTTGTAAAGGCAGCGGCGGGCGGGTGAGCAGCCAGCGACCCTCTTCGGACTCTCGGATCAAGCCCACGACGGCGATACGAGCGTAGGGCGCGTCGGGGTCGGTGGTGATCAAGAGCCTTTGGGTGCGAGCACGGTCCCCAGCCCCGCCAGCACCCGGGCCGCCGCGTCGGCGGCGGCGGCTACCTGGTCGCGGGTCACGTCCATGTGAGTCACGAAGCGCACGCGGGTGTGGTCGGCGGCGCCGGCGAGCACGCCCTGCGCCGCCAGCACCGGCACCACGTCGGCGGCGGTGAGGCCGCGGCCCGCCACCTCCACGATCACGATGTTCGACTCCACCGGGTGCGGGATCACCAGGCCCGGCACCTCGCGCAGGCGGGCGGCCAGGAGGGCGGCGTTCTCGTGGTCCTCGGCGAGGCGCTCCAGGTTGTGGTCTAGGGCGTAGAGACAGGCGGCACCCAGGATGCCCACCTGGCGCATGGCGCCCCCGTATTTCTTGCGATGCATCCGTGCCTCCGCGATGAACTCGGAGGAGCCGGCGATCACCGAACCCACCGGTGCCCCGAGGCCTTTGCTGAAGCACACCGACACCGAGTCGAAGAGGGCGGCATAGGTGGAGAGCGGCACGCCCGTAGCAACGTGCGCGTTCCACAGGCGGGCCCCGTCTAGGTGCGCGGCCAAGCCGCATTCTCGGCCCGCCTCTACCACCGCGGCCATGCGTTCGAGAGGCCAGATGGTCCCCCCGCCCCGATTGTGTGTGTTCTCCAGGCAGAGGAGGCGGCTGCGGTGGAAGTGCTCCTGCGCCGGCCAGACGGCCCGGCGCACGTCCTCGGGATCGAACTGACCATTGGCTCCCGGCAACGGGTGGAGTTGGACCCCCGAGAGCGCCGCCGCCGACCCGCCTTCGTAGTTAAGGACATGTCCGCCCTCGTGGATGAGCACCTCGTCGCCGGGCCGCGTGTGCGTGCGCACGCAGAGCTGGTTGCCCATGACACCGGAGGCGACGAACAGGGCGGCCTCCTTCCCCAGAAGCTCGGCCACCCGTTCCTGGAGGCGGTTGATGGTGGGGTCCTCCACGTAGACGTCGTCGCCCACCTCGGCTTCGGCGATGGCGCGGCGCATGCCCGCGGACGGTCGGGTAACGGTGTCGCTGCGGAGGTCGATGGGCGCGGCGGAGGTGGACACGGGGAATCTCCTATC
>JBBRDB010000281.1:0-2159 GCA_038204345.1 Thermoleophilia bacterium | reverse complement strand
TCGAACTGTTCCGGTGGGGTACGCTTCGTCCCGACTCGCTGCTCGCCCGAGGTGTGAGCCGGTCGAGCTACCTGCTCCAACACTTCTTCACGACGCGCGAACCGACCGAGGAACAGATGGACGTCGCACGTAGGGGACTGGCCGAGCTCCTCCGTCTGGAAGGCGTGGGAACGGAGTCGCGGTCGTCTTCAGGTGCGCCCCAGTCTTCCGGGTTGCGCTGAGCCTCGGTGCGACGAGCCCGTAGGCTCGACTCAGTGAGACGTCAGGCCTCGTGCAGAGAGGTCAGGCCTGGTGCAGAGAGACGAATCCGCTGCGTATGATCGTGTACGCGTGATCCAGGGACTGAGGGATCACTCGGACGTCGGCCACCACGGGCATGAAGTTGGTGTCACCGAGCCAGCGAGGCACCACGTGCAGGTGAAGGTGGTCTTTCACGCCCGCCCCCGCAGCCGCGCCGAGGTTGAGACCCAGGTTGACTCCTTGTGGGTTGAAGTCCTGCTTGAGGACTCGGATGGCCTCTTGACTCAGTTGCATGATCTCGAGCAGCGTCTGGGCCGGCAGGTCTTCAAGGTCGGCGATGTGGGCGTAGGGCGAGATGAGCAGGTGCCCGTTGTTATACGGGTAGGCGTTCAGCATCACGCAGGCCGAGTCTCCGCGCCACACGATGAGGTTGGCAGAGTCATCCCCCGCCGCGGGCTTCGTGCAGAAGATGCAGTCGTCGGGTTTGGGCGCCATGATGTAGCGCATGCGCCAGGGAGCCCATAGTGGGTCCACAGATGACTCCTTCCTTGCGTTTGAAGCCCGAACCATATTGTAGCCAAGGAGTGGCGTCGTTGTGAGAGGGCTTCTTCGAACAGGGCGTCGGATGCGGGCGTAAGCAGGATGCAGGCGTAGGCCCCGGGGTTGTCGACCGCGGGCGTTCACGCTAGCCTGTTGGTCATGCACGTTCGGTCCGAAGAAACGGCGCGGCCGGCGCCGGCAGTCCTCAAAGGTGAGCTGAAACGCTATCCACTCGCGCTCATAGCCGCGGGTGTGGTCGTCGTGGCGGCCGGGGTGGCACTCGTCCCGGCGGACAAGGTGCTCGGAGGCGACGTCCGCATAGTCTTCTTCCACGGGGCGGTCACCTGGACCGGCATCGTGATGACGGTTCTCGCCGGCGTCTTGGGCCTCAGCTTTCTACTCCTCGCTCGTCCGCTCGTGTCCGTTGTGTGGCGGGCTCAATCCCTTGGTGCGCTTTTCTGGACTGCGTCCCTGATCCTGAGTTTTCCCGTCATGATCCGCACCTGGGGTGGGGTCCTGTGGAACGAGCCCAAGCTACTGATGTCCGCCGAAGTCGTCACGGCGCTCTTGGTCGTGTGGGCCGTTGGGTTGGTGGTGGAAGCTCCTCGCGTGATCGGGGGGCTTGCGGTCGTGGCCGCGGTCACAATGGGCGTTCTGCTCGCTGTGACGCCGGGGGCCTTCCATCCCGCCAATCCCATCATGAACTCTGGCGATCCGTTGTTCGTAGCGAGCTTCTTTCTGGTTGCCGTAGGATTGGTGATCATCGCCGTAGGCGCCCTCCTGATCGGGCGCGGGAGTCGTTAGGTGGATCCGGATGCGGAAGAAGTCGTGCGGGCCGAGAGTGCCTGGGGGAGGCCGCTCGAGATATCTCTCGAGCAGACGTTGCTTCCGTGGGAACTCGACCTCATCGATCGGGTCTGCGGCGACCATCGTCACCACGACGTGACCGTCTTCGCGCGTAAGGGCGGCGACATCGCTGTGGTGCGCAAGCCGTCTGATCCTTCGGGCGTGTGGTGGGTCCCGGCCGGCGGAGTCGCCCCCGATGAGGGTATCGCCGACGCCGGCCTCCGGGAGGCGTGGGAAGAGGCCGGCGTCGAATGCCGAGTGGTGCGTTATCTCGTGCGCCTTAACGTCGTGTTCAGTTGTGGGGAGCGTCGTCGGCCCTGGACGTCGCACGTCATCGAGGCCGTCTGGGAGCACGGAGATCCTCATCCGGTAGACACCAAGGAGATAGAGGCGGCTCGCTGGCTGTCCAGTCGCGACTTCGCCCGCGAAAACACACCCCGGTTGGGCGGCTGGGGGGGGGGTCGGTTAGTTTATAGGCAGCGGAATGCAGCGGCGGTGTTAGCCGCAAACCGAAACACCAAAAGAAAAAAACA
>JBBRDB010000280.1:0-2172 GCA_038204345.1 Thermoleophilia bacterium | reverse complement strand
CGGGCTCCGGCTCCCAATCGCGCGAGCGATGGTTCACCCACGGCAGCCCGGTGAGGGCCGAATCGGTCTCAGAGATGAGGTCGGTGAGAGTGCGTCCAGCAAGATTGGCCGTGGCCACGCCGTTCCCGACGTAACCCCCGGCCCACGCCTGACCGGAGACCCTGTCGTAGCCGACCGACGCGCTCCAGTCGCGGGGGATGGCGACCGCGCCGCCCCAGGTGTGGGTGACGCGTGCCTCGGCCAGCGGCGGCACGAGCCGGGTGAGCACACCCCTCAGCCGAGCGATGACCCCGGGATCCTGCTCGTAGGCCGGGTCGATGCGCGATCCCAGGTGGTAGGGGGTGCCCCTCCCACCCATGGCGACTCGGCCGTCCCCGGTGCGGGAGACGTAGATGATGAGGTGCCGCCCGTCGCTCCAGGTGGCGTGACCATCCCACCCCAGTTGCCCCCAGATGTCATCGGGCAGGGGCTCGGTGGCGAACATGAGCGAGTACACCGGCACCAGCGAGCGGCGCATCCCGGGCAGATCGACGGAGTAGCCCTCGGTGGCCCGCACCACCACGTCGGCCTTGACGTGGCCGGCGGGCGTGAGCACACTGCCGACGCCGAGTGCGAGCGCGGGGGTGCGCTCGTATATCGGGACGCCCAGACCCTCCACGACGCGGGCCAGCCCTCGGGCGAGCTTGCTGGGGTGCACCCGCGCGGAGTGGGGGCAGAAGATGGCCCCGAGGGCGCCCTCTATCACTACGTGCCCTCGGGCCTCGTCGGGGCCGAGCCAGCGGAAGTCCTCGCCCCCGAAACCCCAGGCTCGTTCGGTCTGTACCTTCTCACGGATGGTCTCGGCCTGGGCGCGATTGGTGGCGAAGACGAGATTGCCTCCCACATGGAAGTCGCAGTCGATGCCTTCGGCCTCAGCCACCCGGCCCACCTCGTAGACTGTGGCGAACATGGCTTTCTGCATGTCGATGACCGCCTGGCGGCCCGAAGTGGCCGCCATCTTCTCGCGCGGGGTGGGAAAGCGGGCCGAGCACCAACCTCCGTGGCGGCCGGAGGCGCCAAAACCGGCGATCTCCCGCTCAAGGATGGCCACGCGCAAGGAGGGATCGGCCCTCTTGAGGTAGTAGGCGGTCCAGAGTCCAGTGTAGCCGGCTCCGACGATGGCTACGTCCACCTCTGTGGGTCCGTGCAGCGAGGGGCGGGGGACGAAGTCGTCCCCGGACGTGTCGTGCCACATGCTGATCGCCTTGTAGTCGATCGTCCGGTCCCCGTTCAGCGGACCCTGCACCTCGCCGCCCGATTCTAGCAGTCGGGCGCTCCCGGTCGGGACGGTCGCCGCTCCGCGGGCCGCGTCGCTCGCGTTTCGCCCGCGGCCGTGCGTCCGGCGCCCGCTAGTGCACGCCCGTGCGTCAGGCGCGACCTCCCGAGCCCGCGGTTGCCTTTCGCGCCGCAGGGAAGCTAGACTGCTCCCACACGCTCCGTCCCGGAGCAGCCACAACGCAAGGAGTCTCCTGTGTTCAAACGGATCGACCACGTGGAGATCGTGCCCTCGGACTACGAGCGGTCGATCTCCTTCTACACCGACACGCTTGGGTTCACGGTACATCAACGAGTGCCTCTGGGGCGCCCCGACCTCCGCGAGATCGTGTTCCTTGCACTCGGGGACACGATGCTCGAGTTGTTGGACATGGTCGGCACGGCTCCGGCCGTTGGAGACGGCCCGCGCGTGGGCTACCGTATGATGGCCCTCGAAGTCGACAGCATGGACGACGCACTCGCCTACCTGGCCACAAAGGGCATCGAGCCGTCGACGCCGCCATTCCCATCAGGGAAAGGCTTCCGTGCCGAGATCCTCGATCCGGACGGGCTGCCCATCGAACTCAGGCAGTGGTGATCGGCGCGCGGCGCTGAAGACGGCAACATTCGCGCGGGCCGGCGCGGGCCGCCCGCGTGACTCGGACGGGCCGATGCCGCGTCTGCTCCGCCTGTCGGCATTGCAGCCGGGCGCAGGCCGCCCGGCGCCGCGGCCGCCCGCGGCGCATCACCAGCTCTCCGGTCAGCGCAGGAAGATGAGCACCATGTTCACCAGGAAGACGGCCACGCCCACGCTCACCGCGAGCAGGCCCGCGAGCAGGACTCCCGACGAAGTCAAGGCCAGCCCCGCGGCGGCCACCA
>JBBRDB010000279.1:0-2182 GCA_038204345.1 Thermoleophilia bacterium | reverse complement strand
GCCCAGCCGCCGGATCATCCGTAGACGCCGTGCTCGATGCGGCCCAAGGTATCCAGCACGCTCTCCGCTCCGATGTCGGTGTCGAGTAGGCTGAAGGGAGTCACGCCACCGAGGGCCGTGTTCGGCGACCGCATCCAGTCCAGGGATACGGCGAAGTCCTCGAACACCTGCGCGGCGCGCTCCACCACGCGGGCAAGCCGCACGAGTTTGGCCGATTCCTCGCTGTTGAGCGTGCCTTCCTTCTTGCGGCGCACGAGGGTCCGCTCGGAGATGCCAAGGGTCCTCGCGAGTTCCGACTGCGTGACCTGGAGGTTCGCCCTCACGGAATCAACCGCCGCAGCGGGGAGCCCGCGGCGCACCACCTCCACCCAGTCGAGCCCGGAACGCGGCTTCGCCCGCAGTACCGCCCGACCGCCGAGCACCGACTCCACCGTGATGCGGGCCGGCGAGATCGCAGCTGCGGTGCCCATGACAAGTGCTCCTTCGTTAGCGGGCCGACTCGGCCATCTGGCATCAACTATAGTCAATAGTGGCGTCGATTCCAATGTGTGTAAAATGAATGAAAAGTCTTGGAGGAGCCATGGCAATTCTTCAAATCAAAGGGATCGACGACGCGTTCTATGCGCGCCTCAAGCAGATGGCAAAGGCGGACAGCCGCTCCGTGAGCCAGGAAGTCCTGCACTTGACCAAGGAGTACATGGCCCGTAGAGAAGCCCAGAACGTAGATGCCACCTCTGCGAGAGCGCTGCTGGAGTTGGCGGGGACCTGGGACGACGACCGAGATCCTGGCCAGATCGTTGGAGAGATCAAAGCGGCCAGGCGAAACACGGGCCGTTCACCGGCTCTCTAGATGTACCTCCTGGACACCGATACCGTCGTCTACCTCTTCAAGGGCCGCCCAGACGTGAGACGGAATCTGTCCCTGCATATGGACGACGTGGTGGGCACCAGCGTCATCACCCTCATGTCTGGGACCTGGGGCACGAGACGGCCGAGATCTTCGGCTTGCTGAAGGCCGAACTGGAGGGCAAAGCAAACCGATTGGATGATTTCGACCTGGCTATCGCTTCCTGCGCGCTCGCTCATGACCTCACTCTCGTCACGAACAACGATGCTCATTTCGGCCGCATCCGTGGCCTGCGACTCGAGAACTGGACGGGGCCGTCCGCAGTCTGAGTCGGCGCAACGCTGAGACAATGATGGTGGCAACCGGCGGCTCCTGGGAAAAGGCGCGACTCTTGGCGCCCCTCTCTCCACCGAGCCAGGCTGGACCCGACGGAGCATTTCCTCCTAGAAGCCTCCGCGCCAAGAACGGCAACTCCCAGGCTGTGCGCATCCCAGCGGAACTCGCCTACGATCGCACCGACCTCGACATGGAGATCGAGCGCACGGGCGATGAGATCCGCATCCGGCCGGTACGACGGCGTCTTGATGGCGTGCTCTCGTCGTTTACGCGCTTCTCGCAGGACTTCATGGCCCCGGGTCGAGGGGAGGATCGTCAGGTAGAGCGCGAGGAGTTATGAACCCGGTCTACATGCTCGACACCAACATGTGCATCTACCTGATGAAGCACCAGCCGCCGGAGGTGGCGGCCCGCTTCGCCGAGTGCTTCGTGGGAGACGTGGTGATGTCGGCCATCACTCTCGCGGAGCTGGAGTACGGAGTGGCTTGTTCGGGGGAGCGACAGACCCAGAACAGACAGGCCCTCGATCTCCTGGAGGAAGAGATCCTCCCCGTCCCATTCGACGCGGCCGCGGCGGCGGCCTACGGCCCCATCCGCTTGGCGACCCGCGGCAACACCGGGGGTGCGTTGGACAAGCTGATCGCCGCCCATGCCGTGGCACTCGGCGTGACCCTCGTCACCAACAATCGGGGCGACTTTGCGAGGTATCCGGGAGTGCGAGTGGAGAACTGGGTCGAATAGCAGCTGGGCATCGCCACAATTTGCGCCACCCGACGGACGGACGACGCGAGGGGACGGCGACGCCAGAGTGCTATCATGACGTCAGAAGAGAGGATGAGTGATGGCTCATGATCCGCGTTCAGATACAGCTCGATCCCGACCGAGCACGGGAACTTCGCCGGGCCGCAGAAGAAGACGGCGTATCTCAGGCCGAAGTGGTCCGCCGGGCCCTCGGTGCCTACCTGGGGGAGCGACGGCTTCCCGATGAAGCAGCGGTCC
>JBBRDB010000278.1:0-2202 GCA_038204345.1 Thermoleophilia bacterium | reverse complement strand
TTGCTGTGAAGCCCGGTGTGCTCGGGGACGAGTCCGACTGGGTGGCGGCCGCCAAGGCGGCCGGCCTGGTGAAAGGGGTCACCGAGACCAGCTTCGAGCCCTATGAGTCCGTGCATCGCGATCAGATGGCCACCATGCTGGTCCGGGCTATGGGATGGGAGGACGAGGCGGCCGCCCTGCCTCTCGACACCCCTGGCTTCAGCGACGTGGATCCGACCGGTGTGCACACCGCCGCCGCCACGTACCTGAAGTCGCTCGGCATCCTGCAGGGCTATGAGGAACCTCCAGGCAGCGGCACGTTCGTGCTTCGCTATGGCGAGCCGACCAAACGCATGCATGTCGCCGTCATCATGTGCCGAGTGTTGGACCTGCCGCCCCAATAATCCCTCCCGTCTTTCGCTAAAGATTTCCTCTCTAAGTGCCGATATTGCTATCTGCGTGGAATGTGATCCCTTCCACGCGGAATCGGACAGGAGGCGGAAGTGCAGCGAATTCGCGAAAACACCCCTCGCAACCACGTACACGGTGCACTTTCTCGGCTTACGATGGCGGTTCTGCTCGTAGCGGCGCTGCTCTTTCTTATTTTCCCGGTAGCGGCGCAGGCCGCCACGTACTCATCGCAGGAGATCGAGTTCGTCAGACTCATCAACCAGTATCGGGCGGCGAACGGCTTGGGCACTCTGCTGGTCTCGGACATGATCTCCGACGCGGCTACTAAGCACGACCTCGACATGGGCAAGTACTCGTTCTTCGACCACACGACGCAACGTTCCGACTACTACCCCGTGGGTGCGAGCCCTTGGGATCGCATGGCAGCCTCCGGCTATAACTACAATACCTATAGGGGCGAGAACCTCGCGGCCGGGCAAACCACAGCCGCCGCCGCCTTCACCGCCTGGAAGAACTCCTCGGGCCACAACGCGAATATGCTGAATTCCCAGTTCAAAGTCGTGGGAATCTCCATGGACACGGTTAGCGGCTCACCCTACGGAACGTACTGGACCACGGATTTCGGCGGCTTCGTCGACCCCACCGCACACACCTTGGTAGCCGGTGCGCCGACGCCGGACACCACAAAACCGCTGGTGTCTTTCATCAGCCCCACGGCCAACGCGCAGCTCTCCGGTTCGGCCACTGTGAATGTGCAGGCCGGCGACGCCGTGGGGGTGACTAAGGTGGAGGTGTACGTCAACGGTTCGCCGGCCGTCACGGATACCTCCGCTCCCTATGACTTCAACTGGAACACCACCCTCTCGGCGAACGGGGTGTACCAACTGCGTGCCAAAGCCTTCGACGCGGCCGGCAACTATGGAGAAGCCACGGTTGCGTTCACCGTCTACAATCAGCCGGGCACCGTGCCGGATCCGGCCCAGACGTTCATCGACGTGCCGCCATGGCACCCCTACTCTCGACAGATCACCGCTCTTGCGGCCGATGACGTTGTGATCGGAGTGGCCGCCGGATACTTCAAACCTGACGATCCGGTCGTCCGTCAGCAGTTTGCCAAGATGATCGTGCTCGCCTTGGGGCTGCCGGTGAGCGAAGAGGATGTCTCGCCGTTCAAGGACGTACAGATCGACGGCGCCAACCTGTATCCCGACAACTACATAGCGGTGGCGGCCAAGGCGGGGCTCACCATGGGCGTCGCTCCCGACCGTTTCGCTCCGTGGAACAAGATCACGCGCGGACAGGTGATCACCATGGTGGTGCGGGCCGCCGACCTGCCCGAGCCGCCGGCCGACTACAAGCCTCCGTTCGCCGACTTCTCAGCGACCCATTACAGCTACGCACGCAAGGCCGCCGCCGCAGGTCTGCTGGACGACATCGTGGGGATGGGCCCCACCTATGACTTCTGGGCGCCCGCCTCCCGTGGCGAAGTATGCGCCCTCCTGGAGGCTCTGACAGAACGGTAGGGAGGCGCGGGTCCCACCCTGCCGCCCGCGAGTGCTTGCACCGCACGGTTCACACCGCTCGATTTCTCGGAGGGGCCCGGAACGGGCCCCTCGTCGTATCGGAAACTCGGGCGGGCGGCTGGCTGAGGACGCGCACCTCACCGCTTCGGCCGGGCTAGTTGGTGGGGGCGAACAACACGGAATCGGCCACGACGTAGCCATTCGCGCCCGTGGCGTAGATGGTCACGCTGCCGGCGGAAGGCGAGTAGCCGGCATCGAAGCGGTAGCGCCCGAGCTTGAACCAGGCGCC
>JBBRDB010000277.1:0-2256 GCA_038204345.1 Thermoleophilia bacterium | reverse complement strand
CGATCACCCCGACGAACTCCGGCTGGATCTCGACCCCGAGCCCGACGTCCCCTTCTCGACCGTGCGCACAGTGGCGCTCCGGTGCCGGGAGGTGCTCGAGGAGCACGGACTGGTCGGCTGGCCCAAGACCACCGGTTCCCGGGGTATCCACATCTTGGTGCGCATCGCTCCCGATTTGCCCTTCACCGAGGTGCGCCGGGCCGCTTTGGCGCTTGCCCGGGAGGTGGAGCGGCGGGAACCGCAGCTGGCCACGAGCGCCTGGTGGAAAGAGGAGCGCCGCGGCGTCTTTATCGACTACAACCAGAACGCCCGCGACCGCACAGTGGCGAGTGCCTATAGCGTACGTCCCACGGGGTTCGTCTCGGCCCCTCTCCGCTGGGACGAAGTGCCCCACGTGGAGATCAGTGACTTCCCTCTGGACACCTTCGCCCACGACCGCTACGCACCGGTGGGAGACCTCACCCTGGGCATCGACGAGGCGGTGGGAGACCTCGGCAGTCTCCTGGATCTCGCCCGCCGCGATTCCGAGGGAGGCCTCGGCGACGCGCCTTGGCCGCCCCACTTCCCCAAGCAGCCGGAGGAGCCTCCGCGGGTCCAGCCGTCGCGCCGCCGCGGGCCGGACTGAGGAGCCCGTATTTTTACATATCCATCATATCCCCGGAGTATGATTCTTGGGGCCTGTCAGTACGATGCAGGAAGTATGATTACTACAGGTTAGGAAGTGGGAAGTTACGAGTAACGGCGGTGACGTTCAGGACGTTGCGCGCTCGTGCAGGAACCGCGGAAGGGGTTGGAAATGGCTCGTTTGATCGTAGGTCGCAAGAGGTTCTTCGTGGGGGCCGTAATCGTGGCTCTTGCTGTGGCCCTGACTGTGGGTCTCGCTGTAGCTCGCAGCCAGGAAGGTGCGGCGCTGCCGGAGCTCGCACCCGCGGAACTCCTGGCCAAGGTCGCACAGGAGGCTCCCAAATCCGATGTCGTGAACGGCGATGTCGCATGGACCAACGAACTGCTCGGGGCTGCGTCCCTGCTGGTGCCCGGAGGCGAAGGTGGTCTGGGCTCCCTCCTTCAGAGCGGATCTGGCAGATTCTGGTATCAAGAGGGAAAGTTCAGGTTCGAGTCCCAGGGTCCGAGGGGCGACATGGTGGCCGTTGTCAACGGCCAGAGCGCCTGGGTCTACAGCTCTGAGTCGGGGACGGCCACAGAGTACGCGCTGCCCGCCATATCGAGCGGCGGAGGTGATGGGGAAGGGGCGACAGGCGACCCCATTGGTGCCGTAGACCTGCCGCAGAAGATCCAAAGCATCGTTGACATGTTGGCCCCTGACGCCACCTTGACTGTCACCACCGACACCGTGGCTGGACGTGACAGCTACGTCTTGACTATGACCCCCACGGCTACGAACACCGTCGTCGGCTCCGTGCAGGCGGCCTTCGACGGCACGACGTTCCTGCCTCTCCGGGTGCAGGTGTTCGCCAAGGGTGACGCACAGCCCGTGCTCGAGGCGGGATTCACGAAGGTCTCGTACGATCGGGCCTCCGACGACATGTTTGCTTTCACGCCGCCCGCGGACGCCACGGTCGAGCACTCCACTCTCGCCGCGCCCGGCGGGATGCTGGAGAAGGTGACGGGTGCCGTCGGCCACACGTCGGAGGAGGGTGCGGTTGAGGGCGACCCCGCGGCCCGCGAACTCGCGAAACAGCACGCAGAGCTTACTCTTGACGAAGCCGTCGCCCGAGCAGGCTTCGGCCTGGCCGTGCCGTCGGATCCTCCCTTGGCCTTCCAGGGCGCGATGGTGATCGACGCGCGCGATGTTCCCGATGCCACCGGCGCTCCCGACGCGCTGGGGTCGGCGGCCGTGCTCAGATACGGCGAGGGGTTCGGCACGGTAGTGGTGATCGAGACCAAGATCGCCGACGCCCAATGGACCCAAGCGACCGCCGCCCTCGCACAAGTGCCGCTGCTGGGCACGCCGAGTGCCTTCGGGGGTCACCAGGTCTACCAGCTGAGCACCAAGCTCGGCTCCCTCGTGGCCTGGCGCCAGGGTGACGTGGTGGTCCTTCTGGGGGGGAGCGTCTCTCGGGCCGACTTGGAAACGTTCGCGGCCTCCATCAGTGAGTGAGGTCGTGCTCCTGAACGACGGTGAGCGGACCGACAATCGGCGGCGGGGGGCGGCCGGACCGCGGGGCCCGCCCCCCCCCGGGCCACACACCCCCCACCACAACCCAGGCAAGAAAGGCCCCCCCGCCGGGGTGCAAC
>JBBRDB010000276.1:0-2295 GCA_038204345.1 Thermoleophilia bacterium | reverse complement strand
TCTCGAAGACTCCCGAGAAGCGCATGCCGGCGGATGTGGTGCGCATCCAAACCCCCATTTCTGGCAGTTCCCCTTGTCGAACAGAGGCATCTACTCCAGAGCGGACCCCAGCGCCCGATTGCAGAATGCACCGCTGCCCACCTTCTGCAGAGGCCACCGGCCCACGCCGGGTCACCTGACAATACCCCCCCACCGACGCAGAAGTCAAAAGATCGTCTTCCGTCCTACTCCGGCCCTGCGAGCACCGCCGCCTCGTCGGCCAAGACGACGCCCTGGAGGTAGTGGCGAACGCCCTCCGCCGCGCCCGCGCCGGGCTCGGAGACCCCAACCGCCCCATCGGCAGCTTCATCTTCCTGGGGTCGACAGGGGTAGGGAAGACCGAGCTCGCCGGAGTCTTGGCCGAGTTCATGTTCGACGACGAGAAGGCCATGGTCAGGATCGACATGAGCGAGTTCATGGAGAAGCACTCGGTGGCCCGGCTCATCGGCGCGACTGATGGCCACGCGTGGCCAGCGAGGTTTCGAAGTTCCCGGGCGGACCGCTATCATGGTGTTGGTCACGGCGAGGCGGCCGCACCCCGACGTGCGCACGGAGGAGCGGAGAATGACTACCCTCGATATCCTTCGGAGCCGCAGAGATGAGATCTGCGCCGTTGCCGCCGAGCATGGGGCGCGAGACATCCGTTTGTTCGGGTCGGTGGCTCGCGAGGAAGATGGGCCGGAATCGGACGTCGATTTTCTGGTGCGTTTCGAACCGGGCACGACGCTTCTCGACCAGGCCGGTCTCATCAGTGATTTCGAGAGGCTCCTGGGCAGACAAGTGGACGTGCTCAGCGAGCGCGGACTCAAGCAACGCATCAGAGACCGCGTGTTGCACGAGGCCATGCCACTGTGAGGCGGGACTTCGAATGGCTCTCCGACATTCTTCACGCGATAGAAGCCATTGCGAGGCATACAGATACCGGAGACGACGAGTTCCACCGGAGCGAACTCGTCCAGGATGGGTCGTCCACCACCTCCAAGTGATCGGCGAGGCTGCGGCGCGCCTCTCACCGACGATCATCGCTCAAACCCCCGAGATCCCGTTGTCAAAGATCGCGGGCATGCGAAACATCCTCGTCCACGCGTACTTTGGAATCGATCTGGACGTCGTTTGGGACACGGTGGTCTCAGATCTCCCAGCATTACGAACCTCCGTGGAGAAGCTGCTGGCCGACGAGGAATACGACTGACGAGGCGCGGAGGCGCCCTCGACTAGTCTGGCCGCGGAGACCTACGATCCGGCGGACGGGGCCCGGCCCGTGCAGCGCCTCGGAGTCGTAGCCATGGATCAAGCGATTGCGCACGCCGACGATGTCGGTCCACGGGATTTGGTCGTGCCGCGTCCGTACGTCGGCTGTGACCCGGCTCGCGGCTTCTCCCACGATCTCCAGCACACGGTGTTGGTGCTCCCCCGACAAGCCCTGCCTTTCTTCTGCAGTGACAAAGGAACTAGGGCACTCTTGGAGTTGGAGTGCGACGCCGGCCTTCTTGCGGTCTTTCCGCCCAGGCCCCGTAGCTCTTGTTGGAGGTGAGGATGTTGGAGTGCCGCTCGTAGCGGCAACAGATCACCTCGAAGAGAAGCGCCGCGTCCTCCGTCCCCAAGGGCAAGATTCCCACCTCGTCTACGATGAGAAGGCTCACTCGGGCGCACGTAGGAGGTCAGCCGGCGTGAGGAGGCGCCGGCGTTCTGAGCTCCGACAGAGACAATCGCAGATGCTCGAAGATGACCGTGGCCCATGCGGCTCGAGCGCAGGCTATTCCTCGTACGGGGGCAGATCCATGACCCACCACCTGCCGTCGACCCGCAGGGCTGTGAATGGGAACTCATCCCGCGGCTTGTTGGGCGAACCCTCCGGCGGAGAGAGCACGTACGGCTTCCCATCCGGCTGGATGAGCCGCACCCAGACGATCTGCTCCCAACCATGGGACTCGACGCGCACGAGCTGGGGGGGGAAGATCCGTCTGAGGCGAACCGCGTTCTGCATGCGCTCGGCTTTCGTAGTTCCGGGGGCGGTCAGAACATCCCCGTAGTACGAAGCGGCCGTCTCGAAATCGCCACTGGCCAGGGCGTCCAGATAGGCGAAGACCGCCTGCCTCGCTGCCTCATCGATGCTCAGCTGGAGGGCCGTCGTCGAGGTCGCGATCGACCCCGAGGTAGAGACCGCCACTGTGCTGGCTGGATCAGGCGCGGACGTGCCTGTCGACGCCACATTCGTCCGCCAGCACCCCGCCGCGAACAGTGCCGGGACGATGC
>JBBRDB010000275.1:0-2370 GCA_038204345.1 Thermoleophilia bacterium | reverse complement strand
TTGGGCTCGGTGGAGAGTGGCAGCTCAAGAGTGGCCGTGCCGTACTGGTCTACCGTCACGTCCTTCTTGAAGATCTTGATGCCTTTGGCGTCCTGCACCTCGATTGTGGCCGTGGCCGGCGCCGGCTTGAGTTCAGAGTCGAGAGCCACCAGCCGCATGAGGATGGTCTGGCCGGGCTTGTAGATGGGCTTGTCGGTCTCGAGTACGAGTAGGGTGCCTTCCTGGACCTGTACCTGAGCGGTCTTGGTGAAACCAGGGCCCGCGACCACGACCTCATAATCTCCGGGAGGCACGCGCGGCACGTCCACCGAGATGGACCCCTGGCCGTCGACCCGGGCGCTGCCTTCTGCCAGCGGGTTCTTGTTCTTGTCCCGGAGGGTGACGGCTACGTCGCCGACACCCAAGGCATCGCCACTGAAGAGCGAGACTGCCATGGAAACGGTCTCCCCCGCGCGCAGCACGCGGGGCACCAGAGCCACGTAGCCGTCAACGGTGGCAGCCGCAATACTCCCGCCCGTGCAGCCGAGTGCGGAAGCCACCAGCAGGAGGGTGAGGACGCCGAACAGAACGGGCGACCGGAGCGACCTGTGCCGCGGTCGCGTGAAGAGCGTCGGGGACGACATGACCCACCTCCGGTGTCGGGGACGTGCTCTGCAGACGAGCCACGCCCCCGGGAGGTTCCCATCGCCGATACGGCGCCGTCTCCGACCTGCCCGCTACTCCACGATGATCGTGCCCTTCATCGCCGCGTGCAGCGTACACACGTATGGGTATGTGCCGGGCGCATCGAAGGTGACAGAGCCCGAGCCGCCCTTGCCGAACACATCCGTGCGCCAGCTGCCGTCCTCGGCGACCGCGTTGTGGCTCACCGAGTCTTCGTTGACCCAGGTGACAGTGTCGCCGGCCTTGATCGTCAGCGTCTGAGGTTGGTAGGAGATATCGATCATACTGACCACATCGGAGCCTGCGTCTGCGGATTCCGAGGTGGTCGTCGCGCCGGAGCCCGCATCGGACCCGGAGCAACCCACCAGTACCACCAGTGCGACCAGCAGGAAGCCGAGGGCCACAGCGGTCCAGCCGTCCGCAGGGCTGCGGAGCTTCGCCACGGCCTGTGTTGCGATACCCTCCTTCACTCCACCTTGTCTTTTCATATCAAACTCCTCGAAACGAGGATGTCCTCGAGCCGAGGACCAGAAGCGCGCGTTTGCCGGAGGGCAGCGCTCGCCACGGCCCTGCGTCACCCACCCGCCATCGAACGCAGGCCTTGGGCCAGCTCCTGGCGCTCCTGGTCGGAGAGCCTCGCGGCCGAGTTCATCATCTTGTATTGGACGGTGGGCATGGAGCCCTCCTCGACCGTTTCGGCCGCGCCGAGGGCCTGGTCGTTGTTCTGCCATTCGGAGAAGTTCAGCGCCTCACGGCCGCCCGTGACGTCGCTCATCAAGAACCAGCTGACAGGAGCCACGTGCGAATACCAGGGCCACTTCGTCTCATTGCTGTGACAATCGAAGCAGGCACCCACGGCCAACTCGCGCGTGCGTTCGTTGGCCCACGCAGGCTCCTGCACTACCGGCGGATTAGTGTGATCCCGCCCGTACGGGACGAATTGGATCGCCGCGAACAACACCGCTCCAACGACCACGACCCACAGAACGACTTTCTTCCACATATGCTGCACTCCTTAAGAAGTCGAGGATGAACCGGCGGGCTTTTTCGGAGCCGGTGAAAGAGGCGCCGAGAGAGAGACCACCACAGAGGATGTACCGTAGACAAGAACAAGGAAAACCAGAGGGAGTCGACCACGTCTCATGCTTTGGGCATCGGGTCGCGCCCGCCGCTATGCGACCAAGTCGCCCAACTCCTCACCCAACAGCCGGCCGGCCAGGGCTTCCCCCACGAAAAGCAGAGCTTCGAGGTCGAGGTAGTCGAGGACGTTGCCGTCGAGCAAGAAGCTCGCCCGGGCGTCGAACTCCTCCTCACGGTCCCAGAAGAGAAGTAGCACCGGAACATGAGGCAGGACCGGGAGCAGGTAGGCGCAGTCGGCGGATCCGCTCTCGGTGGGAATACCGCCGAGCGCAAGGACGGCGCGCTCCAGGCCCTCGAGATCCCCGGCGAACGCATGTGCGACGCGCGCCGAGCACTCCTCGAACGACGTAGACTTGCTCACCGAGTTGGGAAGATCCCGGTAGGAGACCCAGGAGCCTGTAGCCGGGCGACCTCCCGCCCGCGTGAGGTAGATGAGCAGAAGGATCTTCACCCACACCGAGGGACTCTCACCGCGCTCGGCCACCACGTCCTCGCGGGTGACCACATAGCGGCCACCGAGAAAGTCGATGGCTACAGATTCGGCGGCCGCCTCTGACGCCGGCTCTG
>JBBRDB010000274.1:0-2377 GCA_038204345.1 Thermoleophilia bacterium | reverse complement strand
CGGTCCCTCGTGGAGCACCCGGGTTGGGTCTACTCTCGCGAGCAACTCCTGGAGCGGGTGTGGGGCTACGACTACCTCGGCGAATCCCGGGTGGTCGACGTGCACATCGCCAACCTGCGGAAGAAGATCGGCGACGATCCGGCGGAACCGAGCTATATCCGTACAGTGCGCGGTGTCGGGTACAAGTTCCAGCCCGAGAAGGAGGCACTCGATCCGGAAGAAACACCCGAGTGGCGGACCCCACCGCGATGAGTCTGCGCAGGAGGCTCTTCGTCACGTATCTTCTGCCGCTCGGCGCATTCATCACCGTCCTTGCCGTCTCGGTGCAGAGGATCGCCGTAAGCGCCGTCAGCTCCCACATGGACGGGATGATGGGCGGGATGATGGGCGCGATGACCGATGATATCGACCGTGCCGTCGCTCGAGGACTCACCGAAGCACTCCTGATCAGCAGCGTCGCGGGCGTCCTCGTGGCGATCGTCTCGTCCTATCTGATCTCGGGCCGGCTATCGGCAGCCGCCGGTCGCCTCGCCGGGAGCGCCCGCCGCATTGCCGAGGGGCATTACGAGGAGCGCGTGGATTACGTCCGCACCGACGAGATCGGGGCGTTCGTCGAGAGCTTCAACCGCATGGCCGAGGGACTCGAGGAGACGGAGCGCACCCGGCGGGAACTCCTGGCAACCGTTTCTCACGAACTCCGCACCCCGCTCAGCAACATCCAGGGATACATGGAGGGACTCATGGACGAGGTGGTCCCCGCGGAGCCGGAGACGTATCAGTTGGTCCATCGCGAGGCGGCGCGCCTCACCCGCCTCGTGACCGCCGTCGAACACCTCTCGCGCGTGGAGGCGGGAGCCGAAACCCTTTACGTGCGGCCCGTCTCCGCCGATCGGCTCGCCCAAAGTGCGGTCGAGCGAGTCAGGCCGCGTTTCGAGGACAGCGCAGTCGAGCTCGATTTCCGCCCGAGTGGCACCCGCAGCGGGGACGTGCTCGCCGACGAGGACAAAGTGGTACAGGTTCTCCTGAATCTCCTTGAGAACGCCCGCAAGTACACCCCCGAACCCGGGAGGGTGAGCCTGCGCACGGAGCGGCTAGGGAATGCCGTGCGGTTCACGGTCAGCGATACCGGAATCGGCATCCCCCCGCAAGATCTTCCCCACGTCTTCGAACGCTTCTACCGCGTGGACAAGTCGCGCTCCACAGCGGGAGGAGGGATGGGGATCGGGCTCGCGATCGCACGGTCTCTGGTGCGCCAGATGGGGGGAGACATAGGTGCCTCGAGCGAGCCCGGCCGCGGGACGCAGGTGTCGTTCACGCTGCCGCGGAGCGAGGTGCCTGCGGCAACGGACCCAGGCCGGCCGCTACACGCGGGAAACGATCCGAGAGGGCGCCCGTCCCAAAAAGGAGAACAGGCCGCGGCACGGTGAGGTGCGCGCGGCCTGTCGGCTAACAACCGGCTTCGTGCTCGGGTGTTCGCGCTCGCACCGGCGCCAGGGCTGATTCAGGCTTCGGGTAAGAAGCCGCGCGGCGCGGCGAACACGCCCGGCCCGGTAGGCGATACCGCGAGGCGGGCCGAACTGAAGACCTGGGCCTGACAGCTGCCGGCGCCCGCCTGACGACACCCCGCGACGTCGCCGTTCGACATCCCCGGCAGGAACCCGCGGGGCGCGGCGAAACGAACTGCCGCCGGGACTGCTTCTTCGGATGTCAAGACACGCAGATGTATCCGCACGTGCTGCCGTGTGGCCTCGTCGATCCCTTCGATGTGTATTGCGCTCTCTGCCATGCTTCGAGCACCCACCTTTCTGTGTCGCTTCGCCGCGGGCGACCCTCGTGTCTCCCCGGCTCTTTGCTCGGGAGTAGCCTATTGTCGCAACGTAAAGGCCCCCACAGGCTTCTGTAAAGCCCACGTAATGATACCCCCAGGGGGTAAGAGCGCTCTTGCCCACTATGCGGCCTGGAGGATGCCGGGTCGGCCTATTCCACCCCGACACCTCCCGAAGGATCCGAGCCTTTACCTCAGCTTGAAACGGAAGGTTGCGGCGCGCGCGGGAAAGTGGTTGGATACCCGTAGGGGCGCCGGGGCGCCCCTCGTCCACGTCACCCAGGTCTACTCGAGGAAACCGGACGGCGGGCGAGCCAGGCGCCCGCACCAAGGACGAGTGACCAGAATGCTGCGGCACGCCACCAGGCGGCCACTCGATAGCGGCGACGCTCGTGAGCCATCACCCAGGCTTCCGCCAGCCCTTCCCACACCATGTGGTGGGCGCTCCAATCGGTGGCCAGTTGGACCGGGGTGCGGCTGCCGGGGCGGGCACGCCCGCGCACCACGAGAAGAACCGCGAGCGCGGCGGCGGCCGGGAGGGTCTCGAAGTGC
>JBBRDB010000273.1:0-2417 GCA_038204345.1 Thermoleophilia bacterium | reverse complement strand
GGCCGACTCCCCGACCACCGTCATTAGGGTCATCATGGCCGTCATGCTCGCGGTGCTCTTCACCGCCCTCGTCGCCATCGTCCTACCCGCGTCGGCCCTCGCCGTGCCCGCGACCTCGACTACCCTCGTATTGCGTGGGGAGGTGAAGCAGCGGGTCGACGGCCTCCAAAGCCAAGCCGGGGCCGTGCAGACTGAGATCGACACCCTCGACACCGACCTCGAGCGTCTCAGCGAGGCATACAACCAGCTCAACGTCGATCTGGATACCCTCAACCAGGACCTCACCAGCCTGCGCCGGCGCCTGCGAGAGACCGAGGATCTTCACCAGACTAGACAGTCGCGCTTAGACAAGCGTCTCGCCGACGCCTACAAGAGCGGGAGCTCCGGAACCTCCAACGTCATCGCGATGCTGCTGACCACCAAGGACTTATCGGACTTCTTGGAGCGCCTCTTCCTCATCACGAAGGTCACTGTGCAGGACCAGATGCTGGTTGAACACGTTCGCGACTCTGCGGAAGCCATGGATGAGGTTGCGGTGCAGATAGAGACCAAGAAGGCCGAAGCATTGGCCGTCCGACGGGAGTTGGATCAGAAACAGGTGCAGATCGAAGGCCTGCTCTCCGAACGGCGCTCCGTACTGGCCGGTCTGGATTCGCAGATCGCTGTTCTCATCGAACAGGAACGCGCGCGCCAAGAAGCCGAACGGCTGCGGCTGGAGGCTGAATTCCGCTCCCGTCTTACCGGGTGGGAGCGCTACGACGGCCCACTCCCGCAGATAGACGACGCTGTGCTCAGACAAGTTGTCGAGACCGCAGCCACGTACCTCGGTATCCCCTACGTGTGGGGCGGCGAGAAACCGAAAACAGGATTCGACTGCTCCGGACTGCTCCAGTACATCTACCGCCAGCACGGCGTGGATCTGCCCCACTATTCGGGCTACCAGGCCCAGATGGGAATCCCGGTGCCCGCTTCCGAGATCGCGCCCGGCGACCTCATAGCCTTCGGGTCCCCCGTGCATCACGTGGGCATGTACATCGGTGACGGGCTCTTCCTCCATGCTCCCCGAACGGGTGATGTCGTCAAGATCACCCGCCTTTCAACGCGCGGCGACGTCAACACTATTCGGCGTTTTCCCATAAAGGGGAGGGCAGGATCACCCACAATCGACTAGAATAGGAACCATGACCACTGTGCTCCTAGTCGTTATCGCCGTGTCGCTCGTCACCATCGCGGCCGCACTTACCTACACCGGCATCACCGCCTACCGGCTCTATCGCCAGGTGCGTCAGATCCAGCAGCAGGTGGACCCCCACATCCAGGAGTTCACGCGTAAGCAGGTGGAGATCACGGAATTGCTGTCTCGTCTCGAACAGCACCAGTCCGATATGAGCGAGGGAGTCCGGCGCGCCGGCGAGTCCGCGTCCAAGCTCAGCTACCTGGTGTCCGAGGTCGGTCAAGCCCGGAACAAGCTCCGCGGCTACTGATCACCCCCACCGCGCGCGATCCACGGGCCCAAGCGTAGCGAGCGCCGCAGATGCTGGCCATAGCCGACAACCTGAACGCCGCCACGCCGTGGATAGCCGCCGCTCTGGCCGCACGAGACGCCGACCTCCTCAGCCGCCTCGCCGTCAGCCTGCGTGACGCCGGCGCCGACGCGCTCGACCTTAACCTCGGCTTCAGAAGTAAGGGTGGTCCGGAGGCCGCCGCGTGGGTCGTGCGCCGGGCGTGGGAGGCGACCGGTCTCCCCTTGTGCATCGACACCGCCGACCCGGAGGCGATGCGGGCGGGTATGCAGGCTGCGGAGACGCTGGGGGTGGCCCCGCCGCCGATCATCAACTCCTTCTCGCTGGAGACGAAGAAGATCGACTCGATCCTGCCCTTAGCCGCGCAGTTCTCCGCTGCCATCGTCGGCTACTGCGTCCGTGATGTGGTGCCGCAAACGCCCGAGGAGCGGCTGGAGGTGGCGGTGGAACTCGTGGAGTTGGCCGACGCAGCCGGGGTCGCGCGGGATCTACTCTACCTCGATCCCATCCTGTTCCCCCTGGCCATGTTCCAGGACGACTTCGCCAACGTGGTCGCCTTTTTCGAGGCGGTGCCCCGACTCTTCGATCCTCCTGTGCAGACCATGGCGGCCGTCTCCAACATCGGGCACGGACTGGCGCCTCAGAAACGGAGAGTGGTGGAGGGGACGGTCCTCTCTATGCTCGCGGCCCTCGGCCTGGATGCAGCACTGCTGAACATGTTGGATCCACACCTCAGGGACACGTTGACGGTCCTGCGGGCGGCCGAGGGCCGCCTCGTGTTCTCGGGAGCCGACCTGACCGCGGGCAGCTGAGCAAGGGGCGGCAGGCGACGAGACCCTCCTGGCGCGTGCTAAGAAGGCCCGTCGGTGAGCACTGCTAGGACGGCCGCGTGCC
>JBBRDB010000272.1:0-2450 GCA_038204345.1 Thermoleophilia bacterium | reverse complement strand
CATCAGGCCGCAGCTCTCTGAGATAGTCCAAGGGCAACGGCATGTTCGGGGAGAGGTCGACGCAGGAGCGAAAACCCATCTCGCCGACTGAGCGCCAAGCGGGCAGTACCGCCGGGAAGTGGTCGGCCAGACCCTCCGAGTCCACCAAGAAGAGTACGTTCGCCGAGGTCATACGGGCCGTTTCGCGATGGTAGAGTAGCGACATCAACCGCACTGCGCTCTCAAGGAGTTCCTCAGCCGAGACTCTCAACACCAATTGCTCGGCGCCGGTCAACTCATCTTCGGCCGCTCTCAGAGCGAGGTGGTGGTAGTGATCGAGGACGCGCAACTTCTGGCCCGTGCGCTCAGCCACATAGAGGACCACGTCGTCACGTCGGAGGAGCGCGTGAGAGGGGCCCTCGAATCCCGCGTCGAAGGCCACGATTTCGGCTGATTCGATCGCAACGATAGGCTGGAACGTGGTGGTCAACGCGCCGTCGTCCAGTGCCGATCGCAGGTGTTCGCCCAAGTCCGCAAGATGTGCCTCGTGCTTGCTCCGGGCACCACGCTCCGCGGCTACCAGGCCTGCTACTACGGAATCTTCCAGTGTCTCCTCGAACGCAGGACGACGCACGAGGCCCGCCCCCACTTCGATCGTGGTGCGGTCCATGAGCCCATCGTCGACCTCTGCCGAGAGGCGCTCCCGCACCAGGTCGGCGAATCGGTCGGCGACCGCGTCTACGACCTCCAACTCGAGATCGCCGGAGTCTCTCGGTGCGGAAAGCAAGACGGCGAACCCCTCACCAACCAGGCCGAGATCGGCCGGCAGATCGAGCTGACGTATACCTTGACCGACCAAGCTCACGGCGACACTCGAGGCCACTTCGTATACGGACTGGATCTCTCTCCAGCCGTAGAGTCGTGAGCTGTGGCCCCAGGTCTCGAACCGGACGAAGAGGACGCCCAGCGTGCTCGAGCGCTCGAGTTCGCGGCGCGCGGCATCCATGACGCTGCTCAAAGAAGGCAGAAGGGACGATGGGTCGTCTATGAGGCCGCGCAACCACCGCCCAAGCGGTGATGACCAGGCCGAGGAGGGGGTTTCGGCCTGCCGGCCGGCGCCGGCACCGTTGGTGCGTGCCGGCCTCGAGCCCGCGCCTGCGGTGGGCTCACCATCACGGACTTCAGAAGAACTAGGCGGCCGGTCGTTCATCGCGAACTCCCCGCCCGGGACTCCTCTAGGAGTCGCCGGTCTTTGACGAGACTACACTCTCCTTCTTCGCCGACGTATCGGCCTCCTTCTTCCCGCCACCGTTGCCGCCACCGCTCGTGCCGGCGTCGTCGCGACTCGATGAGCTAGGAGCGTCGGATGAAGTGCCGTGCGCTTCGCCGCGATCGGACGAGCCGTTCCCGTTCGGCTCTCCGGACTCGGACGACCCGTTCCCGTTGCCGGCAGCGAGCGTCTTCTTCCGAGCGTAGTCGGTAGTATAGAACCCGCTGCCCTTGAAATGTATCGCCACGGGGAAGAGCAGGCGGCGCACCGGCCCACCACACACTTCGCAATCGGACACTGGTTCGTCGGACATCTTCTGAAAGACTTCGAACTGGTGCTCACATTCGTGACACCGGTATTCATATGTTGGCAAGGCGTCTGACCTCCTAAGGCGGTAACCCTCAGGAAGTATACCTGAGGCCGCTCGTTTTTGCGCCCCGGTGTAGGGGTGATAGTTGGCACTCTCAGCCGGAGAGTGCCAACGCGCGGCACACGTGCCCCGGATCCATCAACTCAGATGGATCGGCGGATTGTGGCCAGGTATGACTACCGAAGGACCGAGGCCCCGGATGCGCCGCCAACTCCGAAGCAATTCATCGCGATCGGGGAAGTCGTCCGGCAACTCCATATCGACGAAATAAGAGGGCAGCGGGCCCACGGTGTCTCCCGCCACCACGAGAGTCCCTTCGGCGGTCTCCGCTACAACGCAGATGGACGCGGCCGTGTGCCCGGGGGTGAGGATGAAGAAGAGGTCGGGACCGAGTTCACCCTCCTCCCCTTCGACGAGGCGGACATTCGAGGGCTCGAAACCCAGGCGATAGTCGACCAGATAGCGATTGTACTCCCACTTATGGATGGCGCAGGTTATGCCCGGAAAGTAAGCGTTCCCGTGGGTATGGTCTACATGGTGATGGGTGTTGACCACCAGATCGATGTCCTGCGGATCCACGCCCAATCGTTCCAGGCCGAGGAGAAGGGGGGGGCCCTGCATGATCATCCCCGGGTCGATGATCACGTTGAGCGGGCCGCGCAAGAGCACCGTGTTGGGCCATGCGATCATCCCGTGCACGGGGTGCTTCGGCTTGATCTCCTGGTAACGCACGAAACGGTCGTGCGGAAGATCACCGGGTTGGTTGAACTCCAGCATCGAACCGTCTTCCACCGCGAACACGTAACGCTGCGCCGGAACGATCACGTCCCA
>JBBRDB010000271.1:0-2451 GCA_038204345.1 Thermoleophilia bacterium | reverse complement strand
CCTCCCCGCCCCGATTTCGGTTGCGCCATATGCCGTAGGCCGCGGCAATCGGGAAGCCGCTGTTCGCGATCCCGACTCGGGCCTTCACGGTAACGTCCTGTCACAATTGCCCGAAGGCGGCGGGCTCCGAAACATAGGTGTATATCTCCACCTCGGGCTTACGCAATACATATTGCATATCAATATATATGCAGCACTACGCAACGCCGCACCTTTCGGCCCGTGCCACGGAACAATACGAAAGCCGCATCGAGGGTATATGGTCGTCCATGGCTCCCCCGTCCTCGAACATCCGCTCCGGACTCCGGCTGGCCTGGCGGCTGGCCCGCGCTCGCCTTGAAGGACGCCCGCTCATCCTCAGTCACCTGATCACCGGCCGCTGTAATGCCGGCTGCGAGACCTGTTTGTGGCGCGCAGAGGTCGATGAAACAAGTCCTCCGGCTGTCGAAGAACTCAGTACCGAGGAGGTCTCCTGGCTTTACCGGGAAGCGGGAGCCGCGGGCTTCCCTCAGCTTGTAGTGTGGGGCGGAGAACCGCTGCTGAGGCTCGACCTGCCCGAGCTGCTCGAAGTGGCCGTAGCCTCCGGCTTGTCCGTTGCCCTGATCACCAACGGTCGCCTGCTTCCGCAGCGCTGGCCGGCACTGAGAGGACGGGTTCACACGCTGATCGTAAGCCTCGATGACGTGGGCGCCGCCCATGACCGCCTTCGCGGTATTCCCGGTCTCTACTCGGGACTCGACCGGTTTCTGACCGGGCTCAAGACCGATCCCCTCCAACCCCGCCTCCTTGTGAATACGGTCCTATCGCGGCTCAACCGCAGGGCTTTGCGACGGGTGGCCCCGGTGGCCAAACGCTGGCAGGCCGGCCTCTACTTCTGTCCCATGGAGACCGGCGCGATGCTCACCACCGGCTTCAGCAGGTCGAAGGGGAGTTTGGCCCTGCCCCCGCAGGAACTGAAAGAGGCGGCCGAGTTGGCCCACGAACTCCAGGGAGCCGGTTATCCGCTGCTTTCAAGCAGGAGGTACCTGGACCTCCTCTCGCGAGACCCCGAGTTGAACGCCTATACGTGCAGCGCTCCCAACGCTGTGCTCACAGTGAAGGCCGACGGGTCTATCCGAGACTGCGCGCGCCGAGATGTACCGCTTGCCGCGCTCAGAGATCTTCGAAAAGAGGGCACTTCTTTGTCGGAGCTGATCCGGCAGCCCCAGTACCACGCGATGCTGGCCAGAGCCGCCTCCTGTACCGTGTGCAATAACCCGGACGTCATCGAGACATCCTGGGCCTGGCAACTGCGGCCATTCATGCTACGGCAGACGCTGCGACTGGGGATTCGCTGAGTCCGGACGGTCTGGAGGTAGGGTTCGCCGCCCGCGCGTCCCCGGGGTGCCCTGGAGCCTCGACCTCGAGCTCGCCCTTCGCCAACCGGGCGAGCCGTGCCTCGACTCCTTTTCGGTCAACGACCTAGACGTACGGAGCGCGTCGGACACCACCGCAGAACTTCGACTCAGGACCGTGGTGCCGCCCGTCAGCGGGCGACGAGCACCGGCTTCCTCGCGTCGCGCAAGACACGCTCCTGCAAAAAAACCTAAAGGGGCCGGAGAGGGGACTCGAACCCCCACGGGTGGTAAGCCCTACGGTGTTTAAGACCGTTGCGTCTGCCTATTCCGCCACTCCGGCAAGCATAGGGACATTACTTTACCCTACGCTGGGTCGTCCTCGAGCAAGATGCCGTCGAGCATATCGCGCTCGGACACGGTGATCTCTTCCCAGCCCAAGGCCGCCATAGCTCCGAGCAGGATCTCGCCGCCGGCGACGATGACCCGAGCCCGGCCCTCCTGCATGCAGGGGAGAGCAGCCCGAGTCTGCGGATCGAGATCCGCGAGGGTGTCGACTTGGGCTTCCATCTCCTTCCGGGTGAAGACCCGAAGATGGATGGCCCCGGAGTCATAGGAGGCCAAATCGAGAGCGAGGCAGGCGAGCGTGGTGATGGTTCCTGCTACCCCGACCAGGACGCCCGCGCTGGACCCAAAGCGCTCGGCAAAGGGTGCGACGGCCTCGCGCGTAGCGCGTCGGGCCGCCGCGCGCTCTGCGGGCGGCGGCGGGTCGGCCGTGAACCACGCCTCCGTGCCACGCACACAGCCGAGGTCGAGACTCACTGCGTCAGTCGAACCCACGATCTCGGTGGAGCCACCGCCCACATCGATGACCACCGCGTCGGCTCCCACGTCGAGGGTCGCACCCAGAAATGACAGCCGAGCCTCCTCGGGCCCGGAAGCCACCCGCGCAGACACCTGAAGGCTCTCCCCCAGGCCTTCGATGAACTCGAGTCCATCCGCTGCGTCACGCGTGGCGCTGGTGCCCACGAGCCTGATGCACTCGACTCCCAGTCCGCGCGCCTCTTCCACGAAGCGGGCGACCGCGGCGGCGCTACGCCGCCGCGCGGCGGGGTCG
>JBBRDB010000270.1:0-2452 GCA_038204345.1 Thermoleophilia bacterium | reverse complement strand
CGTTGTCTGCTCAAGGGCATAGTTTGCAGCGTCGCGATGGATCTGGAGCGTTCGAGGATCCGAGCCCAACTCGTGTGCGACAACCAAATAATCGAAATCGCTGCCAGGTCCCATTTCGTCTCTAGCCATTGAGCCGAAGGCGATAATGTCGAGTCCTGTATTTCCAGAAGCCTGGTGCCCCAACTGCTCGTACAGCTTATCAAGAACGGCCTTCTTGGCGTCGGCCCGCAACTTTGTCGTGGTGGCAGCGGCCGCTGCGATGTTTGGCAGACTAATCCCGAGCGTCTCTTCGGCTTTCCGCAGGTCAGAATGCATCCCCCAGCCCCCCTACCTTTCTTGCTGACGAGTGAGGACGTTGATCATCTCCTCATCGACAACGCCCAATCCGACTGCTATGCGCAGAGCCTGCTCGATCGGCCATTCCTTTTGCCAAAGCAAGGCATCAAGGCCTGAGCGTGCTACATGCAATTGCCCGGCCACCCCGTCAAGATCATTACGACTCTCAATCTCGCTTTCGGACTTTTCCTTCAACAGTCGCGCAAGCTTGCGCTCGACCTCGTTGGGTGCAAGCAATGTTTCAATCATGGTTCCATGGCCTTTCCGTTGTCAAGCATCCCCTGAAGTGCATCACCATGCCACTGCCATCTGCTCGTTGTTGCCGTGGTTGTCGCAATGGGTGCTCAGACGCCTGAGCGTCATGACCTGAAGGAATGCCGCGATCAGTTCGCCATAGGCCGGGTCGGCCGGCACTACCAGCACCGCGACCGGCTCGTCTCGACTGCTCATATCTCTGTGCCCGTCGTCATGTCTCTGTGTCCAATCCGGTGGCCCTGGCGTAGAGGGCCTCTGGGCCCTCGTTGAGAAGATAGTCCGTGACGTCGTTCCACGGCTTGCAGTCGCGGACCACGAGCCCGTCGACCTCCTTCATGGCGTCGGCCAACCTCTGACCGGCGACGTCGTTGTCACGCATCAACGTGACCTGCAACCCCTCGAGGATCCGTGCGCGGTAGGCGTGGGACTTGCCCCAGTGGCTGGCGCCGGGGATCCCGATCGACGGGAGTCCGATGTCCTCGAGGGCAAGCGTATCGCATTCACCTTCAGTGACCCACAGCTTCGAACCGGCGTAATTCAGGGCTTGGAGGTTGAACAGCCTGAGCGGCGCGCCCGCCTCCTGGTCGTACTTCAGGACCTTCTTGGGCTTCGGCGCGTCGTCGGGCTGCGCCGTCTCTACCTCGGCGCCCTCATCATCGTCGATGACCTTGTCGCCGAACTCGATGAGCCTGTACTTGATGCCAACCACCGCGCCCGATGCGCAGATATTGGGGATGGAGATCCGATTGCGGAATCTCCGGTGACTGTCGTTGATCGGCCTCCGAACAACGCCCAGTCGAAACCGGCCGATGGTGGGGAAGGTCAGACCCCGCTCCTCTTCCAGGTAGCGACGAGCTTCCTCGTCGTTCTCCAGGTCCCTCTGATATCGATCAGTGGCCCGCTCGAGGGCGGACCTCTGCTGGGGCGAGAGTGGCTTGACGGCCACGCGGCTACCCCCTTCGTTTTCGGCCGAACGATGGGCGATATCCAGACTCGCGCCTCGCGACTGGCGGCGGCCGACCGGAGGTCACTCGCTTGCCAGACCGCTCGCCGGGGATGCCGGCGGCGATGCGCTTGGCCGCGGGAAAGTCACACTCTTCCTTGATCATGATCAAATCAAGGACGTCGCCACCTTGTATCCCGCACGCCTGGCACAGGAACCCGCCATCCTCAGTGCTCACGCGAAACGAAGCGGTGTCCTCGCTGTGCACGGGGCACAGCGTAGACTGCCATCCCAGCGTGCTGTCGCGGTAGTCCACCCCGTAGTGCTGGAGCACGGCACTCATGGTGGGCTTGTCAAGGCCCTCGGGGCTCGCGTCCCGTGGCCCCTTGACAGGGGCCCCTCTCATAGGAACTCCACTGCGCCCAGGCGGGTCAGGTGGCGGAGCACCTCCTGCAACGCCTCGCGGCGAACCATGGCCAACTCGAACTCATCGGCGGTGGTGACGTGCCGATCGAACGGCTCGGTGGCCACGTCGGACTGCAGCCAGCTGGTGACGTTGCTGACGATCTCCGCGGCCGAGAGCTTCGGGCGGCCGACCAGCTCGCCGAACTCCAGCTCGGGGCTCGTGTCGATGTAATGGCCGGCGTCGGCGATGGTGCTCATTCGACCTCCGCGAGGTAGGCACGAGGCGGGGCAGCGTCGCGCCACTGCGAAGCGGCCTCGGCGAACTCGTGGGCGCCTTGCTCCGTGTTTGAAAACTCGCAGCACACACCGCAAGCGGTTCCGCAATTGGCGGGCTCGCTGTGTTTGCCGCCGTCGTAGTCCGTGAACTCGACGAACCAAATGGCGGTGCTCATCAGAACTCATCCACGATGAGCCAGAGGGTGGACCCGGTGCTGTCCTCGTTGTCCTCGCGCA
>JBBRDB010000269.1:0-2465 GCA_038204345.1 Thermoleophilia bacterium | reverse complement strand
GGTGAGGGGGGTGCCGCTCGGCCGGAACGTAGAGCGCCCGGCGACCGGTCACGAAAGCGTGTCCTGGAGCAGGCCACCAGGTTGGCGACGGTGGAAGGCCTGGGGGGTCTCTCCATCGGGCGACTGTCTCGGGTCATCGGGATGCCGAAAAGCAGCGTCTACGTATTGTTCGGCTCGAAGGAAGAGCTGCAGTTGGCCACGGTCGAGGCAGCCCGCGAAAGCTTCCTCGAAGACGTCGTCGTTCCGGCGTTGTCGTCCACGACCCCGGGCCGGCCGCGGCTCAAGGCACTGTGCGAGGGGTATCTGGACCACGTGCAGCGCAGGTTCTTCCCGGGCGGCTGCTTCTTCGTCGCCGCATCGGCCGAGCTCGGCGCGCGCCCCGGCCCGGTGCACGACCTGGTCGCCCGATACCAGCGGGAGTGGACGGACCTCTTAGAGCAAGAGGCACGCCAGGCCGTCGAGCAGGGAGAGCTCGACAGCGTCGACAGTGCCCAACTGGCTTTCGAACTCGGAGTCATCCTCGCCGGCACGAACGTCATCTCCGTGTTGCACTCAGACGACACCGCCATCGCGAAAGCTCGTACCGCGATCCAGCGGCGCCTGCTGGAGTGAGCCAGACCGTGAGGGGACGACATCACGCACCGCCAGACTGCGCTCGGCCTTGCCGACGTACCGCGGCTACCGACACCCGCGGCCCGGCTCGCCGACCAAGGTCAGCGTTGGGACGCTTCTCGTGCAGCGACGTGGCGCATAGTCCTGCAGGTCAATCAAGTCCCGCCTTCGACCAATCCTGGCATCAGACATCCGCTATAGGCAGCAGGTCGTGCGGTGCATCACTCCGCCGCCTATCGCCCGCCGTGGGGCAGGCATCACAGCGCCCACTATGGGCGCCAGTTCCGCCGACCGCGAGAAGTCAGCTCAACGAGGCCCGCCGATTGGTCAAGAAGGGCAGACTGTCGGACGCAAATCGTGCAGTTGTGACCAATCCGTGGCGTTGTTTAAGCCGAGCATGAGGCTGCCGCGTGTCGCAGCGCCGCGATCCGGTAGTTCGCCAGGGGGCCGCCCCGCCCTTCAACCGCCGAGCAGGCCGTCGACGTTGGGCAAGTGGTCGAAACGCGAGAACGTCCCCGATTCCGCGATCTCTTCGGCGGCCTTCAGGAATCCACCCCATGCTGTACGCGCGAGTGTGCCCCCCACGCTGATCCGCCGTACGCCCAACTGTGCTGCCTCGGCGACGGTGATGAACGGAGCATTGATCAACAGGTTCACTGGTTTCGGTGACACCGCGGCCACAACCGCCGAGACGTGTTCGAGCTTGTCGATCCGAGGAGCGTAGAGGCAATCCGCGCCGGCCTCGGCGTATGCCTGGAGTCGACGGATGGTCTCATCGATGTCGGGACGCCCACACACGAAGCCCTCGGAGCGTCCCGTGAGCACGATGCCCGTGCCGCTCTCATCGATCGCTCGTCGTGCGGCGCTAACACGTTGCACGGCCAGGTCGAACTCGAACAGTGGATGGGCCTCGTCTCCCGAAGCGTCTTCGATCGAGAGCCCGGCGATCCCCGTGTCCGCGGCCATCGTCACGTTCGCCGCCACGTCGGCAGGGTCCACCGCGTAGCCGCCCTCGAAGTCAGCGTTGACTGGCACCGTCACAGCGCCCACGATGAGACGGAGATGGTCGAGTACCTCATCGCGGGTGACCTGCGTGTCCGTGCGACCCAGAGTCCAGGCCAGTCCGGCACTCGTCGTGGCCAAAGCCTTGAATCCCAGCTGTTCCAGCGCCCGCGCGCTCCCCGCGTCCCACGGGTTCGGCATGACGAAGCACCCAGTGGAGTGCAGTCGGCGGAATTCGGCGATCCGATTCTCGTTCATGTCCATCCAAACCTCGTCAACGGGCCGGCGGTCTGCACTCTAGCCCGATCCAGGGCACCGCTGGCGAACTCGAATCGACAAACTGTCCCATTCGTAGATCGCCCGGCTGAGCCGCGTCATTGCGCCGCGAGCCGGACACTGTCGGCAGCCCGGACTCTCAGACATTCTCGGTGGCCGCAGGCGAACACCGGGTGAAGGGTAAGAGCCCGCTGAGAAGGGTCGATCACGCCACATTTGCAGGAGCGGAAAGGTTGCGGCGACCTCCGATCGGGCGTAATGTCCCGGCCTTTCCAGCGCCCGCTGGAGGAGGAGGAGGAACCCAATGCGTCGACTCACCCCCACCGTGCTCGCGGCCGTTGTCGCGACGCTCGGTCTCGCCGCCGCCCCTGCACTCGCCGCCGGTTCCGGTGGTCAGAGCGGTGCGCACCGCCAGGACGACCGTGCCCACGGCGCCTTCGACCACCTGTACGTGATCATGCTCGAGAACCACTCGCAGTCGAGTGTCATCGGGAACACCAACGCCCCGTACCTGAACTCCCTGGCCGACCAGTACGCGACGGCGACGAACTACTACGGAGTGACGCACCCGTCGA
>JBBRDB010000268.1:0-2537 GCA_038204345.1 Thermoleophilia bacterium | reverse complement strand
AGGTAGTCCCCGGCCGCTTCCTCGGCCATTCTCCCTCGCGCGACAGCCGTCGTCCTCACCGCATCTCCTTCCCGAGGATCCTCGCCCCCCTTGGGGCACAGCACGGACGATAGCGGCAGGCGCCGCCCGGGGACATCGGACCTTAGTCGGAGACGGGCGCCTCGCAGAACAGATCGAGCTGGAGGGAATCCACGCCCACGAAGCTGCGTCGGTGGATCTCGCAGGGGCCCAGTTCGAGCAGGGTGGCCCGGTGGACCCTGGTGGCGTAGCCGACGTGCTCGAAGAACCCGTAGCCCGGGTAGCGCTCGCTGAGGCTGCACATGAGGCGGTCGCGGGTAACCTTGGCGATGACCGAGGCGGCCGCCACGGCCGCGCTCTTTCCGTCGCCGCCGATGAGCTGAAGAGTCCTCAAGCGCTCGTCGGGGAGCGCGAACCCATCGACGAAGGCCAGGTCGTAGCGGCCGCCCAAACGCCGCACCGCCTCACCCAACGCCTGGATGTTGCAGCGGTGGAGGCCCACTCGGTCGATGGTCTCGGGGGAGACGGCCACGATCGAAACCGAAAAGGCCGTGCGCAGGATGCGTGGGTAGAGGTGTTCTCGCGCCGGGCGGGTAAGAGCCTTCGAATCGGTGAGTCCCGTGAGAACCCGGCCGAGGGGCCGGCTGTAGTCGAGCGCGACGGCCGCCGCCACCAGAGGACCGGCGAGACAACCCCTCCCGGCTTCATCCGCCCCCGCCACGACGCGGCCAGAGCCAACGAGGCGGGCCAGGCGCCTCCGGTCGAAACCGAACGGATCTCGCAGCGGGTGATGGTTACGTGCGCCCATGGATGCGCTCACCGGCCCGAGTCGTGCGGCAACCGGCCTACAACCCGCCGATCTTCCCCGGGGGCCAGTACACCAGGAAGCCCCCGCCAAGGATGCTGTCCAGCTCGATCGGCCCGAACACTCGGGAGTCGCCGCTGCGGTTGCGGTTATCGCCCATGACGAAGAGATATCCCTCAGGTACGGTCTCCTCTGGGAAGAGGCCATTGATAGAGGGATCCTTCAGGTAGGGCTCGTCTTGGGCCACGCCGTTGACGTAGAGAGCGCCGTCCTTGACTTCGACGGTGTCCCCACCCACCGCCACCACCCGTTTGATGTAGTCCTCATCGGGTGCGATAGGCGGGTGAAACACCACCACGTCCCCCGGTTTGGGGTCGGTGAAGCGGTACTCGAACCGGTTCACCAGCACCCGGTCGCCCTTGACCAGGGTCGGCTCCATCGATTCCGAGGGGATGTAGAAAGGCTTGACGACGAACTGCTGGATGATCAACGCCAACACGAAGGCCGCGCCCACGATGAGCACGACCTCCAGGAGCGATCCCAGCAGTGACGATCCGGCCTGGCCTCGGAATGAGGCTCTGCGTGGAAGCCTCAGCATCAGGCGGATCCGCTCAGATCCGCTTCTCCTTGACTCTGGCCTTCTTGCCTACCTTGCCGCGCAGGTAGTAGAGTTTGGCTCGGTGCACGTCGCCGATAGCGGTGACTTCGAGCTTCTCGATCTTGGGGGAGTGCACGGGGAAGGTGCGCTCAACGCCCACGCCGAAGGACTGCTTGCGCACCGTGAAGGTCTCGCGCACGCCCTCGCCCTGCCGCTTTATGCAGATGCCCTGGAACACCTGGATACGCTCGCGCGCACCTTCGATGACCTTGAAGTGCACCCGCACCGTATCCCCTGCTTTGAAGCGGGGCACATCGTCTCTCAGTTGCTGCTGTTCCAGCGCTTCTATGATGCTCATCTCAGATTTCCCTCAGACCTGTTCGTCGCATGTGTATGGGTGACCCGCGAATGAAGACAGCGAAACTTACTCCAAAGCTCGGCCGAATTCAACCTTTCAGCCCATGGGATCGGGTGCTCCCGGGCTCATCGTCCATGCGGGCCAGCGTGACGGCTTGGCGCGCTCGCTCCGCCACCGGTCGATGGCCGCGTGGTTGCCGCTCAGCAGGATCTCCGGCACCTCGGCGCTCATGAACTCCCGAGGCCGCGTGTAGTGAGGATACTCGACCGCGCCCGCCAAGCCTTCGCTGAACGACTCCTCCAGCAGGCTCGCTTCGTTGCCGAGCACCCCCGGTATCTTCCTCACCACGGCCTCCACGACGGCCAAGGCGGCCACCTCGCCCCCGGCGAGGACGTACGGACCTACGGACACCTCTCCGCCGGCGAACAACTCGCCCACACGCGTATCGAAACCCTCGTAGCGACCGCAGAGAAGCACCAGGTCGCGACTGCCGTGGGCAAGCTCGACCGCCCTACCGTCGTCGAACGGCTCTCCCGCGGGAGTGAGCAGCAACACGTCACGCTCGTCCCTCACCTGTTGCGGTTCCACGCCGAACACCCCCTGCAGGGCGGCTGCCATGACGTCCACCCGGATGACCATGCCCGGACCGCCGCCGAATGGGGCGTCGTCCACCTGCCGGTGGTTGAGCGGTGTGTAGTCGCGGATGTTGTGTACCTCGAGACTCACGAGGCCGCCCGCGATGGCGTCCGCGACCGGAT
>JBBRDB010000267.1:0-2579 GCA_038204345.1 Thermoleophilia bacterium | reverse complement strand
TTAGGCTGATTGCCAGCCCCGAGGCCGTGAAGCAAAGCATGGTGACGATAGCAAGCAGATCCTCGCGACGGCCCTGCTTAGAGTCGGGCGGTTGCCACGTAGGGCGGTCGTCCGGGTAGACGTCAGGGAGATCGCCGCCTCTAGCCATTGGCGCATACTATCTATCCTGAGCCGGCGTGAACAGAGCGGCGCTGCGGGCCAGCGGCCGGTGGGTTTCAGAGAAGGGTCGGGTGCCCCGGCTTCCGAACACTCCGGTGATTGAATCGGGTAAGCTAGACGACTCCGACGCACAGGCCGTCTCTGGAAACATAGAACATAGCGGGGGCCTCCCACTGGGCCTTGAGGCCGTGCCACTGAGTGCGCCGATCACTGAAGTGCCGCGAGAGCGGTCAGAGGATCCCGACCTCGCGACTGCGTAGCAGGCTGCGAATCGGTCCGTTCCCGTCATCGGCCGGCGGTTCCAGCACCACCGCCGGCGTAGGCGACCCTCTCTGGAGCCCTTCGGCCCCCGCCAACCGACCGCCAGCCCCCAAGAAGTGCGTGCCTTGAGATAGTCGGCCGGTCTGGGGTATGCTACTAACCCGGTCACGTGATCGGGTCTGTGTCCATGACGCAGCAACGACCGCCTTGATTGGCGGCAACGGTGCTCACGCACCCTTGGCCCGACAGCCCCCCGACGAGCGATGCATGCCTTTCCGTCACTGCGCGGAGGCCCGCAACGGAGGTGCACATGACCAAGGTCACCGCGAAGAAGACCTCGTACGTGTCCCGGTTGTCCCACATAGACGCCGTGCCCCCGGAGGAGCTCGCCCGGCTCGAAGAGGTCGCCGCCCGCTTCGCCTTCAGGGCCAACTCCTACTACCTCGGTCTGATCGATTGGGACGATCCCGACGATCCCATCCGACGCATCATCATCCCCAGCCCCGAAGAGTTGGAGGATTGGGGGCGCCTGGACGCGTCGAACGAGCACTCGTACACTGTGGTCCCCGGCTGCGAGCACAAGTATGAGTTCACGGGTCTTCTGCTCGTGAACTATCTCTGTGGCGGCTACTGCCGGTTCTGCTTCCGCAAGCGCCTCTTCATGGAAGACAACACAGAGGTGCAGCGCGACA
Organism: Thermoleophilia bacterium; assembly: GCA_038204345.1. Lineage (GTDB taxonomy): Bacteria > Actinomycetota > Thermoleophilia > RBG-16-64-13 > RBG-16-64-13 > JAHJSA01. The sequence goes on along the minus strand of JBBRDB010000267.1, from coordinate 1,467 downwards.
TCGGGTCGGGCATCGAATACATACGGCAGCACCCGGAGATCAACAATGTGCTGCTGACCGGAGGCGACCCGCTCCTACTCTCCACGAAACGCATCGACTACATCCTGTCTGAGCTGCGCACGATCGAGCACGTGCAGGTCATTCGGATCGGCAGCAAGATGCCGGCTTTCAACCCCTTCAGGATCATCGACGGCCCCGAACTCCTTGGAACACTCGCGCGCCACAGTCTGGACGACAAGAAGATCTATGTCATGGCCCACTTCAACCACCCGCGAGAGCTGACGCCGCAGGCGGTGAGGGCGCTCAACCTGCTGCAGAAGGCGGGTGTGGTGACCGCGAACCAGACTCCCATCCTACGCGGCGTCAACGACGACCCCGAAGTGCTGGGCGAGCTCTTCAACCGTCTCTCCTACGTCGGCGTCCCTCCCTACTACCTGTTCATCGGACGCCCCACTCAGGGCAACCGTCACTTCGCCGTGCCCATCGAAGAGTCATTCGAGATCTTTGAGCAGGCGCGCATGAAATGCTCCGGTTTGGCCATGCGGGCGCGGCTCGTCATGTCGCACGCCACGGGCAAGATCGAGGTGGTGGGACACACCGAGACCGAGACCTACTTCCGCTATCACCGAGCGGCAGACCCAACGGACAAAGCCCGCTTCATGGTCTTCCCGAGCAACCCGGACGCCTATTGGTTCGATGACTACACTGGTATGACCGACGACTACGCGCCTATCAACCCCTTCAACGCCGTCGGATCGAACTGAGCTAGGTGACCCCACGGGGGCAGCCGCGTGGGCCGTGGAGACGGCCGGCGGCCTACCCTATGAGGCTGCGTCTGAGCCGCCGCCCGCCGTCGTAGGGGGAGACCGCGACCACGTGGTCGCCGGCTTCCAGTCGAGTGCCGCCCCGCGGCACGAGGCGGGTGCCCTTGCGGTGGATCGAGATGATCAAGCACTCGGGCGGGAGGTCGAGGTCGCGAAGGGCTCGACCCACCGCGATATCCCCTTCCGAGATATCGAATTCCACGACGTGGCTCCCAGTGGCGTGCTCCACCCTGCGTCGGTCGAGCCGATGGAACCAATCCTCCCGCTTGTGCAGCGCATCGCTGTAGGCACGGATGATGTCACCCCGGCGGAGCATGCCCAAGATGGTGACGGGGTCGTCCCGATCGACCACCGGTATGCGCCCCACATCGAAGCCGCCGGAACGGCGCAGAACGGACTCCAAGGACTCGTCGGGGTAGGCCACCTCCAGCTCCAGCGTCATGATGTCGGCTACGGTGCCTTCGACACCCACGGTAGACAGGCCTCTTTCCAGATCTCGCAGGGTGACCAAGCCCACGAGACGACCGTCCTCGTCCAAGACAGGGACACCGTGGTGGCCGGTGCCGTGAAAGAACTCGACCAGTTCCTCGAGCGACATCGTAGGCTCGACGGAACCCATGCGCTCCATCGGTGTCATCGCGTC
>JBBRDB010000266.1:0-2599 GCA_038204345.1 Thermoleophilia bacterium | reverse complement strand
GTGCTGAACACCTGCACCGTCACCGGCAAGACCGACCGTTCCTGCCGCAACGAGATCGGCCGCGTGAGGCGATCCGACCCGGATTCCAGGCTGGTGGTCACCGGCTGCTACGCACAGGTGGCCGCGGAGACGATCGCGGCTATCCCCGGTGTCGATCTCGTTCTGGGCAATGTAGATAAGACCAAGCTCGCCGAGCACATCGAAGGCCTGCTTGAAAGCTCCCGAAAGCCCACGGCGGCCACGCTGGTCACGCCCTACACCGCCGACACCGTCTTCGCCGGCGATTTCGTCACGCATTTCTCCGGCTACACACGGGCGTTCCTCAAGGTTCAGAACGGGTGCGATTCCCGCTGCAGCTACTGCGTGATCCCCGTCGCGCGCGGCCCCTCGCGCAGCATGCGAAAGGTTGACGTGCTGGACCAGGTGCGCCTCCTGACAGAGCGGGGCTACGGAGAAGTGGTGCTTACCGGCATCCATCTTGGATGGTGGGGGCGCGATACAGATGAAGGCCCGCTTGCCCACCTGCTGCGGGCGCTACTGCGTGAGACCTCGGTTCCCCGATTGCGGCTCAGCTCCATCGAGCCTCTGGAAGTCGACGGACCCTTACTGTCCGCGGCGACTGAGGCCGGGAGCCGGTTCGCCGAGCACTTCCACATGCCCCTCCAATCTGGCTCGGATACCGTGTTGAGGCGGATGCACAGGCCCTATTCCGTCGACCAGTACACGGAGCGCGTTCTGGCCGTACGCGAGGCCTTCCCCGAAGCGGCCATCGGTGCGGACGTCATCGTCGGATTCCCGGGCGAGTCCGAGGAGGAGTTCGCCGAGACCGTTGAACTGGTCACCCGGCTGCCCCTTACCTACCTTCACGTCTTCCCCTACAGCGATCGGCCCGGCACTGAGGCATCGCGGGCGCCGACGAAAGTCGCGCCCGAAGTGATCTCGGGGCGGAGCGCCCGGCTACGCGAGATAGGACGCGCTAAGGACGCGGACTTTCAGGCAGGCTTCGCCGGGAAGCAGTTGCGGGCCCTCGTGCTCAGGCAATGGAGTGACGACGGCCGGCTCGTGTCCCTCACCGGCAACTATATCGAGGTGCTGGTGAACGGCGACGAGGACATCGTCAACGAGTTCGCACTCGTGGTCCCCCGTCGGAGAGAGGAAGACGGTCGTTGGGAGGGAGAGTTGCTGAGATCCCGGCCCACTGTCGATGCGGGTGCCGCCTCAACGGATGCAACCTACCCGCAGTTCGAATCGAGCGACCGTTCGAAGGCGCGGCGATGAGGGCAGTCCTTCAGCGGGTCACTGAAGCAGCCGTCCACGTGGACGACGCGGAAGTCGGCCGTATCGACCACGGCCTTCTGATACTGGTGGGCATCGGCCATTCCGACGGACTCGGCGAGGCCGAGATTCTGGCCGAGAAGATCGCGAACCTACGTATCTTCGAAGACGCCGAGGGCAAGACGAATCTTTCTATACTCGACGTGGGCGGAGAGGCGCTGGTGGTGAGTCAGTTCACACTGTTCGCCGACACCCGCAAGGGACGGCGGCCCTCGTTCACCGATGCGGCCGCACCGGACGCCGCCGCCGAACTCGTCGAGCGCTTCCGTGGCTGTCTCGAGGCCCGGGGCGTTCCCACCGCTGCGGGCCGTTTCGGCGCGGACATGAGTGTCAGCCTCGTCAACGACGGGCCCTTCACTCTCGTACTCGACACCGACCACTCCCCGGGGAGGTCGGCGTGAGCGGGCTACCGGATTACCACACCCACACCTATCGCTGCGGGCATGCCCGCGGCTCGGCGGCCGAGTACGTCCGGGCCGCTCAAGAGCGCGGGCTCACAGGCGTCGGCGTCTGCGACCACCTCCCCCTCATCGGCCACCGCGACCCGGAACTCTCGATGGACGTGTCCGAGGTAGCCGACTATGTGGACGAGGTGCTGGAGTTGAAGAGCGCGTACCCAGGGTTCGTGTTTCTCGGCGTAGAGGCCGATTACCAACCCGACTCCTTCGAGGCCACCCGGGAACTCCTGGACGCATATCCGTTCGACTACGTCATCGGATCGGTCCATTTCATCGACGGCTGGGCTTTCGACGACCCTCGCCGTCGGGAGAGCTGGACAGACCGCGATGTCGGAGAGGTCTACGGGCGCTACTTCGAGCTGGTGGCGGAAGCTGCCGAGACTGGAGCATTCACCGTACTCGGCCACCTCGATCTGGTGAAGAAGTTCGGCCACAGGCCCGAACGACCGTTCCTCGAGGCGGCCCGTTCCCTTGTCGCCCGCGTCGCCCGCACCGGCGTGGCCGTGGAAGTCAACACCTCCGGCCTGCGCAAGCCCGTGGCCGAGGCCTATCCGCATATCGACCTCCTCCGGCTGCTCAGACAAGGGAGCGTGCCGGTGACTTTCGGCTCCGACGCGCACGTTCCCGAGGACGTGGGCCGGGACTTCGATCACGCGCTCGAGTTGGCCCGGAGCGCCGGCTACGAGTCATACGCCGCCATCGTACCGGACGCTCCGCAGAGGTTCCGCCTCCGACCCTTGCCTCAGGCGTCATCGATCACGCCCGTCCGGCACCGCGAAGGGCGAGACGTCGGAGATGGGGCGTGA
>JBBRDB010000265.1:0-2643 GCA_038204345.1 Thermoleophilia bacterium | reverse complement strand
GAGCGGCGCCAAGCTCAGCACGAGCAAGAACCTGCTGGCACACAACATTGCGTCGGGCCGGCTTCTACGTGTGCGGCGAGGTCTCTACGCGACGGTTCCGCGGGGCGTGTCTCCCGAAGAAGTGACGGTCGACCCTTACCTGCTCGCCGGGCACCTGGCGCCGGACGCCGTCGTCGCCTACCATGCCGCCCTGCAGTTCTTCGGCAAGACGTACTCGGTGTGGAGCCGCTTTTACTACCTGGCTCGTGATCGCCGGCGACCGATGGTGATCCAGGGCGCGGAATTCGTGCCGGTCCAAGATCCCGCGTCCCTGCGGGTCTTGGAGGACCGTGGGGGCGGCGTGGTGGAGCGCGCGCATGCCGGTGGCCACGTCCGCGTCACGAGCCTCGAACGCACCATGGTCGATGTGCTACACGAGCCCGAACGCTCGGGAGGGTGGGAAGAGGTCTGGCGGTCATTGGAGATGATCGAGTACCTCGACCTGGACGCCGTCGTCGCGCACGTGCTCGCTCTCGGGTCAGCGCTCACGGCTTCGCGTGTGGGTCTCTTCCTCGAGCACCACGCCGATGCTCTCATGGTTGAAGAGAAGTACCTGGAGGCCCTTCGCGGCCACGCTCCCCGCCAGCCTCGCTATCTTGATGCGTCGCGTACGCCCGGCAGGCTCGTACATCCCTGGAACCTCGTGGTGCCCGAGTATGTGCTTGAGCGTGGGTGGGAGGAAGAGGGCTGATGGAGTCGCAGGATCAGTTGGTGCGCTCCGCGGCGGCGGCCGGGTTCGCGCCTGAGGTCTACGAGAAGGTTTCTCGGCTTTCGTCTTTGTCGACAGACGGGGACTGAAACCCACAAAGAGCCCTTGCGTCCAATGTTGTCTTGATCTATTATGTTGCGCATGATGAGCAACAAGCCATTTTCTGACAACACCGTGCTGGAGAAGGCCCTGGAGGAACTCGCGGCTCGAGTCCCGCCCTCCTGGCTGCTGCGCAGGGAGCCTTCGACCCCAGGGCTGCGGCCGGACGCGGTCGCGGAGATTGTGGCCCCGGATGGTCGCACGGCAACACTGGTGATCGAAGTGAAGGCAAGAGTCGATCCCAAGGACGTGGATGGGATGCTCGCTCAGCTAGGTAGGCTACGACGGGGGACCCCGGGCACGACTGTGATCGCAGCGCCATACCTAGGGGAACGCACGCGCGAGAAGATCGGGCAGGGCGGCGCGGGCTACATCGACCTGACCGGCAACCTATTGCTCAGAATCGACGATCCGGCTGTTTACATCGAGCGGCAGGGAGCGGACAAAGACCCCTGGCGCACGGATCGCCCTGCGCGGTCGCTCAAGGGAGCCAAGGCCGCGTGCATCGTGCGGGCCCTTGTCGACTTTGTGCCGCCTCTGGGCGTGCGGCTACTCGCGGGGCTTGCCGGGACCGATCCGGGATTCGTGTCGCGCATCCTTGTGAGGATGGGGCGCGAGGATCTGGTGAGGCGGTCGCCCCGTGGGCCGGTGAAACAGGTGGAGTGGGCCGCTCTCATCCGCAGATGGACGGAGGACTACTCACTCCTGGAGTCCAACCGTCCCTTCTCCTTCCTCGATCCACGAGGTGTGGATTCGTTCACGGAAAAGCTGCGGATTGCGGCAGGCGGGGGCGCTGCGCCGCGCTACGCGCTCACCGGGTCCCTTGCCGCCCGTACGGTCGCTCCGATTGCTCCGGCCCGGATGGCCATCTGCTATGTCGACGACGCCGTCCGCCTGGCCGACCAACTCGGACTCACACCTACCGATGCCGGGGCGAATGTGCTCCTCATCGAGCCTGCGTATACCTTCGTCTACGAGCGCGCTCGAGAGGTGGACGGGCTGTGCTACGTGGCGCCGAGCCAGGCGGTCGCTGATCTCCTGACCGGTCCGGGGAGGAACCCGTCCGAGGGCGAGGCTCTGCTCCAGTGGATGCAGGCGAACGTGGAGGCTTGGCGTGTACGACCCTGAATATGTGGCGGCCCGCCGGGTGCTGCTGGATGCGCTCGAAGCGTTGGGCGGACAGCGTCAGGCCCTCATACTGGTGGGGGCCCAGGCGATCTACCTCCACACCGGTGCTGGGACGCTGGCCGTAGCCGAGTACACGACCGATGCAGACATCGCTGTGGACCCCGCCTCCTCTTGCCATTGCCGGGCCTGACGGAGGCCATGGAGCGGGCGGGCTTCTTTCTTGCCGAACCCCAAAGACCGGTCGGCATCTGGTCATCGCTGCAGGTTATTGGAGGCGTGCCTGCGATTGTCACGGTGGACTTGCTGGTTCCCGACGCACTGGGCGGCGTAGGCAGGCGGGCTGCTCGTCTGGATGGGGGCCACGGAAAAAGGGCGGCGATGAAGGTGCACGGCCTGGAAGCGGCCGTCGTCGACACCGGGGCTCTGCTGGCCGTGATCGACGCGGCCTGGCCGGATGGCCTGCAGGAGGGTCTGTCGCAGCCCGTGGCCGTGCTGCTGGAAGAGCCCTAATACGTGCAGCAGACGGTCAACCAGGCGGGGTACTTGTACTTCACGTCGGTTGAGGCGTTCAAAGAGTATGCGACGAGCGAGGTGTTGGCCGCGGGGGCACCGGCGGCTTAGCTAGGACGAGGGGGAACTCCTTCGGGGAAAGAAAAACCCGCCAGGAT
>JBBRDB010000264.1:0-2653 GCA_038204345.1 Thermoleophilia bacterium | reverse complement strand
GTTCGACAACCTCGCCCGGATCGCCTTGAAGAAGCAGATCGACTACGAGAACGACGCCCGGGAACTTGCGCCGCAGATCGCGCAACAGACAGTGGTGGTGACCAAACTCAAGACCGGCCTCGACCAGATGCACGTGAAGCTGGACGAGTTGAAGAGCAAGCGCACCGAGCTTGTGTCGCGGGCGAAGATGGTCGACGCTCAAACGCGGGTCTATGACAGCATCAAGAGCATCGACCTCACCGATCCCACCAGCGAGATCTCGCGCTTCGAGGACAAGATCCGCCGGGAGGAGGCCAAGGTAGCGGGGCAGACCGAACTCGCCGCGTCATCGCTGGACGCGCAGTTCGAAGGCTTGGAGGACGAGATCGAGAACGCCGAGGTGGAAGCGCGGCTGGCCGCTCTGCGCACTGGGACCACCTAGTACCTACTTGCATAACTCAGCGTAGCTCTTCCTGAGGAGAGTGTTCCGCACCGCCCGCTTGCGCCACTGGAAGGGCTCGGCCGTCGGATTGTAGGCGGCCACGAAGGCCTCGATGGCGGTCCGCACCTGCAGAGGCGAGGTGAAACTCGCTCCCTGCAGGGCCCCCCGGGTGAGGATGCTGAACCACACCTCCACCTGATTCATCCAGGAGGCGTGGGTGGGAGTGAAGTGGAACTCCACCCGGCGGCGGCGTTGGTAGTGACCCGTCTTCACCAGCCATGATACCGGCGGCTTGTTCGGCCAAGAACTCCTATCCAAGAAAGCCCGTCTCGTCGCGGGGGCCGGCTGAAAGCCGTGGCGGCGAAGCACTGAGCAGATGCCGGTTGCGGAGACTGGGATGCCGAGCTTCTTCAGTTCGCCCTCCGATGCGTAGCTAGCCCCAGCGCGGGTTCTCCCTGGCCGGGCCGGAGGATAAGCGTCGTCGTGTCTCGCGCAATTCTCGGCCGCCCCAGTCGTCGCTTGCCTCGGTAAGTCCACCTGCGCCTGATGAGTTCGCGGTGCCGGCGGAGCACGGGCTGGGGTGGAACCGGCAAGGATCGCCAGAGGTCGCGGGGCGGCAGTCGGCTCGCTGCCGCTAGTAGGATCCGATCACTCCGCCGCAGCGGCAGACGGCGACCTCTTCACAGCACACAGAGCTGATGGCGTAAGGACCACGATCTCGATCTCGCGAGCGCCATGATCGCGATCTCGTGCGGTCAGTTGGGAACCCTGATCCTAACGGATGCTGCCGCTCAGGCAAACGATCGAGAATTTACGGACCCCTCAGGTCGGCTACCAGCTTCTTCAGGCGCAGGTTCTCCTGCTCGAGTTCCTTCAAGCGTCGGAGTTCCGATACATTTCGGCCCAGTCCATCAACCTACTCGAGATCCTGCTATCCAAGGCCACAGGAGTCACAACATGCTCATCGGCCAGAACGTCGCGAGCCTGTTTCCCAGTGGGAACATCTGAACTTCGCCTCGTGTCTATAGACCTACCCGGGGTAACCCATAGTACGCGGACTGCCAAACCTGACACCCGCTGGCAGTTCCGTCAGTTCTGTCAGCCCCCCGCGGCGGCCAAAGACCCCGGGACCCCCGTGTGGAGTGTGGCCTAAGGCAGGGATGGAAGATTGTCTTTTTGTTCATTCTTCCGAGTCCCTTACTCCACTAGACGCAGGTTGAAGAAGTGGTTTTCTAATCTGGGCCACGGGATGTTGAGTTGGGAGAGCATCCTGGGCAGAGCCCAGAAGCTTATCGGCGTGGCTCCTCTAAGCGCCCACCACGTCAAGGAGCCAAGCGTGGTGGAGTCCTTGGGTAAGAATGGTAGCCACCTCCGACGCAGATCAACCAACTCCTCCGCCATCACCATACTTGTGTAGCCATAGTTTCGCCGCACTTCTACGCGAAAGGGACCCGCGCCCTCGAACAATTGATGGTACTGGTGCACACTTCGGTAGACGGCCTGATACTCACCCTGTGCCAAGGACGCACCCTGACGTGCAGTCGACTCACGGAGGATGATCGCCCCGCCTTCAACAAGACGGTTCTTCAAAGAGCGAAGCAGGGCTATTACGTCGACGTCGTTGAGATACATACACAGGCCACCCAAAAAGATCATGTCGAAGGATCCTTCCGGAAGGTCATTTCGACAGTCACCTTCGAGTATCGTAACATTAGGGAGGCGAGCCACCCTTTCCTTGGCAGCCTTCAACATCATTGCACTTCGCTCGACACCTACGACACTCTCATAGCGTTTCGAGAAGATCTCGGCCCAAGCACCCGCACCACAGCCGACATCAAGGACACGCCCCGAATCACACACTGCGTTGAGCCAATCACTGATGGAGCGTAGCTCTTTGTATAGTCGATATCGCGCAGCGCTGGCCGGCAGATTGTGCTCATGGGCCATCATACTGAGAGTGGCTGCCGTGCCCCCCCCTGCGCCATCAAAACAGCGCTTGACGGTTGCATCGTTGATCTGTTGTTCGGTGGAGTCTTGTTGATTCATCGGCATTTCCCCCCTGAAAGAGCTACTACTACTGGCGAGGGCCGTTGAAACGTACCCTATACGTCTTGCCCTTGTCTCGATGGCGCACGCTGGTTAGACATCGGCCACGGACTTTCTCTGGACATAAGCAACAATCATCCAGGCATCTGTAACCGCCAGCCATATATCACAGACAGCGCCAGAGTG
>JBBRDB010000263.1:0-2727 GCA_038204345.1 Thermoleophilia bacterium | reverse complement strand
CCCGACCATGGCGAACTCGCCCTGGGCGAAGTTAAGGATGTTGGTGCTGTTCACCAGCAGCACGAAGCCGAGGGCCACCAGGCCGTACACCGACCCGATGGCAAGACTGGTGACGAGAAGTTGGAGGTTGTAGCTCACAGGGACTTCCCCGAGGCATGGAAAGCGGGGGGCGGATGGCCCGCCCCCCGCTCAGCCCGCTTAGTGCTTACTGCTCAGGCAGCTGGACGATGGTCTCGACGGGGACGAACTTACCCGCCGTCCACTGGCCCACCACACCCTGATGCAGGCCGTTGTGCTCCGCATCGAAGGAGTAGGTGCCGGTGACGCCCGCGTAGTCCTTGACCGCGGCTATGGCATCGCGGAGTGCCTCGGGTGAGTCGGCTCCGGCCTCAATCTGCTCAAGCGCGATATTCGTGGCGTCGTAGAGGGCGCTCACGACGAATGACACCGGCGTATCCGGGAAGGCCTCAAGAACGGACGCCTTCCAGTCGGCGGTCTCTGCACTCTGACCGGCCATGGAGTCGATGGAAGCGTACACGCCTTCCGCGGAATCGCCGGCCAGTTTCAGGTACTCAGGAGTACCGAAGCCCGGGCCGCCCAGGATCGCTCCTTCGAAGCCCACCTGCTTGGCCTGCACGTTGACCATGCCCGAATCCGTGGGGACGGTCCAACTGATGAGCACGTCGGCTCCGGCGTTCTTGATCTTGTTGAGCTGGGCGCTCACATCCTTGTCGGTACCCTGGTTGAAGGTCTCGACGGCCACGAACTCGATGCCGGCGTCAGCCAGTGCGGCTTCCATCACGGCCAAGCCGCTCTTACCGTAGTCGTTGTTCGGGTAGATGAGCCCCGGCTTCTGGGTCTTCAGGGTATCCAAGGCGAACTGGGCTAGGATGGCAGCCTGCTTGTCGTCGTTGGTGCGCATCCGGAAGAACCAGCCGTCGCCGCCCTTGGTGATGGGAGTGCCGGTGGCGGAGGTGAACATGGGCCGCTTGGCCTGGTCTTTGAGGATGGGTTCGAGCGGCATGATGAGAGGCGTGAACGTCGGGCCCACGGTGAACGCGGGGTCCTTGCTCAGGACCGCGTTGTAGGCGTTGACGGCGCCGTTCGGCGTGCTTTGATCGTCTTCGACCACCACTTCGATGGGGCGACCGTTGACGCCACCCTTGTCGTTCCACTCCTTCGCGGCGAACTGGACACCGACAGCGACTTGACTGCCCGTTGCTGCCAGCGGGCCGGTGAGCGACGTCACGACCCCGATGACGATGGGCTCACCCATGGCCGCCGTGGTATCGGTGCTTCCGGCGGTGCTGGTCGTGCTGCCGTCGGCCCCGGGAGCCGTGGTGGTGGTGGACGTTCCACCGCAGCCCACGATCAAGGCAACGCCGAGCAGCAAGAATAGCGAGATAGCGACAAAGCGCTTCATACAGGACCCCCTAGATAGAGACGAATGCTTGCGTACGACGGCTCATTTTATCACGGGCTTGCGCTGTGTCTCGTGTTATTCCGCGCGGTGTCCCGCTTATCCCACCATGACCAGGTGCACTTCCCCGGGGCCATGCATGCCCTGGACGATCTCCATGTCGATGTCGCCGGTGCGGCTGGGACCGGAGATCCCAGAGATGTAGCGGGGCAGACGGGGCCTCGACGTCGGGGGGCCCGCGACGCGAGCCACACCGTCGTACAGATCGGCCATGACGCAGTCGCGCCGAGCCACTACCACGTGTCGGTAGGGCATGTTGGAGGTGAGGCGGCCCCAACCATGCTCTTCGGCCAAGAAAACGGTCCCGGTACGGGCCGCCACCGACGAAGCGCCGGTCACGCCCACGTCGGCCGCCAGGAGGGCCACCCTCCGCTCATGGGGCGTCGGGGGGGTCAAGCGACGCCCGGCCCGAGGCTCATCAGGAGTCGGCCCTCCGCCGTCTGAAGCCGCCCCGACCACCCCCACGCCTGGCTCCGCCTCTACCACGCCCACGCCCCTCTCCTCCATGCTGCGGATCCAGGCCGCGACATCGGCGCCCTCAAGGGCTCCCTCGGCGCTGCGATCGAGCACCAGCGACTGCCCCGCCGCGAGCAGACCGCTCACGTAGTCCAGGGCCGCTCCCGGGTCGGCGCAGCGGTGCACGAGCCATCCGCCCCGGGCCAGCGACTCCATAGCTTCTGCGACGAGGTCCCCGTCTGGGTGCAGCAGGACCGGTGCCCCCTCGGGTGGTGCCGGCGTCTCAGGGGGCCATGCAGGCATCGCCGCTGAGACGCGAGGTTCGCGGCCGGCGGCGGCTCCGGCCGCCACCGGCCGGCCCTCGTAGGCCCGCGCCAGGACCTGCACCAAGTGCATGACCGGCTGTCCGTCATCGCCTAGGTGCAGCAGGCAACCGGGGTTGTTCGACACGAGGACGTCCGCCCCGCTCTCTTCGAATCGCTCGAGCCGGTTCTGCCGCAGGCTCGAGGCCACGTCCGGATGGCGCAGACTCCAGATGCCGCCGCTCCCACAGCACGCCTCGCCGGGCGGCATCTCGACCCGTCGCATCCCCGGGATGGAATCGAGCAGCGCCCGCGGCTGCTCCCTCACTCCCTGTACGAGTGCCAGGTGACAGGAATCGTGGTAGGCGACGGTCACGTCCGCGGCGGCTGCAGGCGGCACCAGACCGAGCTCGTCGAGGAACTCGCCGACGTCGCGGACCCGGGCCGCGAACACGCGCGCCCGGTCCGCGTACTCGGGTTCGTCCGCCA
>JBBRDB010000262.1:0-2745 GCA_038204345.1 Thermoleophilia bacterium | reverse complement strand
GCTCACCGTGAGCGCGGTGGGTGACTCCTTCGCGGCCGCCCGCCGCCTGGCTTACACAGGTGTGGACTGCATCACTTTTCCCGGGGCACAACACCGCACGGATATCGCCCGCAGGGCTGAGGAGTGGGAGAAGACCGCCTCCGGCCAGACGACCGACGGCAAACCGGCCGGCGGTCGAGGTCCCGGAGCCTAGCGCTACGGCGAGAAGGAGCAGCGCATGAAGTCTCACGTTGAACCTGATGTAGATGCCGTTATCGAGGCCATGGAGATGGACTCTCCCCTTGTCGGGATCATGATGGGCTCACAATCGGATGCCGAGGTCATGCAGGCCGCCTCAGAGGAGCTGACCACCCGGGGGATCTCGCACGAGGTGAACGTGCTCTCGGCTCACAGGGATCCGGACGGCGTGCGTGAGTACGCTCTGGCCGCCGAAGCCCGCGGCATCAAGGTGATCATCGCGGGCGCCGGCAAAGCGGCCGCCCTTCCTGGTGTGGTGGCCTCTTTCACGGAACTGCCGGTGATCGGCGTGCCCATCCGTACCTCGGATCTCGGCGGCATGGATTCGCTGTTGTCGATCGTGCAGATGCCCACAGGAGTGCCGGTGGCCTGCGTAGCGATCAACGGGGCCCGCAACGCCGCCATACTCGCGGCTAGGATGCTCCGACTGTGCTGGATATCTCCCGGTGGCGGGTCCACCGACGTCTCGGCTCCGGAGCTCTGATGATCGAACGCTACTCCACCCCCGAGATGGCGGCTCTGTGGACCGATGAGGCCCGCATGGCCACCTGGCTTGAGGTCGAGGTCGCGGTGTGCGAAGCCTGGGCCGAGCTGGGCGAGATCCCCGCCGAGGCCCTCACTGAGATCAAGACGCGGGCCAGGTTCGATGTCGCTCGAGTGCAGGAGATCGAAGAGACCACCCAGCATGACGTCATCGCCTTCCTCACGAACGTGGCCGAACACGTGGGAGAAGCAAGCAAGTACATCCATTTCGGCATGACCTCCTCGGACATGCTCGATACCGCCCTCGCTCTACAACTGAAAAGGTCGGGAGCCCTCCTGGCGGAGCAGACGCGCGAACTAGGACGAGTCCTCCAGCGTCGTGCTCTGGAGCACCGCGGCACCGTCATGATCGGTCGGAGCCACGGCGTCCACGCGGAGCCCATCACGTTCGGGATGGTGTTGGGTCTCTGGGCCTTCGAGGTGGCCCGCGGGCTCGAGCGGCTCGAGCGGGCCACCGCGCAGGTGTCCGTAGGAAAGATATCGGGGGCCGTGGGCACGTATGCCAACATCGACCCCCGGGTGGAGCAGCTGGTGACATCTCGCCTAGGCCTCGGAGCGGCTCCCATATCCACGCAGGTGGTCCAACGGGACCGTCACGCCGAGTTCATGTCGGCGCTCGCCCTACTGGCGACCACCATCGAGAAGATCGCCGTCCAGGTGCGCCACTATCAGCGGACCGAGGTGTTGGAGGCGGAGGAGTACTTCGCGGCCGGGCAAAAGGGTTCCTCGGCGATGCCACATAAGCGCAACCCGATAATCTCGGAGCGCCTGTCCGGCCAAGCCCGCGTCATACGTGGCAACATGCTGGCCGCCTTCGAGAACGTGCCGCTGTGGCATGAGCGGGACATCAGTCACTCGAGCGTCGAACGGGTGATCCTGCCCGACAGCACCATCCTCCTGCATTACATGCTCAAGAAGGCCACCGGCCTGATCGACCGTCTCCTGGTGTATCCCGACGCCATGGCCGCGAACCTGGAGCGGAGCTTCGGCCTCATCCACAGCCAGCGGGTGCTCCTGGAGTTGGTGCGCAGCGGGATGCTGCGGGAAGACGCCTACGGTCTCGTGCAGCGCAACGCCATGAGGGCGTGGGAAGAGAAACGGCCCTTCAGGGACCTACTCCTGGCAGACGGCGATGTAAGGGAGCATCTTGACTCGACCGCTGTGGATGCCTGCTTCGATCCCGCCTACGAGCTGCGCAATATCGGAGTGATATTCGAGAGAGTCGCCGCGCTGGAGTGGTGATCGGCGGGTGGCGGCTGCCGCGTCAGCGCCGTGTCAGTGCCGCGTCAGCACCGCATCGCCGCCGCGTCAGCGCCGCATCAGCTCGCGCAGGTTGATCCAGGTGATGATGAAACCCAGGGCCAAGACGGCCGCTGCCGCGATCTGCCACCAGAACTCGTAGACGAGAATACCCAGGGTCACCAGCGTGAGCGCCACTACGATCCCGTGGACCAGAGCGGCCACGCGCCGGTGGAATAGCGATTCTGCGAAGAGAAAGGCTCCGGTCAGGAGCAGGAGCGGCAGCGGTGCCGCGTGGTAGACGATGACGCTGGCGGAGATCGCCAGCAAGAGTAGTCCGGCGCTGATGGCACTCCACGTCTCCGCTATTCTGTGTAGCCGCAGACGGCCGGGCCCAAGCGGTGTCGCCGGCCGCTCGAGGTGCGCCCGCGGGTCTCCGTGATCTCCGGCGCGGAGTCCTTCCACGCGGAACTGCATCGCGCGGGCCAGCAACCTCGTCTCGCTCGCTTCCTTGCGCAAACGGCTCACCGCCTCACTCGCTTCGGCTTCGCGGGTCTCGTATTCCTTCAGCTGCCTGGCGGGAGCTGACGCGGCGGTAAGGGTCTCCACTCGCAGACCCTGCCGCACAGCCTCGGTCTCCGCTTCCACGATGATCCGCCGCAGGTGCGCCAGTTCTCGCTCCAACCTCCGCACTTCTTCCTCCGCCGCCGGTATCCCCTGGGAGGC
>JBBRDB010000261.1:0-2846 GCA_038204345.1 Thermoleophilia bacterium | reverse complement strand
GGAGCGCATGACCGACGAAGTGTTGGAGGCTCTCAAGCGTTACGGAAAGCATCCGGCGGAGGCCTGATCCTGTGCGGGTGGCCCTCGCGCAACTGAACCCCACGGTGGGTGACATAGCCGGGAACGCCGACCTGGTGTTGGAGTGGTACGGTCGCGCCCGTGACGCGGGAGCCGACCTCGTGGCATTCCCCGAATTGGTGCTCTCCGGGTATCCACCCGAAGACCTGCTTCTTCGCAGTCATTTCATCGAGGAGTGTGAGGCCGCGCTCACGAGGGTGGCGTCCTCCTGCACCGGCCCCCTGGCGGTGATCGGTGCCCCGGTCCGGGTAGCCCCCGGCCGCGGCCGCGCCCTGACGGAGCCTGCGGTGGCCAACGCCGCCGCGGTGGTGGGCGACGGGCGCGTCTGGGCGGTCTACAAGAAGATCCACCTGCCCAACTACGCCGTCTTCGACGAGGAGCGCTACTTCACGCCCGGCGATCGGGTGCCGGTGGTGGAATGGGGGAGTGAGCGGTTCTCGGTGAATGTGTGCGAGGACATCTGGAATCCCGGGGGGCCCACAGAAGAGGCGGCTTTGGCGGGACACGCCCGCCTAGTGGTGAATATCAGCATGTCTCCCTACCACATGGGCAAAGGCGGGGAACGCGAGCGTATGCTCCGGCGTCGCGCGGCCGACGCCGGCGCCTTTGTGGTCTACGTGAACGGGGTGGGGGGGCAGGACGAACTCGTGTTCGACGGTCACAGTGTGGTCGCGGGGCCCGATGGGTCCCTGGTGGCCAGGGGCGCTCAGTTCGAAGAGCAGCTGATCGTGGTGGATCTGGACCTGTCCTTCGCGGACATATTCCCGGGAACGGCCGTTCCCGCAGGGAGGTACCACCTCGAGACAGTGCGGATCGACCGCGTCGATCCCACGACCCGGCCCGCGCGGGCGGTCGCGGCGGCCGCGGCGGCCGGGCCGGCGCCGACCACCGCGGCTCCAGCCCCCGCCGGGCCGGCCCTCGGAGCCGCCTCGTCCGGGGTCGAGCCTGACGCCCCCAGCCGCCCCCTGCTCTCCAGGGAGGCGGAGGTCTACGCCGCACTGCGACTGGGGGTGCGCGACTACACCCGCAAGAACGGGTTCCAGAGGGTGGTCATCGGTCTGAGTGGGGGCATCGACTCCGCGCTCACCGCGTGCGTAGCCGTGGACGCCCTGGGTCCCACGGCGGTCACGGGGGTCACTATGCCCTCGCGCTACTCTGCCTCAGACACCCGCTCTGACGCCCACATCCTGGCGGCGAATCTGGGCATCGACATTCTAGAACTACCCATCGAGAGCATCTTCGTGCCGTATCTCGAGACGCTCGCTCCCGTCTTCGCGGGTCGCGCGGTGGACGTCGCTGAGGAGAACCTTCAGGCCCGCATCCGCGGAAACCTGCTCATGGCGCTCTCCAATAAATTCGGGTGGCTGGTTCTGACCACCGGCAACAAGAGCGAGATGGCCGTGGGCTACGCGACGCTCTACGGGGACATGGCCGGCGGCTTCGCGGTCATCAAAGACGTGCCCAAGACCCTCGTGTACGACCTGGCACGGTATCGCAACTCTCTCGATCCGAATCTCGCGCCGATCCCGGAGTCCACCATAACGCGGCCTCCATCGGCCGAACTTCGTCCCGACCAGACCGACCAGGACACGCTTCCGCCCTACGAGGTTCTCGACCGCATCGTGGACGCGTACGTGGTCCGGGACGAGAGCGTCGCAAGCATGGTCGCCGCCGGCCTCGATCGCGAAGAAGTGGAGCGCGTCGTGCGCCTTATAGATCGCAACGAATATAAGCGGCGTCAGGCTGCTCCGGGAGTGCGGATTACGCTGAAGGCGTTCGGGAAAGATAGGCGCCTGCCCATCACGAACCGCTACCAAGGTTGAGCGACGCCTGAGTAGGGCACTTGTTTCCAACGTCTGGGCGTAGTAGATTTGGAAATCATGAGTATCCGTATAAGGATTAAGCAGTTTATCGGCTCGGCGGAGGGCCGAGAAGGAGGAGCGGAGATGTCAGAGTCCACCCAGAGTGCTGAGAGCGCAGCCCCACGTTTCGAGACCCAGGCGCTGCACGCGGGGCAGGTGGCCGATCCCACGACGGGCGCCTGCGCTGTGCCGATCTACCAGACAACGTCGTATGCCTTCGAGAGCACCGATCGCGCCGCCGGATTGTTCGAGCTGTCGCAGGTGGGCAACATCTACACCCGCATCATGAACCCCACGACCTCGGTGTTCGAGACGCGAATGGCCGCTCTGGAAGGCGGCTCCGCCGCATTGGCGGTTTCTTCAGGCCAGGCGGCGATCACCACGGCTATCATCAATATCATGGGTGCGGGCGACCACATAGTCGCTTCCTCGAGTCTCTACGGGGGAACCTACAATCTCTTCAACTACACACTGCGCAAGCTCGGCATCGAGGTCGATTTCGTCGACGCTTCCGACCCCGAGAACTTCCGTAGGGCCCTCAAACCCAACACGCGCGCACTCTACGGTGAGACCATCGGTAACCCGAAGCTGGACACGTTCGACATCGCCGTCGCCGCCGACATCGCCCACGAAGCCGGAGTGCCGCTCATCGTGGACAACACCACGCCAACCGCGTACCTGGTGAGGCCCCTCGACCACGGCGCCGACATCATCACCAACTCCGCCACCAAGTTCATAGGGGGCCACGGTAACTCCATCGGCGGAGTCATCGTCGACGGCGGAAGATTCGATTGGAAGAACGGCAAGTTCCCAGGCCTGTCGGAGCCCGATGCGAGCTATCACGGCTTGGTCTTTGCCGACGCCTTCGGCGATTTCCCCGATCTTGGCGATCCCGCCTATCCCGGC
>JBBRDB010000260.1:0-2914 GCA_038204345.1 Thermoleophilia bacterium | reverse complement strand
ATCTTCCCCATCTCGGTGATGGTGCTCGTGGGCTTGATCCTACCGAGCGCCGCGCCCCTGATCGGCGCGCTCATGTTGGGCAATCTCTTCCGCGAGAGCGGCGTGGTGGACCGGTTGTTCGGCGCGGCCCAGAACGAGCTTCTCAACATCGTCACCATCTTCCTTGGCGTGGGTGTGGGCGCTACCATGACGGCCTCCAACTTCTTGAACTGGCAGACCATCTCCATCCTCCTGCTGGGACTCGTGGCTTTTTCGGTGGGCACCGCGGCTGGTCTACTACTGGGCAGGCTCATGAACGCCGTCTCGCGCACCCCCATCAACCCGCTGATCGGCTCGGCGGGTGTTTCGGCTGTGCCGATGGCGGCCCGGGTGAGCCAAGTGGTGGGCCAGGAAGCCGACCCGGACAACTACCTTCTCATGCACGCGATGGGGCCGAACGTGGCCGGCGTCATCGGTTCCGCTGTCGCCGCCGGCGTGCTACTTGCCATAGCCGGCTAGGCAGGGAAGCGTGAACAGGCGAAACCGGAAAGATTGATACCGGAAGGGAGCGGCACCATGCGGGTATTCCTCCTCGGTCTTGGAGCCATCGGCTTCGTGACGTCGCAGGACTTGGCGGCCGGCGCCGATTTCGATCGGGTCACGCTCGCGGACTACAGTCCGCGGGCCATCGAGCGGGTCAAGGCCCGCGTCGGAGATCGCGACCACGTGGCCTATGTCCAGATGGATGCGACCGACCCGGCGGCGCTCGAAGCGGCTTTTCACGGTGTTGACCTCGTGATCAACGAGCTCGAGCCTAAGTTCAACGTGAACGTCATGCAGGCGTGCCTGCGGGCGGGCTGCAACTACATGGACCTTGCTCAAGGAGGTCCGCGGTACGTCACCGGCACTCCCGACAGCTTCGAGTTCCTCGGCTGGAGCCAGCAGTTCAAAGACCGTGGCCTATTGGGCATCCTGGGGATGGGGATGGATCCCGGCGTGACGAACGTCTTCGCGCGTTACGGAGCCGATCGGATGGATGAGGTGTTCCACATCGGCGTCCGTGACGGCGACAGCGGCGTGGTGCCGGGCATGGAGGGCGTGTTCTACACGTTGTGGAGCCCGTCCATCGCCATCGAGGAATGCCTCATGCCGGCCATGATCTGGGAGGACGGGCAGCACAAGCGCATAGGCATATTCAGTGAGCCCGAAGTCTTCCCGTTCCCGGAGCCTCTCGGGCCTCAGACGGTCTACACGGTGGATCACGAGGAGGCGAAGACCCTCCCGCTCTACATACCGGGCATTCAGAAGAAGGGCCTGAGGCGTTGCGAATTCAAGTACCAACTCGACGAGGAGTTCATCGAGACCCTCAAAGTGCTGGGAAGGCTTGGCCTCAATAATCCGTTCCCGGTGAACGTCAAAGGTCAGATGGTGGCTCCGCGCGACGTGGTGGTGGCCCTTATGCCCGATCCGGCGGAGGTAGGAGGCGAGGCTGTCGGATGGGGGCTCATCGGCAGCCTCATCGAAGGCCGGCACCATGGGAAGGACCAGAAGCTCTTCTACTACGTGAAGAACTCGTACGAAGCCTGCCGCGAGGAGATGGGCGCGACAGCCGTCGCGTACCAGACGGGCCGACCTCCCGCCGCGATGGCCGAACTCTTCGCCCAGGGACGACTGACCATCGACGGCGCGCCGACCACCGGCTGTTACCCCTGCGAGAGCTTCGATCCCGAGCCCATCGTTGATGCTCTGCGAGCTCACGGTCTCGTCATGGAGGTAGCGGATCTGACGACCGCGATGTAAGCTCGCCGCCCGATGACGATGCCTCGGAGAAAGGACACGGTGCGAAGCTCGACGTTCCGCTTCCTGCTCGCTCTCATCCTGGTTATCGCCGGCGCTGTCGGTGTCGCGGGCGTCGGGTGCTCTGAAGAGAGCGTCACGACTACCTCGCTCGGTGGAGGCGACCCGGGGGTGACTCCTTCGACGAGCCCGGGCGACGCCTCGGGTGGCGAGGTGATCCTCGCGGCGACGGCCGACGCCTTCACAAGCCTCGACCCGTCCGCCGCCTCCTCCACGGGCGATCTTCTGGTGCTGCACCAGATCTACGAATGGCTCGTTGAGGACGACGGCAAGGGCGGCCTCCAACAGGGCCTGGCGACGAGCTGGGAGCAGACGGGTCCGACAGTGTGGACCTTCACGCTGCGACCCAACGTCGTCTTTCAGGACGGAGACCCATTTGATGCCGAGGACGTCGTGCACACTTTCGAGCGCCTGCGCCTTATCGCCGACTCGAGCAGTCTCGACACACCGCTGGCCGACTTCGGAACAATCGAATCGGTGGTTGCGGTCGGCACCGACACGGTCCGGTTCTCGCTCGCTCATGCGGATGGCGACTTCCTCGCCTTGCTCGCCCGGGACGCCGCCGCGATCCTGAGTGCCGGTGTGCGCGATCCATCCCGGGAATGGGTGGGCACGGGGCCGTTCGCGCTCTGGTCGTACACCTCCGAACAGGGGGCGGTGCTCAAGAAGAATCCGACCTACTGGATGAGAGATGCCGGCGGGCAGCAGCTGCCGTACGTAGACGGTGTGAATATCTCCTTCGAGTCAGATCCGCAGAGGCGTCTCTCCGCACTGACTGCCGGCCGGGTCCACTTCGTCGGCGGGTTGGACGCCGAGGACGCCGGTCTTGTTCGTGGGGCCGCCGGGTTGGCCGTCCTCGAGACTCCGTCGAACGAGTTCCTTTCCGTGGATATCGGATCCTCACCGGGGCGGGCGGGTGAGAACGTACTCGTGCGTCGTGCCTTGAAGCTGGGAACGGATCGCGCCGCGCTCGCGGAGGCCGTTCGTCCGACTCTGGCGGCGCCCGGCAACGATTCGCCCGTCGGCCCGCTCTATGGGGAGCGCCATCTCGATGTGGTCCCCGATCAGGACCCTGAGG
>JBBRDB010000259.1:0-2924 GCA_038204345.1 Thermoleophilia bacterium | reverse complement strand
ATCGAGCAACGCCGCAGGCGCGTCACACTCGACTACCCCACCGCCCCCCCCACTCACCTCGACTGGAAAAGCGAGCTCTGAGGGACGACCCGACTGCGAAAGAGGCGTGACCTATGGGAAACAACGTTGTCGAGTACATCGAGGGGATGAGCTACGGGCGTGGGTTCAACCGACTCACAGGCGAGGCCCTCCCAAGTAGGGCCGTGTCAGGGGACACCGCCCGAATCAAGAACGCCGAAGGGCAGAGGGTGAGCTCCTCGTGCCGGATCACAACCGAAGTGCAGACGCTGCACGAGTCACTAGGCATCAGCGTCGAAGCCGGGGGCAGCTACATGGGGTTCTCCGCCAGCGCGAAGGTCGACTACGCCAATCAGTGCGACTTCTCCAGCTTCTCGACCTACATCATCGTCCACGTCACGGTCGCGAACGCCTTCGAGGACATCGTCGACCCGGTCTTCCACCCCGACGCCGTGGAGCTGCTGAAGAACAACAACACCGAGCGCTTCCGTGAGCGGTTCGGCGACTGCTTCATCTCCGGCCTGCGCACCGGCGGGGAGTACTTTGCCATCTACCAGCTCACCAGCACCAGCGAGAGCAAGAGAGAGTCCCTGGCAGTTGACGTTCAAGCCCACTACAACGGCATCATCGCTTCCGCCGACCTGCGGGTCAAGATCGCAACGGCCCGTTCGGAGACGAGCGGGCGCGTTGACACCCGGGTCTTCGTCTACCGCGAAGGAAGTATCCGCACCGCGGACATCACCGCCGAGGACATCATGGAGACCGCCCGCCAGTTCCCCGTCGAGATCGGCGAGGGGGAAGCCTTTGTGTACGGCGCCATGCTTCAGGACTACAAGACGCTGCACAGCCCCAACGACGCCTTTGACTACTACGAAATCCAGGCACGCCAGCAGGCATTGGCGGAGCTAGCGAAGAAGCGGTTCGAGTTCCTTACCCTACGAGACGACATGGCGTTCATCCTGGCGAACATCGACAACTTCGTGAACGCCGACGGCACCGACGTCTCCAAACCTGGGCTGTCGGCCGACTACGACACCGTGACCGCGCAGGTCAACGACATGCAGGACAGGATGTCTGCCTACTCCCGGGATGCGTCGATCGCCGAGCTCCCCAGCTACGACATCGCCAAGTTCACGCTGCCAGTGCTGCGGAAGAAGGCTGGCATCGAGGTCCCGAGCTTCGTGGGTCTGCGCGCTGTGGCGGTCGAACAGGCAATGGCAGACACGCTGCGCAAGTATGAGGACTACCGTGCCGCGATCCTCGCCGACGCCGAGCCCGGCACGTCCGGCCTCCCGATGGACGCCACCCAGTACGCGTTCGTCATCGGAGGCATGAGCATCGCCTGGGACCCGCCGATGGCCCAGCCGGGTCCCAACCACTATCTGCGCTGGGTCGTCGGCCAGGAACCAGCTGCTGGCAAGAAGGCCACGACCGGGGACCGGGTGACGCTGAAGTGGAAGGGCGGGATGAGGTTCCCCGGCCCAGCCTGACCTGGCCGCCCGCTCACCCATATCGAGGCCAATAGAGCACCGCACCAACAACAGGCACAGGAGAGACCGATGTCCGAAACACTCACGTGCGGAATCCGCACAGTCACCGCCACCGACGGAACCGAGTTGCCCGTCCCGGTCGGACAGGTCGGCGGCGTCGTCGACGAGTTCGGCCGACAGCTGGACATCCCCGAGACCGCCGATGTTCAGGCGTTCCCGTTCGGAGCCGGATACCAGGTCGTCGTCAACGCCGCGGCACCGGAGAACAGCGAAGCGGCAGAGTTCGCGAAGGACGTAGCCGGCGAGACGCTCCAGACAATGGCTGAAAAGGTCTTCCTCGAGGGAGCGCCGTTCGCGATCGAGTTCGGCCTCGGCTTCATCGGCATACTCGCAGACGTCATGACCGCGACAAAGACCCTTCGCGAGACCTACGTCCGCGGCGAGATCGACACCGTCCCAGTTACCTACGTGATCCTGTCATAGCGCGGCCTACGGAGACGTGACCAAGCCCCTTGCGATCGCAGCGCGCGTGGCCAGTTCAAAGTCCCAGACTGCCAGCGCGACGGCCACAGGTCCTCAACTGTACTGAACAACACACTCAGCGAGGCCGCCTGGGACATCGAACAACTCCTCAGAGGCGCTCAGACGGAAGAGATCGACCCCATCCTCTGCGTGAGGTCGACGAGCACGACGATCTCACGGGCCCTGCTGATCGGCCTGCGCCTGCAACAGGTGTCGAAACTGCGAAAGGACCCCGAGTTGTCTTCAGCGGCCGCTGACACCATCCCCGCCGAGAACAACCAAGCGATCCGGGACGCAGCGTTGGCCCACTTCGGTTCGCACGTCCGCCTCGTCAAGGACCCAGCCGACCGGGCTCGGGTGATAGCCCGCATTTGGGATAGACCACGCGTTGGCCCCTCCCGGATCATCAGCTCCGTGCAGCGTCCGCTGTAGGACGCGGCGGCCTGGGCGAACCTGGCACCGGCAATGCCGCTACGGCGACGCTGACGACGGAGTCCCTGGTAAGGCTCGCCACAGACATCGCCGCCTCGATCCCCTACCGGGCCATCCTCACCCTGCGCGCCGACCTCTTCTTCGATCCGTCCGGGACGACACCCACCCCCGAAGTCGACGGAAACCTCCTGACCGCGGTCCGAGAGCACTTGGCCATGGCAGCCAATCTTGGGACCCGTCCCGACCCGGCGGACGTGCAGAAACGGTTGAACGGTCTGCGCCACTACCTCCGATCGGTTGGCGACGCCGGGTTCTGACGAAGGTCCGTGCGCCTATTCGGTGGTGACTCGCCAGGCCAAGAGTGCCAGGTTCGTGCTAGAGCTGAGCGGACCTCATCAGGCTTCGGCCACCGTCGCCACGACAATCCACCACAACCACAAGCAGCATCCCAGCCACCTTTCC
>JBBRDB010000258.1:0-2947 GCA_038204345.1 Thermoleophilia bacterium | reverse complement strand
GTTCGGCGGCCTCGGGGCTGACGGTGTCCTTCAAGTAGATGACCGCGGCGGGAGGATGCTCTAATAGGTCTGCCTCAAGGTAGGAGAGCGCCTCGCTCGCGCTCCCGAAGGATCCGAAGACCTCTCCTGGGTCTTCGCCGGGACCGACCAGAGGCCAGTCGATGACGAGTTCTCCTTGGAGCAGGCGGGTTCGGAGTGATCGGATGTCCGTGAGGAGTTGCTGTTCGTCCGGGCCGAGGGGTCGGCCGTCATCGGTGGTCTCGGGCGGGGGGGACGCATCTTGGCTGGTGCTCACACGCGTCTGGGGTCGAACCTCCCGGTAGAGCTCGACGAGCCCCACCGCGACAAGAAGTACGATGAAGCCCGCGATGACTCCGGCCACCCGCCGCTGGGTCCGCCGTCGCCGGCGCCGTGCCTCGACGGCCTCCTCATCCAGTGCGTCGTGCTCGCGCATGGCCCGGACTCCTCTCCTCTCCCGTGCACACCGTTCAGCGCACGACGACTACCGGGCAGGAGGCCTGGTGAACCACCTCCTGGCTCACCGAACCCAGCAGGAGGCTGGCGACACTGCCACGGCCGCGACTCCCCACCACGATCATGTCCGCGTCCTGGGCTTCCTTGAGCAGGACGGCTGCCGGCTGACCTTCGATGGTCACGCCTTCGCACTCGACTTGTGGCTGGACCTCGGCGACTCGTGCCATCGACGCCTGCACCACAGCTTCCACGTCGTCGCGCAGCCCTTCGAACGACTCCGCCGGGTATACGCCCATCGGCGCCACCACCATCGGGAACTCCCAGGCGCACACCACGCGCAGATGAGCCCCTCGTAATGCCGCCTCTTCCGCGGCGAAATCGAGTGCCGCCTCACCGTGTGTCGAACCGTCGACACCAACGACGATGGTCTGCATCAGATCTCCCTTCTGCCAGATCCCGACGGCACGTGCGCGTCGATGTTGCGTTGGGCCCTAGGGAACAGTACCACGGCTCTGTAGGAGGGCAGGTGGTGCCGCTCGAGATCGACAGATACGGGTGACTCAGGCGAAAGCGTCCCGGTCGCGCGTCCCCATCAAGTAGCCGCCGAGACCCGTCAGCCAGAGCACGACCGGATACGCGATCCAGCGCTCTAAGCCGCCGAGGCCGAGACCGGCCACGAACCATGCTTCCTGCAGCACCAGGTACGCGCCGAGATTGACCAGGGCGATGGCCCCCAGCGCGACGGCGATATAGCGCAGAGGACCGGCAATGGAGCGGTACGAGAGGATGGCCGCGACACCTCCGCTGATGAAGGTGAGTTGCGCGAAGAGATCGTGGGGGACGCCGGTATTCCCGGGGAAGACGCCCACACCCACGGCGCCGATGCCGAACAAAGCCAGCGGTATGGTCAGGGACTTACGCCCACGCGCGGCATAGAGGCACACGCAGCCCGCGATGAGCAGGATACCGGTGAAGATCATGGTGGCATCGAAGATGGCCGCTGACGGCTGCAGGACGATGCTGTCCGGCGGCTCGGTCCCTCCGAGGTCACTGATCATGCTGTCGCCGGTGGTGTAGTCACCCGGGTAGAGAGACTCGGCGGTGATGATACCCATGAAGGCCACGGCGCCGGCGAGGAACAACAACGCCCCGGCGATCAGCGTAAGCCTGGTGGGGGTGGATCTCACCCTCAGAGGTCCTCGTGCGCGAACGGCCGAGCGCAGTCTCCGCTGTAGGTGGCCACGATGTGTCCGTCGCCGCGCAGGACGTACTTGTAGGTGACCAGACCCTCCAGACCCACCGGCCCCCGCGGTGGGAGTTTCTGCGTGCTGATGCCCACTTCCGCGCCGAAGCCGTAGCGGAAGCCGTCGCTGAAGCGGGTGGAGCAGTTGTGGAAGACCCCGGCCGAGTCCACCCTGGCGAGGAACATCTCGGCCGCGGCCGGGTCCTCGGTGACAATGGAGTCCGTGTGGCGGGACCCGTAGGTATTCACGTGGGTGATGGCCTCGTCCAGGGAGTCGACGATTCTCACGGCCAGCACCAAGGCGCCGTACTCGGTGCGCCAATCGTCTTCGGTGGCGGGCTCGACGCCGTCGACAGCCGCGGCCGTGAGTATCTCCCGGCTCGGCTCGTCGGCCCGGAGGGTCACGCCCGCGGCGCGCAGCGCGGCGCCGGCTGCCGGCAGGAAGTCAGTGGCGATGTTCCGGTGCACCAACATGGTCTCCGAGGCGTTACAGGCGGCGGGGTACTGCACCTTCGAATCCACGGCGATCGGCACCGCTTTCGCGATGTCGGCATTCGCATCGATGTAGAGGTGGCAGATGCCCTCGGCGTGACCAAGCACAGGGATGCGGGTATTGTCCTGCACGAAACGCACGAAGGAGTTCGACCCACGGGGGATGATCAGATCCACGTAGCGGTCGAGTCTGAGCAGCGCGGCGGTCTCTTCGCGGGTGGTGAGGAGCTGTATGGCCTCCGGACTTACGCGGGTGCACTTGAGTCCACGACGCACGGCGGCCACGATGGCCTGACAGGAACGCACCGCCTCCCGTCCCCCTTTGAGGATGGCGGCGTTGCCGGACTTCACGGCGAGGCTCGAGATCTGGATGACGGCGTCGGGCCGAGCCTCGAAGATCACGCCCAACACGCCCACGGGCACGCTTATGCGTTCGAGGATGAGTCCCTCGTCGAGCCGGCGGTGGATCTGACGAGCGCCCACTGGGTCGGGGAGGCCGCCGACGTCACGGACGCCCGCGATCTCCCCGCGTAGCTTCACCTCGTCCAGCTTGAGGCGGGCATACAGGCTGGGAGAGATCCCGTCGGCCTCCGCGGCCTCACGATCGGCCAGGTTGGCGGCAAGGATCTCGGCGGCGGACTCCTCGAGCGCCACCGCGATGGCCTCAACGGCCTCGTTGCGGGCGTCCTCGGGCAGGCCGGCCAGCTCGAGCGCCGCGGCGCGCGTGCGCCGGCCTAT
>JBBRDB010000257.1:0-3049 GCA_038204345.1 Thermoleophilia bacterium | reverse complement strand
GAGTCAGTCGGCTGTGGGCTCGCGGTGAGCCCGTCGACAGTATCCCGTGCCCGACGACACTGGATCGGGATGAAATCCGCATTCGAAGCAAAGCTCGGAAGCGAGCGCTCGGTAGGCCGGCTTCTCCGGTATGGAACTGCCACTCAGCCCGTCACCCATGACTACGACGAGCATATCCCCCCCGCTCGCAGAGTCAAATGGCTCCGGAATGACACCATGAGATTGGGAGCCCACCTGCAGCGTCGTCCAGCCCCGCTCGGGGAAGAGCACTTTGTCGGGGTGGCCCAGCCGGACCTCCCGCCCGCCGGCTGTCAGTGTCATCGATTCCGTCACGCGGCGCTCCCTCTAGACGAGATGATCGGTCCGGACCGGGGGGTGATTGGCGCAGGAATTCGCTGGACAGCGACCGAACTAGTCTGTGGCCGACTCTGCCTCGGCCGGCTCATTTCGGCGGTGTATCAGGACCTTCACTATCCTCCTAGCCTGCACGCGCTCGGCGGTGAACAGGAGGCCTTCGAACCCTACCGTCTCCCCCTCCTTGGGAATCGACCCCAGAAGGCCGAGCATGAGACCGCCGACTGAGTCCCACTCGCCATCCGGCAAATCGACGTCGAGGAGGTGGTTCACCTGGTCGATAGCCAGCTTCCCGTCAACGCGGAAGATCCCATCGGCCACCTCCACGATCTCCGGATCTTCGCGATCGTACTCATCGGTGATCTCGCCGACCAACTCTTCCAGAAGATCCTCGAGCGTCACGAGGCCCGACACCGATCCGTACTCGTCCGTCACGAGGGCGATATGCGACCTCCGCTGCTGCATCTCGCGGAGCATCTCGGCCACCCGTTTCTGCTCCGGTACGAACCAGGCCGGCCGGACGAGCTCGCGCACGGGCATGTCGTTCCCGCACTCGTGCAAGAACGTGAGCACGTCTTTCGCGAAGATGAACCCGATGGTGCCGTCAAGGTCGACCTCATATACAGGGATTCTGGAGTATCCGTGCTCGAGCACCAGCGCCTGGACGTCGGAGAGATTCCGGTGGCCCTCGATGGCCGTGATATCGGGCCGCGGTACCATCACCTCTCGAACGATCGTGTCGCTGAAGTCGAAGATCGAATGGATGAGATCCTTCTCCTGCAGCTCTATGCTCCCTTCCTCATGACCGACCTCTGCCATGGAGCGGAGTTCCGACTCAGAGACGAAAGGGCCTTGCTTGAGATCTCGACCAGGGAGAAGCAGGTTCGCCAGCGCGATCAGCAGCCGGGTGGGGAACGAGAGGGCTCGCCCGAGAGACCATACGACCGGCGCAACAGCGAGCGCGGCCTTGTCGCTGTGCAACACGCCGTAGGTCTTCGACATGGCTTCGACGACCACGAAGTAGAGAAGGGTGAAGACGAACGACGCCACGGTTACGCTCCAGGTGCCGAAACTGTGCTCCGCTAGTATGGCGACCAGGACCGCTGAGCCGTTCTGGCAGAACATGACCGCCAGGTACACGCTGTTAAGGAACCGCGGCGGATCCGCCTCGATGCGCTCCAGTATGACGGCGTTTCTCCGCTCGTCTTCGATCATGGAGAGGGCGCGAACGCGCGTCATACGCGTCAGTGAGGCTTCGGCAATAGCGAGCAGCGAGCCTAGCATGACCAGAAACGCGACCACGGCCCACAGCCACATCATGACGTCGGCGCCGTGTGCCCAGTCCCGCGACTCAGGAGGTCTTGCACGTCATCGTTGGGGTTGGAGCCACCGCTTCATTCATCCAGCGTAGCAGGTCCGACGGGCGGCTGCCGCCCGGGTCATCGGCCGACCTCGGCTTCGTACTCGTGCCCGCGCGCCATGGCCGGAGCCCGGGAATGAGCGGGCGACCAGAGGAACACCGGGCTCGCAAATGCAGCGTGACCATGGCGAAGGAGCCGCTCGCGGCCGCCCACCCCACCAGAAGGGAGAAAGCGCCCGCCGGACCGACGGCCACTGCGCTCCACGGCGAGCGAGTCTTGAGTAAGATCGTAGAGACCAGGAAGTAGTAGGCGGCACTCCCCCCTGGAGTGACTCCTTGAACCAACCTCCGCCGTCAACGGGTGCTAACCTCTCTCTGCGGCCATCGTGAGCCGCCCCCGTATCGATTCCACCTGCGGTGAAGACCCCTGTGCAAGAGACATATCCTGAGAGGTACGAGATGAACGGTTGGACCGGCAAGATCCTGCGCGTTGACCTGACCAGCGGCGAGGTCGCCGACGAAGTCCTAGACCCGAAGGTGGCCCGCGACTACGTAGGCGGTCGCGGCCTCGGCATCTACTACCTCGACAGGGAGCTGGATCCCACGGTCGAGCCACTCGCCCCCGAGAATATGATGTGCATGTTCACGGGTCCGCTCACGGGCACGAGGGCGGCCACCGGGGCGCGCTACATGATCATGACCAAGAGCCCTCTCACCGGCGCCCTCACCACGTCGAACTCGGGCGGCCACTTCCCCACCGAGATGAAACGCGCGGGCTACGACGGCATCATCGTCAAAGGGCGGGCGACCGAACCCGTGTACCTGTACGTGACCCCGAACGCCGCCGAACTCCGCCCGGCGGGCCACCTCTGGGGCAAAGATACCGAGGAGACCACCGACCTACTGCTCGAGGAGACCTCGTCTAAGGCCCGGGTGGCATGCATCGGACCCGCCGGGGAACGGTTGGTGCGGTTCGCGTCGGTCCAGAACGAGAAACACCGCGCCGCCGGGCGCTCGGGCGTGGGCGCGGTGATGGGTTCGAAGAACTTGAAGGCCGTGGTGGTGAAGGCCGAGGGGAAGGACGTCCCGCTCCACGATCCCGAAACCTTCGCCGCCTTCCACAAGGGCGTCATAGACAGCTATAAGGCCGGGGCCGCGGTCACTCCAGTGGGCATCAGCGTGTACGGCACCACTTATGCGGTCGGCCACGGCGAGAAGATGGGCGACCTACCCACCAAGAACTTCCAGCGCACGAAGTTCGAACCCTGGGAAGGCGGGATCGAGAAGGAGTTCCACGAGAAACACTTCATCCGCAGAGGAGCCTGCTTCGCCTGC
>JBBRDB010000256.1:0-3080 GCA_038204345.1 Thermoleophilia bacterium | reverse complement strand
CTATCGACAGAGGCGCTCTCGCCCTGCTGTTGAAATACAACTATATCCCCGCCCCCTATTCGATTTACCAAGCCACCCTGAAACTGACTCCCGGTACGTATCGGAAGCTCGGTAGAAACGACAGGCGAGCGGGTAGCTTGCCGGATCCCAAGCCCTATTGGAGTCTAGCTGCGGTTGCGGAAGCGGGACTGGCGGACCGATTCGATGGCACAGACGAAGAAGCCACCGACACGTTAGAAGCGCTTCTGCGCCAATCCGTCGAAGGGCAGAAGATGGCGGACGTTCCATTGGGCGCCTTCTTGTCAGGAGGAATCGATTCCTCGACTGTCGTAAGCCTCATGCAGGCTGGTGGCGCCACCCCAGTCAAGACCTTCACGATCGGATTCTCGGATGCCGCGTACGATGAATCGGCCTACGCTCGCGCGGTTGCCCGTCACCTCGGAACTGACCACACGGAGCTTCGCCTTGGTCCAAAGGAGATGATGGAGGTCATTCCGCTTCTTCCCACCCTGTATGACGAGCCGTTTGCCGACTCATCTCAGATTCCCACGCATCTTGTCTCGCGCCTCGCTCGGTCCCGTGTTCGTGTGAGTCTCTCCGGAGACGGAGGTGACGAGGTCTTCTGCGGCTACAATCGACAGGTAATGCTTGCACGAGTGGAGCGGGTATCCTCCCGTGTTCCTCGCGTCGGCAGGAGGGGCGCGTCTGCACTGCTGCGCTCGGTGCCGACATCAGCCTGGGAGCGCATACTCCGCAACAGGAATTGGGGAGTGCTTGGTGACCAGATTCAGAAACTTTCTGACATACTGATCCTGGAGGGTCCCGAAGCTAAGTACGCCCGGCTGGTAGCGTTTTGGGACAATGCCGCCGACGTCGTTGTGGGCGCTTCAAGTTTGACCACAACAATGTCCAACCCGGCGCTCTGGCCACCTATTCCTGACTACATGGAAAGACTTCTCTGGGCGGAGACTGTCACTTCTCTCCCGGATGACATGCTGGCGAAGGTCGACAGAGCATCCATGGGTGTTGGCCTCGAGGTGCGTACACCGCTTCTGGATCACCGGGTGGTTGAATTCGCCTGGCGTCTGCCGATGGCAATGAAGATTCGCGACGGCAAAGGCAAATGGATCCTGCGTCAGGTACTTAATAGATATGTGCCGCAGGAACTGACCGAGAGACCGAAGCTCGGATTCGCTATTCCCATCGACCAATGGCTCAGGGGACCATTGAGAGATTGGGCCGAATCTCTCCTGGGGGAACAGCGACTTGCCACCGAGGGTTTCCTCGATCCACGCCCGATCCGCGAGAAATGGAAGCAGCACCTCAATGGAACGAGAAAGTGGCAGGAGCATCTATGGAGCGTTCTCATGTTCGAGGCGTGGCTTGACGAGCAGTAGGGATGTCAATAGTCCTGGCTAGAGTCCACAGGTGCGCATTTCGGCCCCAACAGGCCACCCGTATTGGACTAGATCTATCGCCGATATCGGCGGTACCTGATCAGCGGCGAAGAGCCGCTGGACCGCGCTGGATAACACACGGAGCCTGCGAGTTGACCAGGCACGATCTCAGGCGCATATTCGTTTGTATGGAACAGATTGATCTGAACCGGCGAGTAGCTTAGTGGCAGCCTCAGGGAATGGAACGCCTTCGACTCGCCCATCGAGTCCGACTCCCAGGTTTCCTGAGCACTACGCTCTGTGGAGGCTGCTGCTTGCGCTCTGCGCCGTGCTCGTCCTTCTCGGTGCCTTTCTCGAGCCTGGATGTTTCGCGCCTCGCAACGATGCGGCGCCCGTTCTACACAACATGGATCGTGACGTCCGCACCTACGGCGCCAAAGGCGACGGCGTCACCGACGACACCTCCGCTATCCAAAGGGCGGTCGACGCTGCCGCCAGCGGCGGGGGGACCGTGACCTTTCCCGCCGGGACCTTCCTGGTCAGCTCCTCCGTGGCTCTCCGCAGTAACGTGACTATCATAGGCATCCCGGGGCAGACCATCCTCACCATGCGCGCCAAGGCCGCGACGACGTTCATCTTCTCCGGCACCAGCCTACAGAGCGTGACCCTTACCGGGCTTACCTTCCGAGCCGCGAGTCCCACCGACAACGTCAGCGGGCTCTACCTGGTCGGGGCTCAGAACTCCCGGGCGAGCAGCCTACGCTTCGAGAACCTGAACTACGGCTTGAAGTTGGGGTCCGGCCCGGTCGCCAACGGCTGGGTGATAGAGGATGTCGTGGCCCGCAACTGCCTGCAGCCCCTGTTCGCCGCCAATGTCCACGACAGCTCCTTCAGTCGCTTGGACCTCCAAGGTGTCTACGATCCAGCGCACTCTTGGCACGTCGTGTACTTGGAGCGGGACCTTCAGCGGTTGACGTTCAAGGACCTGATCTTGAGTGGCGGCTCCGGCTATGTCCTCCATATGTACCACGAGAGCACCACCCCGTCCGCGAACGCCACCTTCGAGAACGTCAGCCTGGATGCGACGGCCGGCAACAAGACGCTGATGATATTCGGGGGGTGGTCCAACGTCGTCTTCCGGAACCTCACCATAAAGGCACGCCCGAGCGCCGAGATGAACGTCTGGCTGCAGGCCCCGACCGACATCACCTTCGACGGCTTCACCGCCTCAGGCGCAGGCTCACTGGTGGGGACCTACGATGCTCAGAGCGCATACGCCCAGAGGATCATCTTCCGCAACGGCACCTATACCGCCTCCACTTTGCTGAGGAACGGGGCTAAGATCACAGGCTTGGTCGTGGAGAATGTGACTCGTGGAAACGCCACTCTGATTACGACGACTACCGCTCCGCCAAGCACTACCACCACGACCCTCCCACAGACCACTACGACCATCACGGCGCCGCTGACCACGCAACCGACGGCGTCTAGCGACGTCGCGCAACTGAGCATCGTGAGCCCAAGTGACGGGAGCTTGGTCCAGGGCGAGGTCGGCGTCGGGATGAAAGTCTCGACGGCCAACGCGGTCGGCAAGGTGCGATTCTACGTGGACGATCGGTTAATCGCCACCGATTATCGTGCACCCTATGCGTTCAAGTGGAACACCACTTCCGCCGCACCGGG
>JBBRDB010000255.1:0-3089 GCA_038204345.1 Thermoleophilia bacterium | reverse complement strand
GGGCCGCGTCGCCTTGGGAGCCGCAATGACCTCTCGATCCGGACGCCTACCGACGAGGCCCAGCAAGTAGGCTGCAGATTCCGCGGCGACGACATACCGGGCAGCAGGATCGCGCGCGAGGGTCGCTCGAAGCTCGACGAGAGGGTCGCCGGAGCCGAACGCACCCGCTCTTGCGGCCGGCGCAAACTCCCAGACGCCCCGAGTCGCAAGACCCAGCAACCAGCCGCGCTCGCGCAACCGGCGAACCACAACGTCTACCGGCCAGCGCACCCCGGCCTCCAAGGACCACGCGGCGAGCTGCGCGGTACTCACCACTCGCGGCTGTTCCAACTCGAGTAGCTGGAGAAGAGGGGCTAGGCCCTTCGGTATGGTCCTTGCTGTCACATCATGCACTCATCATGTCGCTTGCGGGCATTGTAAGCGTAGGCTATGACGGCTTTATTGTCAAACCTTCTCCCTATTCAGTCAAGTATGGACAGGTTAGCTGCAAACCACGACAGCACGCAGCCCGAAGAACGTGCGCCTTCTGCATGCCCGCCTTCTTCAGCAACCGGGGAGTCGAGTACCTGCTCGATGTGAATCGAGCCCTCCCGGCCGGACGCGAGTCGATAGGTGAGGCCTTCGCAGCCGAGTTCGTCGTCGACGGTGAACTCGACGATGGGATCCGTGGCGCTCGGCGCCGGAGAGTGCCTCACCGCAGCAGGCCCATCTGAGTCGGTGCGCCTGCTAGACCGCTCTCGTGGACCCCGCCGGTTGGTGGAGGGATATGCCCACATGCTTCGCATACCGGATGAAGTCGTTATCGGACGTGAAGATGGCCATCCCCCTGGATGCAGCAGCCGCGCAGATCAGGAAGGCGGTGTGCGAGCCTTGGACCCCGGCTCTTCGACATGTGTTGTAGAACTCAGCGGCCGTTTCATGATCGTCCCGACTCAGCGCCAGATCATCGAACGCGCGAAGCTTCTCCCGTAGAACGTCGAACTGCTCCGTACTGGAGATCCCGGATAGCAGCTCCTGATCGAAGTATCAACGAGGACTCTCACCCGCGCGATCTGTTCTTCTTATAGTCGTAGTCTCGATCGTAATCCACTTGCCCAAAGAGAGAGTTAATCTCGATCTGTTTCCTTCTCTGAATGTACTCCTTGAGCGCCTCCGTGACCGCGGCATTCTTCGTCGGGGCCCCCCCGATGGCTTGGGCCTCGACGATGAGTTGATCGTCAATCGCTAGATTCGTCGCCATGTTCCACCTCCACACAGAACGTAACACACATCGATGTGTGACCAGAAGCCGCTTGCTCAAGCCGACGTCGACGCCGTGTTCGCGAGACGGTCGAGGTCGACCGACTCGAGTCGCTGCAGGCAGGCCCAGCGCTTCGTCTCGGGAGGAAGACGCCCGATCGAGGTCACTCCCCGCTTGGTCCGGGTTGACGTTGACTATTACCAGATCATCGGCGAGATAACCCTCCATCTCCTGTCCGGACTCGTATCTCAGCGCTCGTTGCGCCGCCTCGAGCATGTTCCAGAGGTACGCTAGGTCCCGGTCCTCAGGCAGCATGGATTACCTGCTTGGATTCGATAATGGACCGCCGCCGAAATGGGTTCCGAATCCCCTTGCCTTCCACCAGATCGACGTGTCGCCCAAATATGCCTTCCAGCTCGGTAGTCATGTCCACGAAGTCGAACAGGCTCCAAGGGGCGGCAGCGGCAAACGTGACGAGGATATCGATGTCGCTGTCGGGTCCGAATTCCTCGCCAAGCACTGAGCCAAAAAGGGCGAACTCCGTGACCCGCCACCGGCTGCAGAACTCAGCGATGGCGCTTCGATCGATTTCTAGCTGGATACCCATGCGTCCACTGTATCCTTCACGCTCCCATTCGTGTCGAGCATGCCACCCCAGCGTTCCCAGGATAGCGCCCCACAGCGGGCAGTAACAGGGGAAAGTGCGCCGGCCGCACCGGGCGGCTCGGGGCTGGACGGGGAGGGGAACTGGAGTGCCGTGCCGCCGTTGTTGTCTACCGAGGCCGGGAAGTGGTTCAGTTGGGTTCCGGCCTGGTCGCCGTGCCTTGGGAGTTCCTGGCGCGCGGCGGGGGTCGCGCCCGCGCACCCGCTCCCCAGGATGGCCGCGGGGATGGCGCAGGCACAACATCCAGTCGGTGAACAGGCTACGGCTGCAGGCATACACCACGTCCTGCAGCACCATCTCGTTGAAGGTGACCCCGGCTGAGACCGTGAACCTACAGAGGCCGCTCACCCCCGGGGTCGGTGCGGGAAGCAGTCAAGCCGCACGTGTGATCGCGTCTCTGAACGGCTCCGAGAAGACGGTGTTTCGTCTCGACGATGTTACGACCATCACCGGGCAGTCTCGTGCGTCCGCCAGAAGCTTCGTGAGGAAACTCGTTGACCGAGGTATAGCCTCTCGAGCAAAGCCGGGGCTCTATGTATTGGTACCCCAGGAGTTGGGTGAGGAGAAAACCTATCTGGGCAACCCTTACGTGCTCGCTCGTGAGATCATCCATCCCCACGAGTACTACATTTCGCACGGCAGCGCCATGGACATTCACCGTATGACGCCTCGCCCCCAGCTAGCGGTAACGGTATCCACGCCCATGGTGCGAAGGCCGCTCTGGGTTCTCGGTACTGAGTACCGGTTCGTGCGCTGGCGCCGCGAGACGTCATTCGGCATTGCGGGCGTTTGGGTGACGAAACAAGAAGCCGTCCGGGTGAGCACCATTGAGAGGACGGTCGTCGATGGCCTGGAACGTCCTCGCTACTCCGGGGGCATCGTCGAAGTGGCCGCGGGGCTCTGGCGGCGCCAGGCGGATGTGGATTTCGAGCGGTTGGTGGACTATGCCATACAGCTAGACGTTGGGGCGGTGAGCAATCGTCTGGGCTTCAGAGCGGTGCTCCTCGGTCTTGGGAGCATCCCGGCGCTTCGCCGACTGCACGATACGTGCATCGGAGCATATGTGCTTCTCGACCCTCTTCTGCCTCCAGAAGGATCGTACATCGCCCGCTGGCGCGTCAGAGTCAACGTCGATCCGGCCGAGATCCTGTCCACGCTTGGGGCGTGAGGCCACGAACCGATGAT
>JBBRDB010000254.1:0-3162 GCA_038204345.1 Thermoleophilia bacterium | reverse complement strand
AGCAGGGCAGAGAGAATTCCTTCACCAGACGGCGCCCGGAATCAAGGTCGAGAAGGTTGTTGAACGACAGGTGCGTGCCGTGGAGTTGCTCGAGTTGCGGAGCGATGGTCTTGCGTCCGTCGACATCGGCGTAGAAGGCGGCGCGCTGATGCGGGTTCTCCCCGTAGCGCAGATCCTGCACCTTCTTGAAATCCCACATAACGTAGGGCGGGAAGTCGCCTGCATGCGAGCTGAACCAGTTGGCGATGGCGAAATCGTAGTGAGCGGTGTGGTGGAAGGCTTCCATGGCCAGATCACGGCGGGTCTCCTCGGAAAGGGCACCCTCGTTCTCGCGGAGTTCCCGCAGCACGTCGCCGTAGCGACGCGGGTCCACGACAATGGCCACACCCGTGTGGTTCTTGGCGGCGGCGCGCACCATGGTGGGTCCGCCTATGTCGATATTCTCGATGATCTCTTCGTCGGTGGCCCCGCGCCGCTCGGCCACGTCTTCGAAGGGATATAGGTTCACGACCACCAGGTCGATGGGCTCGATGCCCAGCTCCTGGATGGCCTTTAGGTGCTCGTGGTTGTGTCGGTCGGCCAGGATGCCGCCGTGGATCGCGGGGTGGAGCGTCTTCACCCTGCCGTCCATGATCTCCGGGAACCCGGTGACCTCGGACACCGGCGTGACCCGGATGCCGGCTTCGCTCAGGAACTTGAACGTCCCGCCGGTGGATATGAGTTCGATGCCCAGGTCGGCGAGGCCGCGGGCGAACGACTCCAGATTTCCCTTATCCGACACGGACACGAGTGCGCGGCGTACCTTCACTGCTCCCCCTCCTTCACCAGACGATCTGCGAGATGCCATCGTCGTCGACCCTGACCCGGCGCGATCCGGGTTCGGGCGAACTGATCTTCCCCAACGCGAACAACTCTATGACTCGCGGGAGCACCCGGTACTCCAGCGCGTGGAGACGCGAACCCAGACTGGGGGCGGTGTCGTCGTCATGAACAGGGAGCGCTTCCTGAGCTATCACGGGGCCGGTGTCCATGCCGGCGTCGACGAAATGCACCGTGACTCCCGTAACCTTGGTCCCGTAGTGGAGGGCGTCCTCGATGCCGTGGGTTCCCGGAAAGGCCGGCAGAAGGGCGGGGTGCAGGTTGATGACCCGACGGGGGAAGCGTTCGAGGAACTCCGGGGTGAGCATGTGCATGTAGCCCGCGAGCACGACCAGATCCACGTCGGCGGCTTGGATGGCGTCGGCCATGGCCTGGTCGCGCGCCTGGCGGGCGCCCTGGACGCCGACGTAGTCCTCCAGCGGAAAGACCGCGGTGGGGATGTCGGCCCGCTCGGCCCGCTCTATCGCCAGCGCGCCGAGCACGTTGCTCACTACGACCGCCACTTCGATGCCCGCGACGCGACCGTGTAGACGGTCGATGATGACTTGAAGGTTCGAGCCGCTCCCCGAAGCGAGCACGGCGATCCTCAGCACTAGAAGACACCGCTGAGCGTGACCCGTTTCTCCCCGCGCACGATGCCGCCGAGGTACATGCACTCATACCCGGCTCGCTGGAGCAGGCGCGCCGACCACTCCGCCGACGCGAAGGGCACGACCACCACGTACCCGATGCCCATGTTGAACGTGCGGAACATCTCGAGTTCGTCGATCTCGCCCAGGTGCTGGATCGCGCGGAAGACCTTGGGGACCTTCCAATTGTCGAAGTGCAGAGCGGCGCACAGACCCTCGGGGACCACCCTCGACAGGTTGCCGCCGATGCCGCCGCCGGTGACGTGCGCCATGCCGTGGATGGGCACGCCTTTCTCGAACAGCGCCCACACCCCGTTCACGTAGATGCGCGTGGGTTGCAGGAGCATGTAGGCGATCGTCTCGCCGAAGTGCGGGAACTTGTCACCAAGACCGCACTGGTTGACGTCGAGGATGCGGCGGACGAGGGAGAAACCGTTCGAGTGCAGTCCGTTGGAGGCCAGGCCTATGACCACATCTCCCTCGGCCATCTTGGAGCCATCGACCAGATTCTCCTTCTCGGCCAACCCGACGCAGAAACCGGCAAGGTCGAACTCCTTGGGTGCGTAGAGACCGGGCATCTCGGCGGTCTCCCCGCCGATCAACGCGCACCCCGCTTCAAGGCACCCGGCGGCGATGCCCTCTACCACGGACTCGATCTCGAGTGGGTCGAGCCGGCCCGTCGCTATGTAGTCGAGGAACAGGATGGGGCTGGCGCCAACGGTGAGCACGTCGTTCACCGACATTGCCACCAGGTCGATACCGACGGTATTGAGCTTGCCCATCTCCTGCGCCACGAGCAGCTTCGTGCCCACGCCGTCGGTGGCGGTAACCAGGACCGGTTGCTTCATGCCGGGTGGCATCTCGTAGAGACCTGAGAATCCCCCGAGAGTACCGAGCACGCCCGGGATGTAGGTTGATTCGGCCAATCCCTTGATGCGGCGGACGGCCTCGTCGCCGGCTTCGATGTCCACTCCGGCCGACGCGTAGGTGAAACCGCCGGTGACAGCTGGTCCTGCGCCGCAGGCGTCGCCGTCTACGGGAGCCTGGGTCTGCTCGGCGGGATCCTGCTCGGGTTCCTTGCGCTTCTGCGCCACGGGTCCTCCTCGTAGCCGCCAGCCGTGCCGACGTTCTTGTACTGCCGAGAGGTCAGCGACGCCACATCGTGCGCCGAGACTCTCTCGGTGGGGCTCCGAGCCATGGTATCAGAGCGTAGGCCCCGCCAGAAGAACGGCGGTGAGGGCCGCGAGCACGCTGATAAGGGAGACTGCGGCGAGTCGCCAATTGCGCTCGAGAGAAGCAAGAAGTGCAGATCCGAAGAAGGCGACCAGAAGGGGGAACAGGATGATAGTGAGCCACATCATATTCACAATCCCTCCCTCCCTCACGATCCGTTTTCGTCGGACGCACAGCGCAGGCCCGGGCGAGCGCAGGCCCGGGCGAAGATCCTATCCGCGCCGCAGCAGGGCCGTCTCTGAAGCCGCGTGCCAGCATACCAGACCCTTTGGCATGAACCGGTGGTCTTCGTCGACGGAACGGTGCTATAGTCGGACACGAAGGGCAGATGGAACCTTTCGGCGCGGCCCGCAAGGGCCAAAGGGGAAACCGGTGAGAGCCCGGTACGGTCCCGCCACTGTGACCGTATGCGAGGTGTCAC
>JBBRDB010000253.1:0-3193 GCA_038204345.1 Thermoleophilia bacterium | reverse complement strand
CGGCTCGGGCGGTGGGCTCGTATCGCCACCAGACCATGGGCACCCTGGCCGGGAACATCTGCCAGAACACGCGTTGCCGGTATTTCAATCAATCGCTGGAGTGGCGGTCGGTGCGGCCCCTCTGCTACAAGGCGGGCGGCGACTACTGCCACGTCATGAACAAAGAGAACGTCTGCTACTGCACCTATTCCGGTGACGTAGCCCCCGCTCTTCTCGTGCTCGACGCCCAGGTGCGGGTGCAGGGGCCGGACGGCGTGCGCGAGTTCCCTCTCGGCGAACTCTACTCGGGCGAGGGCAAGTCGCCGCTCACGCTTGGGCCCGCCGACGTGGTGACCGCAGTCGCGATCCCAGATGCGTCGGCCGCCGGACATTCTCGCTACGAGAAGCATGCGCTGCGCGGCGCGATTGACTTCCCGGTGGTGGGCGCGGCGGTGTGGATGGGCGGCGGTTCGGTGCGGGTGGCGTTCACGGCGGTCGACCGGAGCCCAGTGCGGGCGACGGCTCTCGAAGAAGCTCTGCAGGGAAGGAAGCTCGACGAGTCGGTCCTGAGCGAGGTTGCCCCGCTCGCGCGTAAGGCCGCGACGATCACTCGGACCACGGTGGTATCCGGCGCCCACAAACGCGACTTGATGGCTGCGCTCTTCGTGCGAGCGGCGCGCTCACTGCTCTAGACCCGCCCATGAGACCGAAA
Organism: Thermoleophilia bacterium; assembly: GCA_038204345.1. Classification (GTDB taxonomy): domain Bacteria; phylum Actinomycetota; class Thermoleophilia; order RBG-16-64-13; family RBG-16-64-13; genus JAHJSA01. The sequence continues at coordinate 2,502 of JBBRDB010000253.1, read as the reverse complement.
GGCAAGGATGAGAATGGCTACTGAGAGGCGGATCCTTCAGTTGAACGTCAACGGCGACGACTACGAGGTGGTCTGCGCTTCGAACACCACGCTCCTTGAGGCGTTGCGCGAGAAGGCGCTCCTTACCGGCACCAAGCGCGGCTGCGACCTCGGGGCGTGCGGTGCCTGCACTGTTCTGATGGACGGCGAGGCCATCCTGTCCTGCGTCACCCTCGCGGTGGATGCCGTGGACTCCGAGATCCGCACCATCGAAGGCATCTCCGAAGGGGGCGAGCTCTCCCCGTTGCAGCAGTCGTTCGTCGACCACGGCGCCCTTCAGTGCGGCTTCTGTTCCCCGGGGTTCGTCATGAGCGCCACCGAGTTATTGGCGGAGAACCCCAGCCCCACCCGCGCCGAGATCCAGCGGCGTCTGGCCGGGAATCTGTGCCGCTGCACGGGCTACGTCAAGATCGTCGAAGCCGTGGAAGCTGTGGCCGCGACGGCTGAGGGAGGTGCGGCGTGAAGACCATGAACGTCGTGGGGCGGCGCGTTCCCATGCACGACGCCGCCGCCAAGATCACTGGGCAGGCTCAGTTCACCGACGACCTGACCCTGCCCGGGATGCTGTTCGGCAAGATGGTGCGGTCCACCGTGCCCCATGCCAGGATCGTGTCCATCGATACTTCGGCGGCTCGGGCCTTGCCCGGTGTCAAAGGCATCCTGACCGGCCAGGACATCCCCGACCGAGTGTATGGGATCGTGCCTAAGGCCAAGGATGAGCACGCTCTCGCCCGCGATAAGGTGCGGTACATCGGCGACGAGGTCGCAGCGGTCGTGGCGGTGGACCAGGAGACGGCTGACGAAGCCGCCCGTTTGGTCATCGTCCTGTACGACGAGCTGCCCGCCGTCTTCGATCCTCTGGACGCCATCAAAGAGGGCGCCCCGCTGGTCCACGACCACGTGCCCAACAACACCAGCGCTCAGATCCGTAAAGAGTTCGGCGACCTGGCAAGGGGTTTCGCGGAGTCGGACTACGTCTTCGAGGACTCCTTCTACTCTCAGGCCGTGAACCATGCGCCCATGGAGCCGCACGCGGCTCTGGCCAGCTATGACGCTCTGAACGGCGACTTCACCATCTGGACCGCCACTCAGATCCCCTACTTCCTCAAGCGCAACCTGGCGACCACCATGGGGGTGCCCGAGAACAAGGTGCGTGTGATCAAGCCCAAAGTGGGCGGAGGTTTCGGTCAGAAGATCGACATGTACTCCAAAGACTTCTGCGCCTGCTGGTTCGCTCGAGAACTGGGACGTCCGGTCAAGTTCGTCTACGACCGCGAAGAAGTCTTTCAGTGCACGCGCCAGCGCCATCCCATGTACATCACGGTAAAGACAGGTGTGGACAAGGAGGGCAAGATCCTGGCCCAGGAGATCGTCGCCCACGCCGACGGCGGCGCCTACAACTCCACCGCCCCGTTGATGATCACACTGTCGTGCTTCTTCGTCATGATCCCCTACCGCATCGAGAACCTGGTGTACGAGGGGTATCACGTTTATACGAACAAACCGGTGGGCGGCGCCATGCGCGGCCACGGCATCCCGCAGCCGCGGTTCGCGATCGAGCGCCAGATAGACCTGATCGCCGAGCGCATCGGGGTGGACGCCGTCGAGATGCGCTTGAAGAACGCCATCCACGCCCACGACGAGCATCCCGCCGGCTTCATCATCAACACCTGCGGCTTCGCCGAAAGCGTGCAGACGGCGGCAGACGCCATCGGATGGGAAGAGAAGCGGGGCAAGCTGCCCTTTGGGCGAGGTGTGGGCCTGGCCGGAGCCGCGTTCCCCTCGGGCGTGGCCAACATGAACAATCTGGCCTCGGCCTCCGTTGTGCAGCTTATGCGCGAGGGCCGCGTCAACGTGCTCTCCGGTGCCGCCGACATCGGTCAGGGCGCAGAGACCGTGATCTGTCAGATCGTGGCCGAACAGGTGGGCGTGCCCATGGAAGACGTGCACATCACCGCCGCCGACACGGGACTGTGTCCCCTGGACGCCGGTACATTCGGCTCGGGAGTGACGGTGCGCGCGGGCAACGCCGCGATGGCAGCCGCCAACGACGTGCGCGCGCAACTCTTCGATTTCGTGGCGGGCGAACTGGACGTGACTCCCGACGAACTCGACGCCGCCGATCGCCGCGTCTTCGTGCGCGCCGAACCGGGACGGGGCATCAGTCTCTCGGACGCGTTACACCAATACCAGTACTCCGGTCGCCCGCTGCCGATCGTGGGGCGCGGTTCCTGGGTGCCCCCCTCGACATCGCCCACAACCCTCCTCACCGAGAACGGCAACTTGAGCCCGAATTACTCCTTCATGACACAGGCCGCCGAAGTGGACATCGACCTGGAGACCGGCAAGGTGCGGGTGGTCAAGATGCTCACCGCGCACGATTGCGGCCAACCCATCAACCCCATGTTGGTTGAAGGCCAACTGGAAGGCAGCATCATGGGCGGTATGGGGCAGGCTCTGTAC
>JBBRDB010000252.1:0-3196 GCA_038204345.1 Thermoleophilia bacterium | reverse complement strand
CCCACCTCCGGGAGGGCGCGCATCATGCCGGTGAGGATGGAGGTGGCAGGGGTTATAGGGTAGCCCGCGAAGAAGGTACAGCCGGCATCGACAGCGGCCCGCACTACGGCGTCGTTGCCTTCGAGGAATTCGATCATGGGGAGATGTGCCTCTCTGTTGGTCGGTCCGGCCGCGACGCAGCCGGTCATATTACTCCGGCGGCCCACCCGAGGAGTTCGCTTGGTCGGAGGCGACGCGCGTCAGCGCTATCCCCGGGTTATCGAGGTCGTATATGTCTCGCAGGCGTGCCCGGTCGGGACCATACACTTCATTGATCGCCTGTTCGAAACGCCGCACCAACTTGATCACCCACATGTCGTGCCGCACGTAATCCTTTGCCATCTGAACGAAGCCGAGATTGGCGCTCCAGACCCCGTCCGGGATCCCAGCCTCGGGGAAATACCCGATGAGAGCTTCCGAGGTGTCAACCACAAGCACCATCCGCTGCGCGCCTTGGTCCTGCAGCACGACACGGTCGGTGGGATGATGGTAGACGACGCCGACGCCGGGGTCGCCCTCCCCGTAGAGGCACAACGCGATCTTTACCCCTCGGCCGTCGGCGGCCACGAGCTGAACCTCGAGCCTGGGGAGTTGGTCGGGCCACGCGGCCAGGAGGATCTCCTCCGAGGCCGCCTCGATCATCTCCGCGGCCTTTGCCAGCACCGCCTCGTGGCCTTGGAGGTTCCAGACGTAACCGTTTCCAACCTTATCGGAGGAGTAGATCCCTTCCAGGCGCTCCTCCAAACCGTCGAGCAGATCGTCGTAGGTGCGCCGGTAGCGGGCGACGGCCTCGCGCGGGTCCAGCGGCGCGTAGCGGGGAGAACCGCCTGTCTCGACCACACCCACGAGCTGTTTAGCGCGCAGGCGTTCGAGCACCTCATACACCTTGCTGGGCGGGATACCGGACTCTTTCGCGAGTTCGTAGGCGGTCACCTTCGGACTGCGCAACAAGGCCGCGTAGGCCTGCGATTCGTACTGGGTGAGGCCCAGCTTCTGCAGGTTGGCGTGGATATCCTTCATCGCGTTCCGATCAGGATCATCGCCGTGCCCGAGATCAGGAGCACTAGTTTGTAGATGGGGATCTTGCTGGCGAAACCGCTTATGCCGATAGCCATGACGATCATGAAGACGATGGGCAGCGTCGAACCCAGAACGCCGTTGATGGCGGTGGATACCCGAGCGCTGGCAGACCGATACATGAGGTAAGCCGCCAGGAGATTGGCGAGCCCCACGACCACGCGGATACCGGACATCAGCGCCACTCGTTGTTCGTCAGACACGGCGCCCCCCGTCCCGGGCTCGACCTGCTCGGTGGGGACACCGCCCCGCCAGTCGCCTTGACACCATTAGAGCACCAACCTCGATTCATCGGCGAGAGTCTGGCTGTGATCGTCGTGAAACTCGTCCTCGCTAATGGTGAGCCCTTCGCTGGCTTTGGCCTTGTAGACCTCCTCGCGCAGCACCCCCCAGAGTTGGGTGAAGAGCCGATTGAAGTGATCCTCGCCCCGCAGCTCGGATATGCGACGGGGCCGCGGGAGGTCCACATCCACACTCGTCTTGAAGGTGCCCGGGTGCGAGGTCATGATGATCACCCGGTCGGCGAGGATGAGGGCCTCGTCGATGGAGTGGGTGATGAAGATGACTGTCTTGCGCTCGGTCTCCCAGATCTTGAGCAACTCTTCCTGCAACATGATCTTGTTCTGCTCGTCGAGGGCCGCGAACGGCTCGTCCATCAGGAGGATCTCGGGATCGTTGGCAAAGGCTCTGGCCACCGACACCCGCTGCTTCATGCCGCCCGATAGCTGGTGGGGATAGGCCTCGCCGAACTTCTGCAGCCCGATCATGCGGATGTAGCGCTCGACGGTCTCATCGATGGTCTTCTTGTTGACCCGCCGGCACTTGAGACCGAAGCCTATGTTCTTACGCACACTCATCCAGGGGAAGATCGACTGCTCCTGGAACACCATGGAATTGAGCGGCTTGGTGGGATCCGTGTGCACGATAGTGATCTCACCCCTGGTCTTCGTCTCCAGATCGGCAAGGATGCGGAGGAGTGTGGTCTTGCCGCAACCACTGGGGCCGACGATACAGACGAACTCGCCCTCGTTGATGGTGAGGTCCACGTCCTTCACCGCGGTCACGACACGGTCTTTGGTGACGAACTCCTTGGTGAGCCCCCTGATCCGGATCTTCTCAGCCACGCCGGTCTCCTTTCCTCAACGCCCGTCTCAGAGTTGCTTCCATGGGATGACCCTCCTCTGGAGCGAACTCAACCCTTCAGCGAAGAGGTAGCCGAGCAGCGAGATCAGGATGAACGCAACGAACATCTCCTTGGTCTTGAACACGGCCTGGGCGGCCCAGATGCGGTAGCCGATACCGGAGATGGCTCCGGTCATCTCGGCGGCCACGATCAGGAGCAGGGCCATGCCCATGCCCAGCTCGAGGCCGGTGAAGATGAGCGGCATCGCCCCGGGAAGGGCGATGCGCGTGTAGAAATCGGTGCGGCTGGCACCGTAGTTCTTGGCCACGTCCAGGTAGATCTTGTCCAGGTTGAGAACGCCGGCCATGGTGTTGATGAGCACCATGAAGAACGTTCCCAGGGCGATGGTGATGACCTTCTGGGTCTCGCCGAAGCCGAAGATCAGGATGATCAGCGGCATGAGAGCCAACTTCGGTATGGGATAGGTGGCTGATATCACCGGCCGCAGGATCCAGCGCACCGGCCGGAACAGACCCATCGACAGTCCGATGATCAACCCCGGGATGGCCCCGGCCAAGAAGCCGAGGATGATCCGCACGAGGCTCACGCGAACGTCGGTGAACAGCGTGCCATCCACTGTGAGTTTCCAGAAGGTGCCGGCGATGGAATGGGGTGGCGGGAAGAACCTGCCGTCGAGCAGGCCCAGAGGTACGGCGATCTCCCACAGGATGAGGACCACCACCGGCGACAGGAAGCCGAGCACGCCTTTCCAGCGACTGCCGGACTCCCGGCGTTTGGTTCTGATCCTCTCCGCGGGCACCATCGCGCCGGCCAACTCCGTGCCGAAAGCGAGGGCCGCGTCGTCGGCCAGGTTGCCGCCCGACCTCTTCGTCCCCTCAGTTCCAACAGGTTCTTTCTCCGCCATCATCTACCCCTTACGCTTCGCGCTCTGCTCTA
>JBBRDB010000251.1:0-3209 GCA_038204345.1 Thermoleophilia bacterium | reverse complement strand
GAAACGGGCAGGGCGCCGTGACCGCCGTCGGCCAGAACATCCTCAGACCTCAGGCTCCCCGACAGGAACCCCGAGATATAAGCCGCCATCCGACCGCGCTCGAGCCGGCCGGTGTGGTGCTCGAAGAGACCGTCGATCTCGTCTCCCCGCACCACCGCCATCAACGTGTGGCCATTGCCGTAGTTGATCACCAGACACGGCTCGGTGGAGGTGAGCGCGGCTCCCCAGAGCGCGCTCGGCCCGGTGTCTCCCACTACCACAGGCGAGTCGCCGGCGACGCAGTCGGCGGCCGCGCGCAGGCGTGTGAAATAGTCGGGCACCTCCTCAGGCAAGTAGAAGAGGTCGCGCAATCGCCGTGAGCGGCCGAGGCTCGCCACCAGCTTCTCGAAACGGAATACTCTGTCGCTCACGCCGTGGGGCGCCTCGCCGTGATCCTGCACCGCAACGGCCCACCCGTCGACGATCTGGGACTCCCCAAGCAGGCGCAGAGCCTCTTCGAGCGCGTCTCGACGCACGTCGCCGCTCCTGATCTCCAGAACTCCCGAGCGGGCCAAACTCGCCGCTTCCTCAGTGTCGACGATGTGCACGCCCATGGCGGCGACCTCATCCAGGTCGTCACTGAAGGTGCGGGCGGCGGGCGGCTCCGCGTAGAATCTGAGGCCCGCTTCGAGGTGAAGGTCCATGGCTTTCGCACAGGGTCCCCCTCCCATGAGCCGGCCCCTCATCACGATGTCGAGGCCCCGAGCAGTGGCGTCTCGGATCTCGGCCGCGACTACCTGAGTGCCCGAGGGCACGATCAGGTGAGTCTGGTTCTCGCCCTGACGCGTGTCGTCGTGAAGGAGGATGTCGGACGTGCCGAAGCCCACGTCGATAGCAAGGACCCGCACGACATCAACCGGCAGGATCGATGAGTTCGGGATGGCTGTAGACCGTGAACTTGCGTCCTCGAGCCCGGCCCACCACACACAGCGACAGCCGGGCGGCGTATTCGAGGGCGAGGCTGGTGGGGACGCTCTTCGTTACCACCACGGGGACTGGGGTCTTGGCGATCTTGCCGACCATCTCCGAGGAGATGCGCCCCGTGACCACGACGAAGAGCCCGTCGAACGACCGTCCGTCCATGAGTAGTTTGCCCACCACCTTGTCGATGGCGTTGTGGCGGCCGATGTCTTCGGCGAAGGCGACGACGGTGCCCGACCTGTCGGCGAGGGCGGCGGCGTGCGTGCCCCGGGTCCTCCGATACAACGGGCCTCCGGTGTACACGACGCCCACTGCCTCTCCGATGGCCGAAGCCCCCAGCCAGGGCGTCGCCTCCGGCAGTCTGCGCGCCGCGACCGAGAACGCGTCCAGAGCGCTTGCAAACGCGAAGGATTTGCCGCAACCCGAGGTGAGCACGCGGCGCTCGAAAAGCCGCGACGCCATGTCCACCCCGGAGGCCTCGACCCGCACGCCCTCCGGGGTCTCCTCCCAGGAGACCACCTGCTCGTACCGGTCGACGATGCCCTCATCGTACAAGAAGCCCACGACTAGGGCCAGCCTGTCCTCCGGCGTCGCGAGCAGGGTGATGAACTCCCGGTCGTTCAGCGTGATAGTCACCGGCTCTTCCCGGGGGACGGGCGCCATCTCCGGCTGCCACACACCCTCCCGCCAGGCATGGGCCGGCGTCGGTACGGCCCCCGGGTCGTCGGCGGCAAGCGAGGATCGGACGTCTTCTTCGCCCTTCAATCGGTGCTGTCTACGCGTGCGGCGTCCCACAGTGCGGCTTCTGCTGCACGATGGGTTCGGTGAGATCCTGCCCGCAGTGGGGGCAAACCTCGGCTTCATCGTCTACTTCTTTACGGCAATTGACACACTTTGCCATGGTACACAGACCTCCCTAAGCGGTGTTCGGTCCAGTATACCCGGCTCTCAAAGAGACGCAAACGGTGGGGTGCCCCACCGCACGGCGACCTTAGAAGTCGAAGAGCTGGTAGCGGGCCAGCCGGGCCGAGAACCATGTGAACTGCCCACCGATCATGAGACCTCCGTAGACGATCAGAAGAAGTCCGGACACTACCTTGATCGCCACCGAATGCCGTTTGACCCAGGAAAGCGCACCGATCGCTCGGGTGAAGAAGAGGCCCGAGAGTGTGAACGGCACGGCCAACCCCAGGGAATACACGAATAGCAGGGCGGCTCCTCCAAACGGGCTGCTCCCCGAGGCGGCCAGGGTGAGGATGGAAGCGAGGATCGGCCCAACGCACGGAGTCCAGGCGATCGAGAAAGCGATCCCAGCGAGTCCCGCCCCGACAAGCCGTTTGGGAGGGTGGAACGGGAGAAGGCGCCGCTCGCGTTGGATGAAGCGGACCGGTATGAGCCCCGTGACCGCGATCCCCATCACCACCATGAGGACTCCCGCAACGATCTGGAGCGTACGCCTGTGAACCAGAAGGAGATCGCCGACGAAACCCGCGCCCGCGCCGATCAGCGTGAACACGACCGAGAAGCCGAGTACAAAGGCCAGTGTGCTCAGCACCACCCGACGGGTGTCTATGTGCAGGCGATCGATGGACACGCCGGACACGAACGAAAGGTAGCCGGGCAGCAGCGGGAGCACGCAGGGGCTGAGGAAGCTGGCGGCCCCTGCGGCCAGCGCAAGGCCGAACGCAGCCACGCTCAGCTGCTCGATGTCCATCAGTCTGACTGCTCGTGGGTCATCGAACCGAGGTCAGCGAAGTGGGGCGAGCATGGACTCCAACGTATCGGCGGTGGTCTCCCCCACACGCACTTCGGCGATCTTTCCGCTGGAATCGATGATGACCGCCGTAGGAACCGCGGTGATCCTATAGCGGTTGGCTATGTCGCCCGACGGATCCAACAGGATCGGGAGGTCATACCCGCCATCCTTCATGAATGCGCGCACGTCGGCCTCGGCGTCCTGAACGGCCACGAGAAGGAGGCCGGTGTCCTGCGAATGGTCTCGATAGAACCTATCGAGTTCGGGCGTCTCCGCCCGGCAGGTGGGTCACCAGCTCGCCCAGAAGATGAGTGCGAGAGGTTTGCCCTCATACGACTCCAGCGATACCTGAGCCCCGTCGATGGTGGCGCCTTCGAAGTCGGCGGCGGCCGAACGCGAAGCGGACCCCGACGGAGAGCCGGAATCCCCGGCGTCGGCGGCGTCGCCCCCGCCGCACCCTCCCACAAAGACCGCCACCGCCAGCAAGACCGGC
>JBBRDB010000250.1:0-3212 GCA_038204345.1 Thermoleophilia bacterium | reverse complement strand
CCGGGCGAGCTCCGTCTTCCCCACTCCCGTGGGCCCCAGGAAGATGAAGCTGCCGATGGGACGGTTGGGGTCTCCGAGCCCCGCGCGGGCGCGGCGCAGGGCGTTCGCGATCACCTCCAGGGCGTCGTCTTGGCCGACGAGACGGCGGTCTCAAGTCTGCCGAATAGGACGTCGCGGCGACATATTGACTTTCGTGGCGGGGGGGGGGTATGGTGAGGCTATCGTGACTGGCCGCTTGCGGTTTCCTCGCAACTGTTGGGAGGTGAACGGTGAGAAGACTTCTCTTTATCCTCATGGTTCTACCCTTCGCACTCTTGAGTCTCAGCGTGCCCGCCATCGCCTACCAGAACTGGTCGTATGGGACTCCAGCGTCCGTGAGACCATGGATTGGGAGTCGATCCCGAATTCCACTGCACGGCGAACGCTGGCAGCAGGCGACAACACCGGTGTCTCCAACCTCTACAACTAGATGATTGATGTACGACTCGAGGAGCGCTGTCATGAAGAACCGTCGCTTGGTCTATCTGGCCTTCGCTTTACTCGGACTGGTTGCGGCAGCGGCCTTCACGACGTGGGCTGCGGTAAAGGAGCCTTCTGAATCCGACCCAGCCACCACGGCAGCCACGGCTACCTCCGATCAGCGTGGCTTCTCTCTCGCCGCCTCCTTCGGTGGCGATGGACAGACCTACTACGTCACTCAAGACGCTACCTATTACGGTGCATGGGTCAAAGTCGAGAACCAGGTGAGGCGTGCCGACATCATCGTCCGCGGGGTGATCGTGAGCATCGAGGCCTCGCGCTGGAACAGCCCCGATGGATACCCGTGGACCCCCGATGAGAGCGTGGCCATGCCGGTGCCCTACACGACCTTCCAAGTGGAACCGATCGCGATGCTCAAGGGCACGTCGAAATGGGGCAGCCCGATTCCCTTCCGCTTCGCAGGTGGAACCTTCGGCCCCGATCGTGAGCAAATATCTGCAGCTGATGCCGCGGGTCTTCCCGACTTCAAGGTGGGAGACGAAGTGATTTTGTTCGGGATCGACGAGGTCCGCTACGGCAAGGGTGCGATCTACCACCCACCGGCCTACTGGCTGTTGTCCGATGCGCACTCGCTCTTCACGCCAAAGAGCGCGGACCCGGACGGCGTGTTCGTTAGCATGGCGGGAGTAAGCGACTCCGCCATCGGCACCACGAGTGAAGAGCAGATCAGGGTACTCGTCGACACCAGCGCGGGTGACCGGTGAGCTAAGCGCAGGCTGGGAATCGGCTCCGAGTCCGGTCTTTTCCGTGCCCAGCTACTCCGCGGTGCCCCGCGAACCGGGCGTGAGGGGCATCACTCTGGACGAGGCCAGGGGCATCGCGGAGAAGAGCCAGGGGTAGGGGCTACACCATCCCTGCGATCATCCCTTCCCCACCACGAGCCCCAACCCCTCCACCCCCACCCGCACGGCATCCCCGTCACAGATGTCCCCCCGCAAGAGCGAGAGCGCGATCCTGTCCTGCAGTTCCTTTTGGATGAGGCGCTTCAAGGGACGGGCTCCATACGCCGGGTCGTAGCCCTGCTGCGCCAGGTAGTCGAGGGCCTCCTCGGAGAGTTCCAAGTCGATGTCGCGCTCGGCGAGACGCGCCCGCAGCTGCCCGAGCTGGATCTCCACGATCGCCCGGATGTGCTCCAGGCTCAGCCGGTGGAAGATCACCGTATCGTCCACCCGGTTTAAGAACTCCGGCTTGAAGGTGGCCCGCATGGCCTCCATCACCCGGTGGTTCATCTCCACCTCGGTGAGGTCGGGGTCGAGGATCCACTGACTGCCGATGTTCGAGGTCATGATGACCACCGCGTTCTTGAAGCTCACGGTGCGGCCGAGCCCGTCGGTGAGGCGTGGGGCGTTCATGCCGTCGTGAACCCGGTTCAAGGCCCAAGCAAAGGTGATCACAGAAGCGGCTTGGTGCTCCCCAGTTGGTATAGTGAATTGGGCAGTCGCATGCAGTCGGATCGACCGAAGCCCATGTGGGGGAGGGTGGCATCGAGGAGGAGAAGGCGATGTCTCGGAGCGCGAAGACCGGAATCGACACCATAGTAGCTGAGCCGAAGTTGGCAGAGGCCGTTCGTCGGCTGGTCGAGGTGTATGAGCCGGAACTCCTGTACCTATTCGGCTCGGCCGCCCGGGGCGAAGCGGGGCCGGACAGCGACTTCGACCTCCTGGTGGTGGTCGGAGACGAGGCGCCGCCCGAGATGCGGCGGGCGGGCAAAGGCTACGAGGCTCTGTGGGGACTTGGTGTGCCCATCGACATCGTCGTGTGGGCCAGGGGCGATTTCGACCGCCGGTTGCACCTGCGGGCATCGTTGCCCTCCACCGTGGTGCGTGAAGGCGTCCTTCTGCATGCCGCTTGATCCCGTCAAGAGGGATGACACGCGCGCGTGGCTCGCGCGGGCGGCCGCCGATCTGCGGGCGGCTGCGAACGAGTTGTCGGCGGAGGAGCCAGTGCTGGGAGACGCAGTGTTCCATTGCCAGCAGGCCGCCGAGAAGGCCATGAAGGCGTTCCTCACCTGGCACGACGTCCCGTTTCGCAAGACGCACGATCTCGGAGTGCTCGGCGGGCAGTGCGTCGAGATCGATTTCGCGCTGGCCGAGGTGCTCAGGAGCTCAGCCCCGATGACGGAGTATGCATGGAAGTTCCGCTATCCGGGCGACGTCTTCGAGCCGCCTCGCGAGGAAGTCGAGCGTGCACTGGCACTCGCCGCGCGCGCGGTGGCGGCAATAGAGTCTCGGCTACCCGAGGGCGTTGCGGCGTAGGACCGGCCGGGGGCAAGAGGCTCACCCCCTCCCCACCACCAGCCCCAACCCCTCCGCCTCCACCCGCACAGTATCCCCGTCGCAGATGTCGCCCCGCAGAAGCGCGAGGGCGATCCGGTCCTGCAGCTCCTTCTGGATGAGCCGCTTCAAGGGCCGCGCCCCGTAGGCCGGGTCGTAGCCCTGCTGCGCTAGGTAGTCGAGGGCCTCCTCTGAGAGTTCCAGGTCGATGTCCCGCTCAGCGAGGCGCGCCCGTAGTTGCCTCAGCTGGATCTCGACGATCTTGCGGATGTGGTCGAGCGAGAGCCGGTGGAAGATCACCGTATCGTCCACCCAGTTCAGGAACTCCGGCTTGAAGGTGGACCGCATCGCCTCCATCACCCGGTGGTTCATCTCCACCTCGGTGAGGTCGGGGTCGAG
>JBBRDB010000249.1:0-3246 GCA_038204345.1 Thermoleophilia bacterium | reverse complement strand
GGCAAGACGGCCACCTCCTTCGGCCCCTACGCCAACGCCACGCGGGGTCAGGCCTGTAAGATGCTGTCGCGGTTGCTCGACAAGATCGGCGAGCCCGGCAAGACACTGGTGAGCGGCAAGGTCACCAACACCGCCGGCGCGAGTGTACCCGCTCACATCGTCGTGTCGGACCCGTCCACCCACGTGATGATCGCCGAGACCGACACGGCTGCCGACGGCACCTACTCCGTCGACGTGGGCACCCACAGCGGTGGCGCCTACGTGAAGGCCCAACCTACCGCCACCACCATGTACTTCGAGAACGAGGAGTACAAGTTCGTCGCGGCCAAGATAATCAACGTCCGTGACCTGATAGTGTCGGCGCAGACACCTGCCGCCGCAACGTATGTGGGGTTGGCGACGTGCAGCGGCTGTCACCCGACGCAAGGTGCCTCGGTCCCGAACACCTTCCACGCCCGGTCCATCCAGCAAGACCTCTCCGAGTTCAACGCGACCGGCTGGCCGGCGGTTGGCGAGGAGACGGAACTCGGGTTCATGGTGGCGCTGTACGGTGAGGGCACAGCGACGGTCAAGCCCGTGCTGCTGCATCCGGATGCCACGCATTATGCAGTTCGCGTGGGGACCATGGAACTGCCGGTCGACGGCACCTACGGCGGCCTCGACGCCGCCAACCCGGAGTGGAAACAGCGGTATCTCACCAAGGTTCCGGCCGATGTCTCGAACCTCGACGCCACCAGCAACCAGGACTACCTGATCATCCCGATCCAGTGGAACGAGAATCAGGAGTTCGCGCGCTCCAAATGGGTGGCCTACAGCGGCACCAACTGGTGGAACGCCAATACCCGCACCTTTGCCACCCAGTGCGCCGGCTGCCACAACACAGCGCCGGATTACCTGTTCAGCGTTGACAACAAGGTGACTCACTTCGAGTACCTCGACCTGAACATGTCATGCGAGAGCTGCCACGGCGCGGGCTCCGCCCACGTGGCCGCCGGTGGGGGTAAGGCCAAGGGCATCATCAACCCCAACTACATGATGGACCTCAGCGCTCAATCCATCTGCGGCCAGTGCCACAGCCGGGGTGATTCGGTTCAGCCCACCGGCCACGAGTATCCATGGAACAACACGCTGGCGGGGGCGTACCCCATCGGCGCCGACCTCTCCGACTACTCCAGTTGGACCTTCGCCGTCAACAAGGGCGGGGGCAACTACTGGGAAGCCGCGGACGGCGACGCCGCGTATCCGAGCGGCTACATCGGAGCCAAGAAGCACCACGAGCAGATCAACGACCTCGTGATGGGCAAGATGCCCATGCTCAAGTGCTCCCAATGCCACGACGTACACGGCACTCCCGAGCGGCGCAATCTGCGCGGCGATCCGAACGGGGCGACGGCCGCGACGAACACCTGTAGCGCCGCGGGCGCGTGTCATACGCACGACGCGATCTTCGAGCCCACCAGCACCCACAACACGGCCGGCATGCTCGACATGGGGCAGATCGACAACGACTGCACGTGGTGTCACATGGCGGAAACAGCCGCGTCGGCGCAAATGTACGACGTGGACGTCGCAGGTACGTACAAGCAGGGCGACATCGCGAACCACACGTTCTGGCCCATCCGTCCCGACACTATGGACAAGGGCGGCGCGCGCGTTCCCGACTCGTGCAACATGATCGGCTGTCACGCTTCGGGCACGCTGTTCCCGATCTCGGGGGCCGTGTTCGACTCGAAGGCTGCCATCATCAAAGGCCAGTAAACCGCGTGCTCTCACGGTGGCGGCCGCAAGGCGCAAGACCGGTGAGCAGGCGAAAGCCGGTGAGGGGGCCCTCCGGGGCCCCCTCACCCATCTGACGGGCCCCCGGTCGCGGCCTGTTCGGTGACCGCCCGTATGAGGGAACCCAGGTCCTCCTTCACCTGCCACACGGTTCCTTCGCGTGCGACGAGGGCCGCCTTCACGTCGAGGGAGAACGTGACGGTGACGCGGTCGGGCATAACGAAGGTAAGGGACTCGGCGGTTTCCGGCGCCGGCAGCGGCACTTCGACGGCATCGGCGACGGCATCGGCCAGCGCGGAGAACGGCTGCTGGCCGGCTGCGATCATGTATGAGGTGAGCCCGCCGGGGGTCTTGAGCAGGAGGCTCGCGAACTTCGCCGCCCCAAGGTCTTCGCGGTCGAAGTCCGCACCCGCTTCGCTGAGGTCATACGGCGATGTGATCTCGGGTCCGTCCGATGAAGCGGTGGTGGTTGCGGCCCGGTCGCCGTCCCCTCGCAGTACGAGCGATCCCGTCGCCAAGACGACTGCCAGCACGGCGGCCCCGCCAATCAGGATTGTACGCTTCCTCACTCCCATGCTCCCATTCGTCCGGGCCGCGGTCGTTGCACCGTCGAGCCTCTTGAAGTCTCGCTGCACCCACACTAGACTACAGCTTTCAAAGGCTATGACAGGAACGAGTAATCGTCTCTGATCCGCACAGCGAGCCGGGGACGGTGCGAGCCCGACCGGAACGTGCGACGAACATCCTCCTCGAGCCGCCAGCTGAACGGCCCTGGCCTTCGGTGTACGGGTACGCAAGCGCCCATCGTCCTGGTAGCGGAGTGTGTGCGCCGGACTGAACCCGGAGACAGCCCAGTAGATCTGGCCGGGTCCTTCCCGTTACGGGGGGAGGGCGTCGAGTCGCCGCCCGGGTCCGCCTGGAGCGCCGCGCTCCGTGTCCACAGAGGGGGCCGTCTCCGGACGGCCAAGTAGGGTGGTACCGCAGGAGAGACCCTTCCCCGCAGCGGCACTCCGCTGGGGCGGGGTTTCGTGCTCTTTGGAGATGTATCGAGCGGCCGGGGCCACACCATGCTGTGGAGGACGGCGGCGAGCGAGACCGCAGAGGAGCCGCATGAGCGACCAGATGGGCGAGAACAGAAGCGTGGACTCAGCGGCCCTCAGCGGGAACGCGCCCGGCCCCGTGCCAAGCCGTGCCCCCGGCTCCGTACCCGGCCCCGTGCCAGGCCGTGCCCCCGGCCCCGCACCCGGCCGCACGCCCAGTCATGCGCACGGTCCCGAATGCACCCAGGATCTGTGCCGCCACGATGCCGAGCACGTGTTCCGACCGGTGGACACGGGCCAGCGCTTCCCCGCCCTCGAAGAGGACATCCTCGAATGGTGGCGCGAGAATCGCATCTTCGAGAAGAGCGTGGAGCTGCGCCGAGGGAAGCCTGAGTGGGTCTTCTATGAAGGCCCCCCCACCGCTAACGGC
>JBBRDB010000248.1:0-3247 GCA_038204345.1 Thermoleophilia bacterium | reverse complement strand
GCACGGTGAGGGCCGAGTTGTTCATATGGTTCCAGGCCACCACCTTCACGGGGAAGTTCCGCCCGTAGCGGAGGTAGATGGGGATGGGGATCAACAGGTGCGTGAGATTGAAGGTGCCGGCCTGGAACGCCTCGGCCAGCGCGGACCATCCCCTGATGAGTGTGGGCCTCTCCACCTCGAGGCCCTCGTCTTCGAAGTAGCCGTTGGCGTGGGCTATCAGCAGGGGGGTGGCGTCGGTGATGGGGATGTACCCGATCTTGACGACGGGGAGGCCGGCCCCCCCGGACGCCGCCGTGGTCGTCTGCCCGCCTGCGCCGACAGTCGCTCCGGGGGCCGTGGAATCGGGCGTATCGCCGGCCCCGCACCCTGCCAGAAGGCCCAACCCCGTGAACCCCAGGCCGGAGGCGCCGGCTAGCTTGAGCACTTGTCGTCGTGTGATCGGCTCCTTCTCCATTCTTTTCGTCCCTCCGTCTTGCGCCGGTAAACCTGACAAACTCTATCCACTTACTCACCTTTCGCCGATCATACCAGCCGGCTGCCCCATGTCAAGCGTTACTCGGCCGGCCGAACGCAAAGGAGGCATCAAGTTACTCGCCCGATCGGAGATGATCTGTTCACTCAGGTATAGAATCCCGGCCAGTGCGCATCCTCATGGTCGATGACGATGAGAACGTCCGTCGCCTGGTGGCTGCGTACTTGGAACGCGAAAGCTACGAGGTGTCCACGGCGGCCGACACACTGGAACGCCCCGCGTTTGACGGAGGCTCCGTATCTGGGATCCTGTTGGATCCTGGAGGAAGGAGTCAGTGGCCCATGAGTTCATCGAAGTACTCGCCCGAATTCCGGGGACGTGCCGTGCGCGTCGCCCGAGAATCGGAGCGGCGAGCCATCAGGACACTCTGGTGCTTGAGGATATGCGTGGGCACGCGGGGGGCGGGCGGCGTCTCGCGCGCGCGCGCGTTTTTGCCGGTTTTTTATTCCATTAGCCATCCGCGCCGCGTGCGGGGGGCGACCCTATTCCCGGTAGGGACCGACATCCCGCCATGTTCCACGCCCCCCGGGAGGGGTGACCCTTTTCTCCTTTTTGATGGACTACTACCTCTTAATCCACGCCCCGCGTGTACTTTCCGTGAGCATCGGGCCCGGAACCATCCTCAGCGACCCCTGCGCGAATCCCCTCAGACACGCAAGAACCCCAGCCGCAGCAGGGGTTCTTGTATGGTGAGCCGTGTTGGACTCGAACCAACGACCATCGGATTAAAAGTCCGGTGCTCTACCAACTGAGCTAACGGCCCATCGCACGGGGGATTCTAGCCCAATCCCCTCGAGCCTGCAACGCGAGGGCCGCGACCGACCATCTGTTTGGTCCGAACCGTCCGCTGGTATTTGTTACTCAGCGGCAGACTGAAGCCTCACGACTATGGTCGCTGCCGACCTTCACGAATCCTCGGGATCGCGAGCCGACACATGAACTTCTATTGGCGACAGACGATCGTTGGCCTACTCCGCTACGCAGCGGAACAGATACCGGAGATCGCCGCGCGGAGTCTCACCGCTGCCCGCGAACTCGACCGCACGCTCAGCACCCACTGGCTCGAAGAGGCTTTCGAGTTGTTCCAGCGGGCCGCGCTGCTCTCGCGCAACCCTGTGTACGTGACCGGAGCCTACTACTCGATGCGGGCGCTCGAGGAGGTAGGCAGCTTCGAAGAACGGACCACGGGGCCCCTGAGAACGACCGTCGCCGAGGGCGGTGAGGCCGGCCGCTCTCTAGGAAGGCCTGATATCCTTCCCGCGGACACCGAAGCCGTCAAAGAGGCCCAGGGAGGGATCCTGGAGCTATTCGAACGGATCCGGCGCGGAGCCACACTGGAGGAGGCACTGGCGCTGTTTCCCCTCAAGGGCGACGAGTCCAGCCCCGACTGAGTCGACACGCCGCCGACGGCGAAACGGAGGAGCATCATGGCGACCGATCGAGACAAGATAGCAATGTTGGTGCGGCACTGGGTAGAGCACAACGAAGGGCACCGTGAGAGCTACCTCGAGTGGCGCGACAAGCTCAGCGACCAGGACCTGCCGGTGACGTTGGCCGCATTGCAGGAAGTCGCCGACCTGACGGATCGGGCGAACGAGGCTCTACGGCGCGCCGCGGCAGAACTTGCCGGCGACGGGGTGTCGGCCGCCCCGGAACAGGCCGCTCACGCACACGAGCATACGCACGAGCACACTCATCCGCACGAGCACAATCACGAGCATGGGCATGGGCGCGAGCACGACCACAGTCACGAGCACTAGTCGGGCGGCGCCGCCGACCTCGCCGGGGAGTCGCGGATCTTGCCGGGCGCCGCGCCTTTACCCCGCCGCTGCGGATCTGCCGGCCGCCGCTCCAGTCTCCGCCCGCCGCGGCATCGGCCGGTCTCCGCGCGTTGAACCGGCCGCCCTTGGTCGCCGCCCCCTCAGCCCCGGTCCACCCCCGTCCCTAGTGCCTGAAATGCCGGCGGCCCGTGACGACCATGGCCATACCCCGGCTTTCGGCGTACCGGGTCACTTCATCGTCGCGTTTCGAGCCGCCCGGGTGGATGACGCTCGCGGCCCCGGCCTCCACCGCCACTTCCAGGGCGTCGGTGAAGGGGAAGAAGGCGTCTGACGCCACCGCGCACCCCGAGAGCGGGTGCCTGGCCTTTTGTACGGCGATGCGCGCCGAGTCGACACGGCTCATCTGGCCGGCCCCGACGCCGACGGTCATGAGGTCCTTCGCGAGGACGATGGCGTTCGACTTCACGTGCTTCGCCACCCGCCACGCGAACATCAGATCGCCCCACTCTTCCTCGGTGGGATGACGGCTGGTCACCACCTGCACACTCTCCCGACTCTCGCTGTCCGAATCCCGCTCCTGGATGAGCGCGCCGCCAATGACCTTCTTGAGATCGTAGAGACCGCGGTGATTCCGGTTGTGATCTTCGTGCACGAGCAGGCGGATGTCGGGCTTCTTGGTGAGGATCTCTATCGCTTCCTCCAAGAATGCCGGCGCGAAGAGCACCTCGACGAAGTTCGTGCTGAGCGAGCGGGCCAGGGTCTCGTCGACGGGCCGATTGACCACGATCACGCTGCCGAAGGCGGACACCGGGTCGCACGACAGCGCCTTCTCGTAGGCCAGGGTTATGTCCTCGGCAAGAGCGACCCCGCACGGGTTGTTGTGCTTGATTATGACGCAGCAGGGCAGAGAGAATTCCTTCACCAGACGGCGCCC
>JBBRDB010000247.1:0-3247 GCA_038204345.1 Thermoleophilia bacterium | reverse complement strand
GGTTGCCCAACGTCCACGGTCCCTATTCCATCAATGCGGCACAGTGCGGTATCTGTCACCGCGCACACACGGCGAAGGCGCCCGCCCTCCTGGTCAAGGGTTCACAGAGCACCCTGTGCTTCACCTGCCACGACGGGACGGGATCCAACGCGAACGTCAAGGCCCAATACGCCCTGGTGCGCCCGGTCAACGACCCAGCGGCGC
The DNA here is from genome assembly GCA_038204345.1 of Thermoleophilia bacterium. Taxonomy (GTDB): domain Bacteria; phylum Actinomycetota; class Thermoleophilia; order RBG-16-64-13; family RBG-16-64-13; genus JAHJSA01. Next base: position 3,043 of record JBBRDB010000247.1, on the reverse strand, counting down.
GTGAGTACTACTCGCACGACGCTATTGCTCCCAGCACGCACACCGAGGCCCAGCTGGACGAGTTCGGTGGAGTGAGCAACCGGCACAGTGAGTGCGCTGACTGCCACAACTCGCACCAGGCCACGGCCTCGACAACCCGCAACAGCACAGAGACGGTGACTGGCTGGACGGCATCCGGGCGGCTGGCCGGAGTCTCCGGTGTTTCGGTCACGAACGGCACAGCCGCCGACTCGACCCCCGCGTACACGTTCCTGAGCGGCGCCGACACCAACGTCGTCCCCGCCAATCTGGTGACACGCGAATACCAGCTCTGTTTCAAGTGCCACTCTGGGGCCACGACGCTCACGTCGAACGCCGGATTGAAGCCTTCGCAGTACGCCTTGGACAAGGGCGTGGAGTTCAACCCTGCCAACCCCTCGTTCCATCCGGTCGAGGCGGCAGGGAAGAACGCCACCGCCAAGATGGCAGCCAGCCTGGCCGGGACCTCCCCGTACAAGCTGTGGAACTTCACCCCCACTAGCACGATCCGATGCCTGAACTGCCATACCAGCAGCACCACCCCCGACGTGCCGTTGCCGGAGCCGGGCAGCGCCCTTCAGCCGCATACGTCAAGCAACCGCGGGATCTTGATCAGGAACTACCAGGACCGGCTGCTCAAGTCGACCAACGCGGCCTACTCAGCCGGGGACTTCGCGCTGTGTTACGTGTGCCACGGCGATGCGCCTTTCAAGAGTGAGACGGCCACCGCCACGAACTTCAAGCTCCATGGTCTGCACCTGACCAAGCTCGCTGGGAAGGGCTTGGGCGGAACGAGCATCGACACCGCGGGCGACGGCCAGGGTAACGCCATCTGCGCGGAGTGCCATTTCAGGCTCCACTCGACCACTAACAAGGTCGGTGCGCAGGCGGTGGACGGGTCCCGCTTGGTGAACTTCGCCCCCAACGTCGAGGCCAACGGCACGACGCTCTCGTGGACGTCCACCGGAACCGGTAGCGGCTCCTGCACCCTCACCTGCCACGGCGAACCGCACAGCGGCTACAAGTACAGTCCCTGACCCCAACTCACAGTTCTGCTTGAGCATGGGCCCGCCAGAGTTGGGGCGGAGGGTATAGATCCGTCTATACCCTGCCTCGCCTGATCGTGTACCCCTCACGGTCGTGTCTATCCAAGATGTGCCCCCCGACGGATAGTGCTCCAAATCGCTCAAATAGAGACTAGATGCGAGAGCCGAAGCCCCCGCGGCTACCAACCGGGAGCGAAATGGAGCAAGGGAAATCATGACTCGTCAGTCGCTGTCCGTTAAAGGTCGCGCAGATGCGACCGGGCTCCGAAGTGAGCTCTTGGGTCGGCTTGGACTTCGCGAGAACGCGAGCGATGCGGACGTCGAGACAGCCCACAACGGGCTGGTGGAGTTCCTCGAGCTGGCGCCGCATGAGGTGAAGTCCTGGGCCGCGGCCCGGACCACGGACGTGGACGAGGCGTTTGCCCTCCTGTCAGGTCCCGAGCAAGACGTCGTTGGCCCCGTCCCCATGGCCATGATGGCCCAGGACGGGCCCGTCACCGCATCCCAGCCTCCTGTGGCCGCGCCGGCTGCCCCGGGCGCGTTCGCCGCGTTTGCCGCAAACAAGCAGGCACGAAAGAAGATGATGTGGGCGGCGGTGCCTCTGCTCGTGATCGCCGTCGTGTTTGCGGTCTTCCAGATGGGCAAGTCCGACGTCCCCGGTATCTCGGGCACGCCGACGGGCCAGGAGACCGCTGCTGCCTCGGGTGCCACCCCTGTTGACCAGGCCAAGCTCGCCGCCCTGATGCAGAAGATCAGCGCGAACCCCAAGGATGTTGCTTCGCTCCAGGCGATCGGCGACCTCTACTTCGGCGCCACCGACTACAAGAACGCGGTCTTGTGGGAGCAGAAGATTCTCGACGTCGACCCGAAGAACCAGGTGGCGCTCCTCGCTTCCGGTGCGGCCCAGTTCAACCTTGGCAATGCAGCCGAGGCCAAGAAGACGTGGCTCATTGCCGCCGGGCTCTACCCCAACAACGCTGAGGTGCATTACGACCTTGGTTTCCTCTACATGAGTGCGACCCCGCCCGACTCGGCCAACATGCAGGCTGAGTGGAAGAAGGTCGTCGCGATCGATCCCAACTCACAGCTCGCCAAGACCGTCGCCACGCACCTGCAGAGCTCGACCGCTGCTCCCACCGCGTCGGCCACGACCGCCAAGTAAGACCATGACCATCGTCAGCATCGCCGTCGCGTTCCTCGCAGGAATCGTGTCGTTCGCGTCGCCGTGCTGCCTTCCCATGGTCCCGGCTTATGTGAGCTACATCGTCGGGACGACTCCGGCAGACTCGCCCAAGGCGCGGCAGGTGGCGTTGCGGCAGGCACTGGCTTTCGTGCTCGGCTTCAGCATCGTGTTCGTCTCGCTGTGGGTGTCGCTCGGCCTGGTCGGGTACTTCCTGCGCGACTACGTCCCGGTCATGCGAGTCGTGGGCGGCGCCATCCTCATCGTGATGGGTCTGCACGTCGCGGGGCTCATCCAGATCCCGGCGCTGTACCGGCAGGTCACCGTCCCGGCCGGGCGGATCCTCGGCAAGTCCGAGACCGGGGACGGCACCGTCAAGGTCCTGGCCCCCAGCTATGGCCGCTCGACCCTGATCGGGATGGCGTTCGCCGCAGGGTGGACCCCGTGTATCGGGCCCATCCTCGGCGGCATCATCGGCCTGGCCTCGCTGAACTCCAGCGTGGGCCAGGGCGCCGTCCTCCTCGTCGCCTACGCGTTGGGGCTTGGCGTTCCCTTTGTCCTTGTCGCTGTGGGTGCCACTGCGGCGAACGCGCGGCTCGTATGGTTCCGCAACCACGAGGCCGGGGTCTCACTCGTGACCGGCGCGATGCTCATTCTTGTCGGCTTCCTGATGATCACGAACCTGTTCATCAAGCTGTCCGGCGCCCTTCCCACCTTCGGTATCTGAGAAAGAGTTCACCATGAGTCAAGACGTCCGCACCCGCCCCGCCGAGTCAGGCGATCGCGAGTCGATCGATGG
>JBBRDB010000246.1:0-3276 GCA_038204345.1 Thermoleophilia bacterium | reverse complement strand
CGCCATCATGGTGCCCGTGGCCGCCGGGGTGATCCTGAACTTCGTGGGCTATCAGGTGCCCTTCCTGATCGCCGCCGGCTTCGCGGTGGTCACCTTCGCCGTGACCCTGCGGCTCGACCCCTCGCGTCAGCGCTCGGCGGCGCGCGTAGCCGCCGACGAGCGCCGGGCGGAGGCGGCCGCGGCCTGACCCAGGAAGAAGGAGGCCGGCGGATGCCGGCCTCCTCTTTTCTGTTACGTCCGCACGCTTTGGGTGCGTGGCCGTGTGGTTGGCGTCAGTCCAGGTCGGTGTCGGCCGCGAAATCCTCCAACAGTTCCGCCACCGGCGTGGTCTGGAACAGGCCCTTCTTCTCCTTGAAGGTGACCCAGAGGGCCGCGTAGACGATGGAGAGGCCCAGAAAGACGAAGGCCAGCGTGTAGATGTCCCAGGTGATGGCGGGGTCTGGGCTGATCTTGAAGACCATCCACACCAGGCCGATGAGGCTCAGGATCTGCGGCACCGGATAGAGGGGGGTGCGGAAGCCGCCGCGGATTTCGGGGTGCTTCCAGCGGAGCACGATCAGGTCGATGTGGACGATGATGTATCCCAACATCCAGGTGAACGCCGAAGCCAGAACGTAGGTGATGAACGTTTCGCGCGTGGCGACACCGATGATGAGGGGGGTCAGGATCATGAGCATGACCATGAACGTGGCCCAACTCGGCACTGAGAAGCGGTTGAGCTTGCCCAGCACCGACGGCAGCTGCCCTTTCTTAGCCATGCCGTAGAACATACGCGGTAGAGCCGCGAGCAGGGTGTTGACGGTCGTGATGGTGGCGAAGATGCTGGCGAGCGCCATCCAGATTTGTCCGTTGCGACCCATCATGGCCTGCGCGGCGTCGACATGCGGCGTGAGGGAGCCCGCCAGATCTTCACCGGAAACGTACTTGATCGAGGCCAAGCCGTAGAGGCCGCCGGCTATGAGGATGATGAGCAGACCCAGGAACATCGAAAGGGGGATGTACACCCGCGGCCTCTTGATCTCTTCGGCCAGAGGCGTGACGAACTCCGCCCCCACGAACAGCCAGAACGCGAGCGCCACCAGAGAGAAGACGCTCCAACCCATCGGGTTCAACGAGTCGTACGCGCCTTCGATCGGCGTGCCGCTGCCGAGGCCGAGAAGGCCGATGATGCCTACAGCCGCCAGCGACAGGATCATGGTCGCGGCCGTGACGATCTGGACCGTAGCGAACCACCGGATGCCCCGCAGGTTGACGAACACGAGGATGATGACCAACGCAACGGAGAAGACCCGTGGCGGCATCCAGTCGATGAACACGTCGTGGACGATGAGGCCGGGAACCGTTGCCTCGGCGCTGCCCGCGAAGATGTTCACGATGAAGTAGGAAGCGAGGACCGCGACGATGGCCATGAAGGGGCCGAGCGCCGCCTGGGTGTAGTGGTTGATGGAACCGGCCCGTGGGATCATGCCCGAGAGCTCCGCGAATGAGAACATCGCGAAGAGGTTGATGAGCATGGCTGTCACCATGGCGATCAGGAAGCCGGGGCCGGCTATCCCGAACCCTTGGCCTTGGAGCACGAGGGTGGTCGAGGCCACCACCAGACCTACGGCAGAGGCGATCCCCCCCCACAAACCCATCACTCTCTTCAACTCATGAGTCATAATACGTCCCCCCTAAATTCGAATGCGATGTTAAGAATGCTGAGATTAAAACCTCACTCCGCCACAGCCCACCCCCTCCGGCCCGCCCGGACTATCCGGGTAGCCGCGCCGTGGTTTCACGATAGAGCCAGCAACTCTTCGGGCTCGCTCACCGGGTAGCCGAGGTCGTTGGCAACCGCTGCATAGACCACTTTACCGTCGATCACGTTGAGTCCTTTGAGGAGCACGGGATCATCGAGCATGGCCTGCTTGTAGCCTTGGTCGGCCAACTTGAGCGCGTAGGGTAGCGTCGCGTTCGAGAGCGCGAACGTGGAGGTGCGGGCCACCGCGCTCGGCATGTTGGCCACGCAGTAGTGGATAACTCCGTCGACGACGAAGGTGGGGTCGTCGTGGGTGGTGGCGCAGGTGGTCTCGACGCAGCCCCCCTGGTCCACGGCCACGTCCACGATAACGGAGCCTTCGGGCATGTCGGCCAGCATGTCACGTGTGATGAGGCGCGGGGCTCGGGCTCCGGCAACCAGTACGCCGCCGATCACGAGGTCCGCGTTGGAGATCTCCTCCCGGATGGCGTGCTCCGAGCTGGCCACAAGGCACACCCGGCCGCGGAAGATGTCGTCGAGCGCGCGCAGGCGATCGAGATTCAGGTCGAGGATGGTGACCTGAGCGCCGAGGCCCGCGGCCATCTTGGCGGCATTCAGACCGACGACGCCGCCTCCCAGGATGACCACCTTACCCGGCTTCGTCCCCGGAACTCCTCCCAGCAGCTGGCCCCGCCCGCCGGCGGCAGTCTCCAAGGAATGCGCGCCCACCTGCACGGAGAGCCGTCCCGCGACCTCGCTCATAGGCGTGAGGAGGGGCAGCGAGCCGTCGGCCGCCTGAATGGTCTCGTAGGCAATACCCACCACCTTGCGATCGAGCAGAGCCCGCGTGAGTTCCGGCGCTGGAGCAAGGTGCAGGTAGGTGTAGAGCATCTGACCCTCGCGCAGCATCGGGAACTCAGACGGCTGCGGCTCTTTCACCTTGACGATCATGTCGCTGTTGGCGAAGACGGCCGCTGCCTCGGGGAGCAGGGTGGCGCCTACTCCGCTGTACTCCTCGTCGGTGATACCGCTGCCCAGGCCGGCGCCTGCTTCCACGTACACGGTGTGACCGCGCCCCACGAGGGCGCGTACGCCGGCTGGGACCATCCCCACCCGGTATTCCCTGTTCTTGATCTCCTTGGGAACCCCGACCTTCACGTGTCTCTCCTTCTTCTTGCGAGCACACGGAGTCCGTGTTCGCTGGGTTGCGGTATCGGAGTTGCGGCGGCGGCGCCCGTCGGGCGCCGCCGCCTTCTACTCCTGGTGTGTGTGGGTCAGCCTGCGAACACGCTGTCGAGGTCGGCCTCGCTCACGTCGAACACGTTGCCCGAGGGAGCCAGGGGTTCCGTGGTCATGAACGCGGGGAGGCGATCGTCGGCCGAGGTGAAGCCGGCGCGGCGGTTGAAGTCCTTCTCCATCATGACCACCTTGGTGCCGAGGGCGCCCAGGTAGTCCTCGGGCAGCTGCTCCCCGAGCACCGCTCCGGCCGCCTGCACCAACAGGGGCGGCAAGGTGGGGATGTCGAGACAGGCCAA
>JBBRDB010000245.1:0-3314 GCA_038204345.1 Thermoleophilia bacterium | reverse complement strand
TGGCACTGGTTCACCAGGCCTGTGAGTGGGTCGAGTGCGGCGAGACGCGCAAGTTGTCGGTTTGTCTGGTAAAGGGTGAAGCGTGCCACCCCGAAGGCGAAACCACCAACCAGGAGACCGGCTATCAAGCAGGCGGCGCGGAACACCAACTCTCCCCCGGGTTGCCACTGGATGGTTCCCGAAGCCACTGCGGGGAACCCTACCCCCACAAGGACACCGAAGAGGATCATCAAGGCAGAGATCCCACGGATATCCCGGTTCAGACCAGTCTGAACTAGTGCCGACTCCCGCCGCCTCACGGCTTCACTTATCGGACTTTGGAGGGAGACCTGGTCGGACTTTCTCACTGGTGCGCACCCCTTGTCGACGTCATCCAGGCTCTTATCGGCGGGCGTGAGGCCGTGCTTTAGGGGCGGCGCGCGCGCTCTGCAGGCATCACCGAGCCGGCCGCGACCCGGTGGGGCGCAGCAGCCACAATCGTGTCACAGCGTCAAGGAGAAAGCCCCGCGTTAGAACGCTACTGTTGACTCACCGGAGGCGCGCTGACGGGAGGCGTGCTGAATAGCGGCGTGCTTGCGGGCCGGCCACTACCTTCGCGGCCAGGTGCACCATCTCGATATCCGCGCCGTCCGTCGCGCAGCCGCTCATAGCTTGCTCCAGCAAGGTCGCGGTGTTCCAAGTCTTCCTCGGGTTGCCGTTGACCGCCAGCGCTCTCATCCGTTCTCCCTCGTGGCTGCCCGCGGCTTCTCCAAACACAGGTCCACCAGTTCGTCGATGACCGCCGTCCCGGCGCACATCACCGTGTCGGCCCCTCCCCAGTAGATCTTCACGGTGCCGTCGTGCTCGGGTATGGCTCCGCAGGTGAAGACCACGTTGGGCACGTAGCCCACGCGCTCCCAGGGATCCTCGGGCTCGATGATCCACTCGTCGGACACGCCTAGCAGGCGGGCCGGGTCGGCGAGATCGTGGAGGGCCACCCCCAGCCGGTAGACGGCGCCCGCCATGGTCGGGTAGACGCCGTGATAGATATGGAGCCAGCCTCGCGGCGTCTTGATGGGCGTCGCGCCGGGACCGATCTTCTGCTCGTCCCAGTGGTATGGGACCGGCTGCATCACCACCCGCGAGTCGCCCCAATGGACCAGGTCGGGGGAGTAGGTGATCCAGATGCTCCAGGGGGAGATCTCCGAGTGCGGCCGGTCCAGGCGCACGTAGCGGCCGCCGATCTTCTCCGGGAAGATCACCACATTGCGGCTGTCGGCGGGGGTGATGAGCGCCACGCGCTCTACCCTGCGGAAGTCGGCGGTGCGGGCCAGCGCGACCCGCACGCCGTGACGCGAGTAGGCGCTGTAGGTGAGCAGGTATTCCCCCTCCATTGGGCACACGCGCACGTCTTCCACGCCCCACTCTTCGTACTCGGCGAAGACGCCGTTCGTGGCAGGCACGAGAAAGGGCTCTGGGCGCACGGTGAAGCGGAAGCCGTCGTCACTCTCGGCCAGGCCGATGATCGAGCGGCCGCTGCGGCGGTGTGAACGGAAGAGCAGCAGATACTGCCCGTCGTGCTTGACCGCCCCTGCGTTGTGTACCGTCGCCACCGGGTAGGGGACGTCTGCCTTGGTGAGTATGGGGTTACCGGGGTGACGTCGGACCAGGGTCATCGATCACGCTCCTTCTTGGGTCAAGAGGTCGGCCGGTTTCTTCCAGGCGGATGGCGGTGGGCTGCACGGCCGGCGGTCATGGCACCACAGTCGCAGGCACGTCAGGCTGCTCACTCTCGGCGAAACCTCGGGTAACGTGGTAGATCGCCCGGTTCCACCGGAGTCTCGAAGGCGCCCAACGTACGGCTGAAGCGCCACACGTGCAGCTTGATCCGCCCGAGACACAGGCCTCACGAATCCGTCCGTCTTCTCGGCGCGCCTCGGTCCGTCCGCCACACTCGAATCGAGCGGTCACGGCGACTGCCTTCTCACGATCGCCCGAAGTCGTCTTCCAGACGCTCGATGTCGTCTTCGCCGAAGTAGTCGCCGCGTTGCACCTCGATGAAGGTGAGAGGCTCCGTGCCCGGATTCGCCATCCGGTGCGCCACGCCCATCGGTATGTCCACCGATTCTCCGGCGCTGAGAGGCAGCTCCTCACCATCGCGGGTCGCCACGGCCAGGCCCGAGACAACGTGCCAGTGTTCGGAGCGGCGCCGGTGGCGCTGTAGGCTCAGCCGCATTCCGGGGAACACCACGATGCGCTTCGTCTTGTGGTCGGGCTCGTCCTCCAGGACCCGGTAGTAGCCCCACGGCCGGTGATCCTCCCGCCGCGAGTGCTCCAGAACGTGCTCGTAAACCTCCAGATAGCCGTCGACCATCCGCTCCACGCTGAAGTGCTCTTCGACGCGTCGGCGGCACGTGGCGCGATCGAGGGCGGCCAAGGGCCCGTCGGCGCCCGCGGCCCCAAGGGCGGCGACCGCTTCCTCCACCGACCCTACCAGGAACCCTGTCTCGCCGTCGGCGATCACCTCGCGCATGCTGCCCCGCTCGAAGGCAACGACCGGCGTTCCGCAGGCCATAGCCTCCACCACCGAGAGGCCGAAAGGCTCTTCGAACGCAATGGGGTGCAGCAATGCAAGCGCGCCGCCAAGGAGCTCGTCGCGGCGGGTGGGGTCGGCAGAGCCGACGTACGTCACTTGATCGCCGTCGAGATAGGGCTCCACGCTTGTGCGGAAGTACTCTTCGTCCTGGATGACGCCGGCCATGATCAACCTGCGGCCGGCCTGACGGGCGATCTGGATGGCCTCGTAGGCGCCCTTGTCGGGATGGATGCGACCGAAGAACAGGAGGTACTCCCCCGGCTCCGGCTGGAACGTAAAACCCGAGAGGTCGATGCCGTGGTGCACAGTGGCCGCGTACCGCAGATCGGGGGCGCGATCTGCGTCGCTGATCGCCACGTAGTGGGCCGTGTCCTGGTACTTGCGGTACACGGGCAGGATGCGGTCCGAAGAGAATCCATGGATAGTCACGATCAAGGGAGTGGTCGTGAGTCGCGAATACGTCAAAGGAAGGAAATCGAAATGGTTGTGTATGAGGTCGAAATCGTCCGCTCGCTCGAAGACCTCCGAAATGTGCAGCCCCTCCCAGACCTTGGCGTCGAGGTTGCGATCTTCCTCGTAACCGGTCGGGGAGACCGCACGCAGGTGGGCGCTCGTCAGCGAGTCGGCCGTAGCGAACAGGGTGACGTCCACACCGCGGCGGACGAGTCCCTCGGTGAGGAGCGAGACCACTTGTTCCCACGGACCGTAGTGACGGGGCGGCGTTCGCCACGCGATAGGC
>JBBRDB010000244.1:0-3352 GCA_038204345.1 Thermoleophilia bacterium | reverse complement strand
CACTATGCTCTTGCTGTGGGAGATGCGGGTGGTCGTGCGGAAGAGCACCGGCGTGTCGTATTCCTCGCTGATCTCGAACGCGACTTTCACGAGATCCTTCGCCTCTTGGCTGTCGGAGGGCTCGAACATCGGGATCTTGGCAAACCGGGCGTAGTTCCGGTTGTCTTGCTCGTTCTGGGAGCTGTGCATGGCCGGATCGTCAGCGGTGACAAGCACGAAGCCGCCCCCCACGCCGGTATACGAGGCCGTGAACAGAGGGTCCGCGGCGACGTTGACCCCCACGTGTTTCATGACGGCCAATGAACGAGCGCCTGCTATCGACGCCCCCAGGGCGACTTCCGTCGCTACCTTCTCGTTGGGCGACCACTGACTGGCGATCTCATCGTAGTCGGCGATGTTCTGCAGGATCTCGGTGCTCGGCGTCCCAGGATAGGCGGCGGCCAGCCGGACGCCCGCTTCCCACGCCCCTCGTGCGATAGCTTCGTTTCCAGACAGGATGTCCTTCATATGACCGCTCCGGTGTCTTGAGTGTGAGCGCCCCGTTCCTCGGTCGAAGTGCGGCGGCCGGGGGCGGGTGCATGTCTCCAGCCTGCACATGGGTTCGGGTGTTGACGGTTCCGCACGGCTCCCAGACTGGACGAACAATGATACGTCCTGACTTACCGGCTAGCAAGGTGGGCCGGCCCCGGCCCCCAGGCGGTACACTAGGGCGCATGACTCCCAGCGACTGGCAGAGGACGAGGTCAGAGGTCGAGAGCGACCTCCACGTGTTCCGCGTGCGTCGGGACGCCGCCGTGTCCCCCCGCACCGGTGAGGAGCATGATTTCGTCGTGCTCGAGTCGGCCGACTGGGTGGCGGTGGTGGCCCTGACCGAGGACGGTCGGGTCGTGCTGGTGCGGCAGTTCCGTCACGGACTCCGGGAGGTGACCTTAGAGCTGCCCGGCGGCCTGATCGACCCCGGGATGACGCCGGAGGAAGCGGCTCGCGCCGAGTTGCGTCAGGAGACCGGGTACGGTGGCGGTGACTGGCGTGAACTCGGACGCCTTGCGCCTCTGCCGGCGGTCTTCACTAACCATGTGCACGTGTTCGTGGCGCGAGGTGTGGGTCTTCTGGGCGATCCTGATCTGGACTCCGCTGAAGACATAGTCACCGAGTTGGTGCCCGTGGAAGATGCGCGCCGCATGGTAGCCCGGGGTGAGATCGTGCATGCCCCCATGGTGGGCGCCCTCTTCCTGTGGGAGCTGGACGCTGAGACCGGGCCGTCGCGTCCGACGACGGACCCGGCTCCAGACGCGGCGATGATCGCGACCTCCGTCTTCACGCCGACCGCCCCGGACGGGACGGCACGCCAAGACTCGGGCGAGGGCACGGGCGAGGCCGCCGTGCCGCTCCGTGACAGGGTCATGGGGCACCTGCGCTCGCACTTCACCGCTACGGTAGCCACGTTCGGGCCGGAGCATGTCGAGACCGAGCCGGCGGGTGCCAAGGGCGCCTCCGTGGCGGTGGGCTCGGCCGGCGGCAGAGATGACGATATCGGGTCACCTCACGCCGCGACCGTCTTCTACGCGCTGGATCGCCGGGGACGGCTGGTGTTCTTGAGCAAGGGGGACAGTCGGCACGGCCGCCACATCGGACCGGGGGCACCCGTTGCGGTGACTGTGGCCCGCGAGTATACGGACTGGCGTGAGATCCAGGGGGTCCAACTCTGGGGCCGCGCCGAACCCCTCCGCGGTATGGCCCGGGCTCGCGCCCTGGCCGCCTACCTTGCCCGTTTTCCGTTCGTATCCGGCCTGCTTGAAGACCCGCGACTGGCTGGGCGCCTGCGGGGTCTCGAGGTCTATCGCGTCACGCCGCGGCGCGCGGCTCTTACGGACAATCGGGTGGGCCCCTTCGGGCGGGAGGTGCTGGACCTGTGAGGAGGACCGGGGGCCGGTTGCGGGGAGAGGTGGTAGGAGGCCGGAAGGAGGCGGCGGGCTTCCTGGCATTACCGTGGGTGCGTGCTGAGCTTGCACGGGTCCTTGGCGCGGAGCCGTTCCCCGGCACGCTCAATATTCGTCTGGAGCCGGGACCGTCGATGGAATCCTGGCGCGCCCTTAAGGACTCCGCGTACGGCAGTGATCTGCCGCCCGGCGAGGAGGGGTTCTGCGCGGCCAGGCTGTATCCGGTGAGTGTGGAGGGGGAGGTTCCCGGGTTGATCGTCCTGCCCCACATCGACGGATACCAGGAAGACATGGTGGAGTTGGTTGCGGAGGGTTCGCTCCGTGAGCGGTTCCGTCTGGACGATGGCTCGCGAATAGCCGTGTCGTGGGGTGGCGCGGCGACGAAGGATCGCCAGATGGATGCATGCCTGTCCGCCGCGGTGGAGTCGCGGTGGAGCAACGGATTCTCTTCGTTCGAGCTCGAAGGCGACCTTCCCGATTTCGACCTCGGCACATTAGACACAAGCACGTCGGTCTTCGGGCGGAAGTTGTCGCTGCCTCTCTTCATCTCGAGCATGACCGGAGGCGGAGTGCGCTCCGGTCTCGTGAACCGACGGCTTGCCGAGGCGGCGCAGGCCGCAGGCATCGGCATGGCGGTGGGCTCTCAACGCCTCATGCTGGAGGACCCCTCTATCGCCTCGGACTTCCAGGTGCGTACCTGGGCTCCCGACATCCTGCTCTTTGCGGACCTGGGGATGGTGCACCTCAATCGCGGGCTCACGCGCGACCACTGCATGCGCGCGGTCGAAGAGATCGGAGCCGACGCCCTGATGCTGTACTTGAACCCTCTTCACGAGGCCCTCCAGGCGGGTGGAGACCTGGATTTTGCCGGGCTCATCGGTCGACTCTCCGACCTGTGCCGCGACTTCCCCTACCCGATCGTGCTGAAGGAGGTAGGCTCGGGTCTGCCCCCCGCCGCCCTCTTGCGGATCGCGACCAGCGGCGTAGCCGGGGTGGATGTGGCCGGGCGGGGTGGGACCGACTGGGGTCGGGTGGAGGCTGTGCTCGCGGGGCGGTCGCCCGACAACCCACTCGAGGAACTCGGCACTGCCACCGCCGACAGTCTGGTGGCCGCAGTCGAGATCATGCCGCCGCGCTCGGTTGTGCTGGCGTCGGGGGGCGTCCGAAACGGCGTGGAGGTTGCGAAGGCTCTGGCCCTCGGCGCCCGCGCGGTTGGCATGGCGCTTCCCTTCCTGCGGTGGGCGGTGGAGTCCACGGAGCGGATCGTCGAAGGGGTGCGGCGCGTGGAGGATGAACTGCGCGTTGCCATGTGGTACGCGGGAGCCGCCGATGTGCCCGCTCTCAGGGGGCGGGTGCGCGTGGCGGCCGCCCGCGGCGGCCCCGCCGCGCCCCCGCCCCCGCTCGGTCCAAAA
>JBBRDB010000243.1:0-3353 GCA_038204345.1 Thermoleophilia bacterium | reverse complement strand
TCAGATGCGGACATGTGTCCAGCTCAAAGGCCTCGAGGTAGACGGCTGTAGCGAAGGCGAAGCAGGAACCCTTGCCGCAGTCACCGCAGTTGGTGCGCGGCAGTTCCTTGTAGATGTCTAGGACTTTGTAGGAGATGCGGGACTCCTGCGTGAGGCGGGCGGCCGCGGCGCGGCCGCCCGGGAAGTACAAGAAGGTCTCCGGGCGGCGACTCGACCGCCCGACGGTCATTTCGATCAGACGTGGTACTTGAACGACAGCCGCACCCGCGTGCGATAGGCGGTCACCTTGCCGTCTTCGATCTTCAGGTCCTGCTCCACGACCTCCGCCACCCGCAGGTCATCGACCGAGCCGGACGCGGTGTCCACTGCCTGCTTGGCGGCTGCCTCCCAGGAGTCCGGGCTCGTCCCCACCAACTCGATGATCTTGTAGACGCTGTTCGGCATGCTCGCCCCTTTCGATTCGGTGCCTGTGGTTTCGCCTTCTACCCACGAGGCGCACCGCGCAACCGTCTGCCGGCCCGCGCGGCCGCGGAGCGGGAGGCACAGAGTCGCCCGCCGCCCTGTTACAATGCGCTCGTGAGGGCGGCGGACCATCGCGGGAGGTCCAGGATTGAGCGCGGAGACGAGGGCTGCAGATGAACGCAGCGGCGCACGCGCCGAGGGGCCGGCGCCGACCCTTCGCGAATCGGGGCTCACCGTCGCCCGAAAGCTCGCCGGCCCGCTCGTGCGCAGAGTCCGGCGCGAGTTCCAGTGGCACGGCGCGGGTCTCGACTTCCACGTGGTCCCCGGTCCCGCGGACGCCTTCCCGCACATGGTGGCCGAGCACGCCACCCCACTCTTCAGACCGCTGGCGGGCCTTGACCCTCAGCTCCAGGCCAACAAGGTGACCAACCTACGGATCGCGGCCGCCAGGCTGGACGGCCTCGTCGTCGACCCCGGTCGGCGCCTTTCGTTCTGGCGACAGGTGGGCCGGCCTTCGCGGCGGCGGGGGTTCCTCAACGGCATGGTGCTCGATCGCGGACGCATCCGCGCCGGTGTGGGGGGAGGCCTGTGCCAGCTCACCAACCTGCTTTACTGGATGACACTACACACCCCGCTCACGGTAGCGGAACGCTGGCGTCACAGCTACGACGTGTTCCCCGACGCCGACCGCCAGCTGCCGTTCGGCAGCGGCGCCACCTGCGCCTGGCCCACCCTCGACTTCCAGGTGGAGAACCGCACACCCTTCCCCTACCGCCTCGCCGTGCGCGTGACCGATACCCGCCTCGAAGGCCGCTGGGACACGCTGGAACCGTTCCCGGACCGCTTCGAGGTGTACGAGACGGGGCACCGCTTCACTCACGAGGGCACCGGCGTCTATGTGCGTCACAACCAGTTGTGGAGACGGAGGCTCGACGAGGCGGGTGCAGTCGTCGCCGAGGAGTTGACGGCGGAGAACCACGCCCTGCTGCTCTACCAGCCGTTTCTGCCGGCGGGCGACGGCGAAGCGCAGCCCGGCGTCGCCTGACCGAGGCGGGCACCTGGCTCGCGGACACCGGCCGACCGGGGCCGCCGCCTCGACCGGGGCGCCTGCCCTACCGCGCCGCCGAAGCCGAGCACAGCGCCGCCAGATCTGAAGCACCCGCGTAGGCCGAAGGCTGCCGCCTACCCCGCGGCCCGCTCCACCATCCGTCGGGAGAGGCGCCCGATCCCCAAAACCAGGGCCACGCAGATGGCGGCGGTCACCGCCAACTCCACCCACACCGCGCCCAGGCCCTGCCCCCTGATGGCCACCCTCCAGATGGGGTCGATCATCCAGTACGACGGGAATATCTTGGCGATCCACTGCGGCCAGTCGGGGAACAGGTAGAAGAGCACCGGCCCTATCATGAAGGCCCCCGAGCCCTTGGCCACGGTGAACATGGTCGTGGTGTCCTTGGAGATGGTCCCCAGCACCATCCCCAGCAGAGCCGAATACACCGACGCCGAGAGCAGCACCACGATCAGGACCACCGGATGGGCGCCCAACGCACCATTCAGGAGGAGTGTGACCACGCACATGAGGAACGCCAACACGATCCCCATGGCGGCCTTGGCGGCGATCACCTCCGAAACGCGCACCGGAGTCACCAACATGGCAACGAGGGTGCGCTTCTCGTTCTCCTCCACCAGGCTCGACGCCGGCACAAAGATGCCCGCGATCATGAGGGCGTAGATCAGGATCATGGGGACGAGGCGTGCCGAGATGGGCAGAGCCTCCCCCTTGCTGGAGTCCACCAACTCCACCGTCACCGGCGCCGACCGGTGCTCGACCCCACGCACGAGGTCGATGACGGCCACGCTGAGGACCAGCCGGTTGGACGCCAGACTCTCGCCACCCATGTACAGCTCGAGTGGGGGCCGCGCCCCGGCGCGCACCGCGTCGTCGAAGCCCTTCGGAAGCACCAGGCCCACGTCGAGGTCGTTCGCCTCCACCTGACTCTTGAGCTCCCCGACGTCGTCGATCATGGTCAGGTCGATGCCCTCGATCGTCTGGGCGGCGGCGGGGATCTCGGAGCCACCCTCGTCTACCAGACCCAGCCGCGGCTTGGGCTCGAAGAGGGTCCCGAAGGCCAGCTGCAGGATCAACGTCATCGCCACCGGAAGAGCCAGCGCGTACATGAAGATGGGCGACCGAGGACCCACGACCATGTCCTTGCGAAACACCCTGAGCACCCGAGCGAGACTCACAGCGTCGCCACCTTCCGCCGCAGAACGAAGAGGCCTACGGCATAGAGCACCGCGACCCAAGCGGCGGCCAGGGCCAGGTAGCCGGTGACGTTTACCCAGGTGTCGCCGTAAGCGGTGGCGCCGGTGAGTATCTGGATGAGACCGTAGGTCGGCAACACCTTGATCCAAAGAGACGCACTCCCCGGAAAGAGCACGGCCAGCGCCGGAACGGCCAGCGGCAGCAGGAAGAGCATCCCGTAGAAGATCGTGCCCAGGAAGTCCTTGCCCGCGGCGCCCGTGATCATGGCCACCCCGGTGAACATGAGCCCGCCCAGCAGGAGGGTGACCAGCAGGAGCGGCCAGTTCGAAAGGGTGAACGCCCCCACCGCCAGCAGCAGGAGAAGGGCCTGGGAGAAGGCCAACAGCATGCCGTAGATGGTCTTGGCCAGCAGCAGGTCGCTGAGCCGAGCGGGCGTGACGAGGATGGCGGTGACCGTTCGGGCGGACACCTCCGACGCGATGAGCGAGGCCAAGGCGAAGGTCTCGATCATGAGCACGAAGAAGGCCAACATGGGGCGCATCTTCTCGCGGAGCGACACCTGGTCACCGGCGCGGTCGCGGCCCAAGACGGCGTCCTGCTGATCGGGCAGCGTCACCGGCAGGCC
>JBBRDB010000242.1:0-3362 GCA_038204345.1 Thermoleophilia bacterium | reverse complement strand
GGTATCGCGAAGTCAACGCCATGTGTCTGGATCCGGACGCCGACCCGTCGCAGTCAGAGCGCCTCAAAGGCCTCGCCACCCTCTTCGTGGCCGTCATCGACGGGCTCGCCATCCAATGGGCGTAGGATCCGGAGAACGTGGACCTGGAGACGCTGGGGGCACTCCTTAAAGAGGTAGTGGCTTTCGTCAGTAGCACGCCGGCCTCGACCGGGAACAGCGGAGGGTCGTAGCGGGTCGGGGAAGGATGAGGGGGATCATGGCAGACATGTTGACGGGAAAAGTGGCCGTGGTGACTGGGGGGGCAAGAGGGAACGGCGAGGGTATCGCCCGGGTGTTCGCCGCCGAGGGAGCCACGGTGTGCCTATGGGACGTGTGATCGACGTACGCAAAGCGAGGGACATCCTGGGCGAGCACATGGCCATAATGGGGGATGTTCCTGCCACCCTCTTCGCCGCCGGCACTCCGGACGATATCCGAATGTACGTGCGCGACCTCGTGCGCGATGTCGGGTCGGCCGGCTTGATCCTATGTCCGGGTTGCGACGCTCCCATAAACACGAAGCCCGAGAACATGGAGGCTTTCGCGGCTGCGGCCCACGAGTTCGGTGTGACTGTGTAGCGGGAACGGCGGCGGCTGAGCGGCAGGAGAATCATGTTGCCGCATCGACCAGAAGCCCGCGCGGTCCTATGGAGATGGTCTAAGGGATCTCGGTCCCACACCAATCCACCAGAGTGAGGGCAATGATGGCTGCCACCTGAAGCACTCGATCTATCTCGACGTACTCGTCGGCGTAGTGGGCCACGGCGGTGGTTCCCGGACCGAACACAACTGATGGCGTCAGCGCCGCAGCGCTGAGCAGCCCTGCGTCCGTGCCCCAAGGCGAAGCGGCGATCACGGCGTCGGCGCCGGTGACCTCGCTGAAGCGTGCGCTCAGCAGGCGCACCAGTTCCGAGTCAGGGTGGATGTCGCCGGGCAGCCAGCGGGCGCCGAACCATTCGAGCGTCACGGGGTGCTTGGCGATCCAGGGGTCGGCGTCGGAGAGCAGCGAGAGGGCCACGGCCAGGTCGGTTTGGGCGTGCTCCATGGTTTCGCCCGGCATGACCCCGAGTCGTCCTTCCACGACCACCCTGTCGGGCACCGTCGACGGCCAGTTACCTCCGGTGATCGAGCCTACGTTTATCGGCACGGGGATCGGGATGCCGGCAAAAAGTGGGTCGTCGATGCGCGCATTGCGGTCAGTCTCCAACTGCGACAGGCAGGCGAGCACGGTCTGCGCCTTCTCGATGGCGCTTACGCCTTCGTACCTCGTGCCGCCGTGGGCCGCGCGGCCCGTGACGGTGAGCCGGAACCAGAGCGATCCCTGCTGTTTGGGGAAGATGCGCATGCCGGTGGGCTCCGGCACCAAGGCTCCGTCAGCTCGGTAACCGCGCCGTGCTGCTGCCAGGGTGCCGGCGCCACCGGACTCCTCTTCCACCACGCTTTGTACGATCACGTCGCCGCGAAGGATGACGCCCAAGGACCGCAGAGCCGCCACAGCCAGAAGAAGGGAGACGTTGCCACCCTTCATGTCCGTGGCCCCGCGGCCGTAGAGTCGGCCGTCTTCGACCTCGCCTCCCCAGGGGTCGCGTGTCCACTGTGTTTGGTCACCTACCGGGACCACGTCCACGTGGCCGTTCAGGATCATGGATCGTCCGCCACCAGATCCCTTCCAGACGCCCACCACGTTGGGGCTGCCCGCGAAATCGGTGCGCGGAGAGCAGAAGAACGGGTCGAGCGCGAGCGCTTGGCCGTCCGGCTCCCAGACATCTACCTCGAGTCCCAGCAGCTGAAGGTGCTCCGCCACCACACGTTGGGCTTCGCGCTCGTGCCCCTGCGTGCTCTCCGCCCGCACGAGCTGCGTGAGGAGGGCGACGGTCTGATCGCGTTGCTGCTCGAGCCACTGTTGGATCCTTGTGCCGAGGGCTTGCGCACTGTCATGCGTACCGGGATTGGGGCTGCGCACTCCGCCGCGCTCGAGCCGACTGCCGGTGGGACGCTGCGGACTCATCGGCTCGCCTTCTCGGTCCGTTCGAAAATTGCGGCGATGCCCTGCCCGCCGGCCATGCACAAAGTAACGAGGCCGTATCGTGAGTCCCTGCGCTTCATCTCGTGTAGAAGAGTGCTCGTGAGTTTCGTCCCGGTCGCGCCGACCGGATGCCCGAGCGCGATGGCCCCGCCGTTCACGTTCACGCGGGCCGGATCTAGGCCCAACTCCTTGATCACTGCCAAGCTCTGGGCGGCGAAGGCCTCGTTGAGCTCGATCAGATCGATATCGTCGAGAGAGAGGCCGGCGTTGGCGAGCGCCTTCCGAGTAGCGGGAACGGGACCGATGCCCATGACGGTGGGATCAACGCCCGCGGACGCGAAGGCGAGCACGGAGCCTAGTATCTCGAGGCCCAGCTCGCGTGCCTTGGCCTCGGACATGATCAGCACGGCCGACGCTCCGTCGTTCATGGGGCATGAATTGCCCGGCGTAACAGTGCCTCCTTTTTCGAACACGGCCGGAAGCTTGGCCAGACTCTCTGCGGAGGCATCCGCGCGCACCGATTCGTCTGCGTCGAATACGCGAATCTCGCGCCGGTCTTTCACGGTCACGGGCACGATCTCGTCGGAGAAACGCCCCGCTTCCCGGGCGGCGCGGGCGCGTCGATGGCTCTCCAAGGCGAAGAGGTCCTGTTCCTCCCGGCTGACACCGTAGCGGCGAGCGAGGTTCTCGGCGGTGGCGCCCATATGAATACCGGTGAGCGAGCACGTGAGGCCGTCCACCAAGATGGCGTCCTCAGCCGCAGCGTTGCCCAGCCGTGCTCCCCAGCGCAGGTCGCGCAGGAGGTAGGGGGTGCGGGTCATGTTCTCGACCCCGCCGGCCACCATGACCTCGGCCTGTCCGGTCATGATGGTCTGAGCAGCGAGGGTAAGGGCCTTGAGTGACGAGCCGCAGGCCTTGATCACCACGTATCCCGGAGTCTCAAGCGGAAAGCCCGCCCGCTGCGAGGCGATGCGCGCGGAGTTCAGGCCGCCGCCGTGGACATAGCCATGTCCAAAGACCACCTCTTCGACCAGGGCCGAATCGACTCGGCTGTCGTGCATCAGTGCTTCAAGGACGAGGCGCCCCAGTTCGGCGGCCTCCACGTCGCGCAAGGACTTGCCGAAGGCACCCACCGCGGTGCGGCGGGCGGCCACGATCACCGCTCGTTGCATGCTAGAAGACCTCCGGTTCTCTTGGTATGAGGAGAGACGCCCCCGTGAGGGCCGCCACCTGGTCGGTCGAACTCTCGCGAGCCACCTCCCGCAAGACGAGTCCTTCGGGGGTGACCTCCATCACC
>JBBRDB010000241.1:0-3381 GCA_038204345.1 Thermoleophilia bacterium | reverse complement strand
ACACCTATGTTTCGGAGCCCGCCGCCTTCGGGCAATTGTGACAGGACGTTACCGTGAAGGCCCGAGTCGGGATCGCGAACAGCGGCTTCCCGATTGCCGCGGCCTACGGCATATGGCGCAACCGAAATCGGGGCGGGGAGGGAGGTGCGGTGGAGCATCGGGCCGACGTGGTCATCGTGGGTGCCGGGCCTGGCGGGTGTGCCGCGGCCACGTTCCTAGCCCGCGAGGGCATCGATGTTCTGGTGATCGACCGTGCGACGTTCCCGCGGGACAAGGTATGCGGCGACGGAGTGGGCCCCCGCAGCGTGGCGATGCTGCAGCGCATGGGTGTTGAACAACGGTTGCGTGACCTCGCCTACCAGCCCATCCACGAGTACCGCATCGTAAGCACCTGGGGCGACGCCGTCCAGGCCGGCGTCCCCACCTTCGGCAAGGGAGCCGGTCACGCGCACGTTGTGCCACGCCGGGATCTCGACCTGCTCCTGGTCGAAGCCGCCCGAGCTGCGGGAGCTCGGGTGTGGGAAGGTGTGTGTGCCCTCGGCGGCTCAGAGACCGACGGTGCGCCGACCGTCGAAGCGCGCAAAACGGACGGTGAGCCACTGCTTCTTCGTTCCCGGGTCGTGGTGGGAGCCGACGGGTCGAGGGGGTCATTCTCGCGCACAGTGATGCCGTCCCGCCACTGGGAACCGTACGCGATCGGTGTGCGCGCCTACGTGGACGGGGTGGAAGGCCTGGACCGAGCTCTCAACTTCTTTCTTGACCGCGACCTGCTGCCTGGTTACGGGTGGGTCTTCCCGGGTGGACGAGCGGATGGGCCCGCGAACGTCGGAGTGGGCCTCCCGACGCGCGCGCTTCGCCGGCGGCCGGAGCGTCTCCGAGAACTCTTCGATAGGTTCATGGGCCCCGCGTCCCTAGCGGGACCGCACCTGCGGCATGCGCGCCTCGCGACTCCCCCCGCCTCGTTCCCTCTGCGTGTGGGGTTTCTTGGAGGTTCTCGACGAAAGGAGCACGCCCTACTTGTGGGCGACGCGGCCGCTCTCATAGACCCGCTCTCCGGAGAAGGCATCGCCTACGCGCTCGAGAGCGGGCACATGGCGGCGCTCGCGGTGGCCCGCGCCCTCAGATCGGGTCGCTTGACCGAGCTGGCCCGCTACGACACCGCTGTGTGGAAGGAACTGTCCCTAGAGTTTCTGGGCGCCTACCTGTTGCGGCGGATCCTGGCCAAGCCGTGGGGCAATGGGCTCATGGTCCGCCTCCTGCAGCGCGACGCCGGTCTGGCCCGAGGAGGGGTCGGCGTGCTCTCCAACACTGTCCCGGCGACGTGGTTACTCCGTCCGATGATCTGGCGGCGCGTGTTCACCGCGCAGCGGTTGATCGGCGTGGTGTCGGCGCGAAGATGAGCGAGCGGATTCTCGTTCATCGGGGCCTCCCTGAATGACCCGGACGCGTCGAAGGGCGAGACGAAACCGAGGGCGATCAGGATGGGCGGCCAGACAAAGCGGCCGGCCCTGCTCTCGACCCGCCCTCGCATCATTCACCGAAGACGTGGTTTTCTAACATGTTCGCCGCGTCTCAACGATGATTGAAAATGCCGGTCTTCCGGGTAAGACGTCTACAAGGTATTTGCGTCTGAAAGGAGGGCGGCCATGTACATCGGTGGAGGACTTCTCCTCGTCGTCATCATCATCCTGCTCATCTATCTCCTCTGAAGAGCAGGGGCCCTGCGACGCAGGGCCGCATGGCCGGCGGTGACACAGACCCCCCACACAGGGGGGTCTTCTTTTCCCCCGTGCTGAGCCGCCCGGTGTCTCCGGGCTCGCAGGGCCCGACGGCTGTGCTCCGGGTCTCGGGCTGAGGCGCTTGCAACAAGCGACTCAGCTCAGCTCAACCTCGGCGTAGTGGTCTTGGCGGTCGTCCGTGAGTGGGATCACGGTCTGGGAGCCCTCTTCACGGGTCAACTCGACCCCGTCCAACAGGGTGCGGATCATCGGCTTGCTGGTCTTCTCGGCCCGCTTGACTGTGATGTGGTAGAACGTGGACCGATACCGGTAGTGGATCTTGTACGATGCCCAGTCTTTTGGAACCAAGGGCGCGAGGCGCAGCACGTCCACCTCGAGGCGAAGGCCGATCAAGCTCTCCACGGCCAACCGGTACATCCACCCGGCTGCGCCCGTGTACCAACTCCAGCCGCCCCGGCCGCGGTGCGGCGGCGCGGCGTAGATGTCGGCGCACATGACGTACGGCTCCGCCTTGTAGAGTTCCATGTCCGCCGTCTCGGTGGTGTGATGGATGGGGTTCAGCATGGAGAAGAGCTCCCACGCCCGGCCGACATCTCCCAATCGGGCGAAGGCCATCGCCGCCCACACGGCGGCGTGGGTGTACTGGCCGCCGTTCTCCCGGACACCAGGCACGTATCCCTTGATGTATCCGGGCTCCAGTGAGGACGAGTCGAAGGGTGGATCGAGCAACTTGATGAGGCCTGCTTCGCGGTCGACAAGGAGCCTATCCACCGCGGCCATGGCCTCACGTGCCCGCGAGGGGCCTCCGCTGCCGGAGAGCACAGCCCAGCTTTGACTGATCGAATCGATCCGGCACTCGGCGTTGGTGGCAGAACCCAGAGGCGTTCCGTCGTCGAAATATGCCCGTCTGTACCAACCACCGTCCCAGGCATGCGCCTCGATGTTGTCTCGGAGTTCCTCCGCCTGTCCCACGCACAGCCGTTCGAGCTCATCGTCTCCGCGGTCCCGGGCGAGCCCACCGAACAGCTCGAGGTTCTCGTGCAGGAACCAGGCCAGCCACACGCTCTCTCCCCTGCCGCGACTGCCAACCAGGTTCATGCCGTCGTTCCAGTCACCGGCGCCCATGAGGGGTAAGCCGTGACGGCCGTAGCGCAGCCCGTGCTTGATCGCCCGCGCGCAGTGCTCGTAGAGCGTAGCGGTCTCCGTGGAGCGCTGAGGCTGGTCGTAGTAGGCCTCCTCATCAGGGCTGAGCTCCCGGCCGTCCAGAAAATGGACCTGCTCGTCGAGCACACCCGTGTCGCCGGTGGCCTGCACGTAGCGGCAGGTCACATACGGCAACCAGAGGTAATCGTCCGACGAGTGGGTCCGCACGCCCCGACCATCGGGCGGATGCCACCAGTGCTGCACGTCTCCTTCGTGAAACTGGCGTCCCGCCGAGCGGAGCAGGTGTTCCCTAGCCAGCCACGGCGTGGTATGGAATAGGGCCATGACGTCCTGCAACTGGTCGCGGAAGCCATAGGCGCCGCCCGATTGATAGTAGCCGCTGCGGCCCCAGTACCGGCAGGAAAGGGTCTGGTAGACCAGCCAGCCGTTGACGAGCACATCGAGAGCGCGGTCCGGGGTCTCCAGGTACACCGCCCCC
>JBBRDB010000240.1:0-3394 GCA_038204345.1 Thermoleophilia bacterium | reverse complement strand
ACCCTCATCTCGAGCGGGCCCGCCGCCGTCCTCTCCCGGCGGACATCCGCCGCGACGGTCCGGCATCGCACGCGGTCGGGTGGCGGCGCTGGGGATTGCTTCTCGGAGCGGTCGCTGTCCTCATCGCCGCGGTCGCGCTGTCGTCTCTGCTCAGTGGGTGTGGATATGTCGACCGCACCACCAGCACCAGCGGGCCTGGGTCCGGCGGCGACTCCATCATCTACCCCACCGATGCCGACACCCTGGTGTTCAAGACCGAGATCAGCGGCGGCTTCCTCCCCGTGGAGTTGGTGTTCGCCAACATGCCGGTGCTTTCGGTATACGGTGACGGACGTGCGATCACTCAGGGGCCGGTCATCGCCATCTATCCCGGTCCGGCTCTGCCGAACCTCCAGGTGGCGAGGCTCTCCCCGGCCGGTATTCAGGCCCTCCTGGCGGCTGCGCATGAGGCCGGTCTGCTCCAGAGCGGCGTCGGCTACGGGCAGCCCGCTGTGGCCGACGCACCGAACACCACCTTCACGATCGCGGCGAACGGCGAGGTCTTTAAGACGTCCATCTACTACCTTGACCCAGAGAACGCCTCCGATGGCGCCCTGACCGAGGCCCAAATCGCGGCGCGGGCTCGGGTGGCGGCCTTCCAGTCGAAGCTGTCCGATCTTAGCGGTTGGCTCGGCGACGCCGTCGGCCCCGAGGAGCCCTTCGAGTGGCAGGCACTCTCTATCTTGATCATGCCGGGCAACCCCGACCGGGACGACCCTTCGGGCATCGAGCCCCGTATCGTGGACTGGCCCCTGGACGACCTGGCCACCCTCGGCGAGGTACACCCTCTAGGCCGGCGAGCGGTGATCACGGGGGCCGACCTGGAGACCCTGCGTCCCTTGGTGGAACAAGCCGATACGCTCACCTTCTGGAAGAGCGGAGGCTCCATCTACTCCGTGACGCTGCGGCCGCTGCTGCCCGACGAACTCGAGTAGGGGGCCTGCGCGTCGGCTTTGTTCCTCAAGACTACGGCAGGCAGTCGAAGCCCTAACCATCCATACTGCCAGCGTGATATAGTCAGCAATATGAAGACGACCATAGATATTCCCGACCCACTTCTCGAGCAGGCGAAGCTGGTCGCGTCGGCGGAGGGAACCACCCTCAAGCGCCTGGTTGAGGAGGGACTGCGTGCGGTGATCGAGCGGCGCGGCGAGCCGTCTGGATTCAAGCTCCGGTCAAGCAGCTTCAAAGGTGAAGGGGTGCAGCCGGGAGTCGACTTGGAGCGGTGGGATCAGCTCCGGGGCCTGATCTACCCTGCACGCGGCGAGTGATCGCCGTCGACACGAACCTCCTGGTGTACGGGCATCGGGAGGATCACGAATGGTTCAGCCCGGCGTTCGAGTGCCTGCGCTCCTTGGCCGAGGGCGCGGACCCCTGGGCCGTGCCGTGGCCGTGCCTGCATGAGTTCCTTGCCATCGTGACCCACCCCCACATCTTTCGGCCGCCGACGCCGTTGGAGCGGGCGCTCGACCAGGTCGCGGCGTGGCTGGAGTCGCCCAGCCTGGTACTTCTCGGGGAGGCCCGGGGATACTGGGAGGTGTTCCAGGAGATCGTCCTGGCGGGGCGAGTCGCGGGCCCGCTCGTGCACGACGCCCGCGTAGTTGCACTGTGTGCGCATCACGGTGTGGAGGAACTCTGGACCGCCGACCGGGATTTCGGCCGCTTCCCCACGCTCCGGGTGCGGAATCCCTTGGTGCGGTAGGCGAAGCAGACGTTTCCACGGGGTGGTCGGTGTAGACACTACCACCACTCCGTGCCGCGTTCGCCTTTGAATGGGCCGACCAGGTCGGACGTGATCCAGCCTCCGTAGAAGCCTCCGGGCTGAGGTCGCACGAGTTCCTCGTCAACGTAGCACGCCTCCATGCGACCCGGATAGAAGGCCACGTGACCGCGCAGCGCCTCATACCCCGGCGAAGGGTCGGGGTAGTGCCATGCCGCGTGGGCCTCTCTCCGTCCGCCCAGGGTCACGGTGAAGTAGTGGGCTTCTCCTTTGTACTCGCAGAAGGTGACCTTTGTCGTGGGCTCGAGAGCGTCAGGTCGCACGTCGCCGAGGGGGACATAGTAGCCGGGCGGGTGGCTCGTTTCGAGCACCCGCAGCGCGCTCCTCGTGTCGGCGATCACTAAACCCGCGAAGACCACCCTCACGCGGCGCCCGGTCGGCTCCAGGCGAGGAGGTCGGGGGTACGACCAGACTGACTCCTGGCCGGGGCCGGGGGGGAGGGGTTCGGGTCGCTCTCTCATCTGATCCTCCGGGTTGGTGGACGCTCTCCGGTATGCCACTATCATACGTGTGACTGAAACGTGCGACTGTGCGGCGGCCGAGCGGACCACGGGCCCGGGCCTGGTGCAGGAGTCCACGTCTCTTTGGCGTATAATCTCCTAAATTCATAGGAGATTAGGAGATTCCTGTGTTTGTGTTCGAACTAACAGAAGGCATACGACGCGACCTTGCACGCCTCGACGAATTGCGAGCGCGACTCGATGCCCAACCCCTCATGCGTGTGTGGCTGGGCCGCACGCGACGAGAACTCGAGGCCGAAGCTGTGGCCGCCTCGACATCAATGGAGGGGGTCGCCGTGACCGTGGACGAGGTCAGGCGCATACTTGCAGGCGATCGTCCCCGCTCTGTTTCAGTCGAGGACGCCGGTCTGGTTGAGGGGTATAGAGATGCGATGAACTTCGTACTGCGACGCGCCGACGATCCTCAGTTTCGGTGGCAGTCGGAGCTGCTTCTCGGTATCCACTATAGGGTTCTTGCCGAAGACTACAGCCATGGCGCCGGTCGATATCGGACGAGCCAGAACCGCCTGGTCGACGCGATGGCGCGGCTGCCGGTCTATCTACCACCGCCTCCAGAGGCTGTTCCAGATCTGGTGGCTGAGTTGGCGGAATCGGCTCAGGAGGAGCGAGATGTTCCCATTCCGATCGCCGCCGCCTTGGTCCACATACGGCTGGCCGGCATCCATCCTTTCTCCGACGGGAACGGACGAACGGCGCGCGTGCTGTCGTCGCTGGTTCTGCATCGCGGAGGGTTCAGGCGGCCCGAGTTCACCAGCTTGGAGGAGTGGTGGGGACGCCACCGTGACGAATATTATGCGGCCTTCGCCTGCCTAGGGTCCGAGTGGGATCCTCGAACCGACGTGACGCCGTTCGTGGAAGCCCATGTTCGCGCGCAGACGTGCCAGGTAGAGGCTCTCTCCCCGCGTCTGTCGACGGAACGACATCTATGGGTAGTCCTCGAAGATCTTGTGCGGCACGATGTGCACGGCGACCCGCGTATGGCCAACGCTCTGTATGACGCGTTCTTGGGCAGGGAGACCACCAATCGGTACTACCGCGAACTGGCCGACGTCTC
>JBBRDB010000239.1:0-3480 GCA_038204345.1 Thermoleophilia bacterium | reverse complement strand
TCTCCCCAATAGGACGCCGTGACGATCTCCTTGTCCATAGGCACGCGCGGATCGCCATCGAGCAGCGCCTGCGGAAGCCTCTGCAGCGGGATGTTCACGGCTCCCGGGATGTGACCCTTGGCGTAGTCCGCAGGCTCTCGAGTGTCGATGACAACCGGGTCGTTGGCCGCATTCGCGTCCATGAGGACCTTTGCCACAACATCGGGGTTGGTGGTGTTGTAGCCGAGGGCCAGCACGGCGGCTAGACGGTCGGCGATGGCTTGAAAGTCGGCACTCGGAGTCGCGCTGGTGCCGACGACCTTGCCAACAGTGGGCAGCTTGTCCAGCAGCCGCGCGAGCATCTTGCAGACGTGGCCCCTTGTCGCGTTGGCGTAGGGGACGAAGGTCGTAGCCGTCTTGCCGTCGAGGATACCGTTGAACTTGGCTTTCGCGACTTCGGCGGCGGCGTAGCCGGGAACGTCGGTGAAACCGGTCTGGTAGCCGGGAGGCGGATCCTCGAGGAACGTCCCGCCCGCTCGGACTATCACCAGCGCCAACTGCACGCGGGTCATGTTGCTGAAGGGACTGAACTTCCCGGCGTCACCCTTGAAGAAGCCGGCCTTGGCCGACTCTTCAATGTAGTCGAAGGGATAGGGGACCCCCATAGCCGCCGTGACGTCGGTGAAGGTGGGCTTGCTTTCGTTGTCGACGGTGTCGGTGTGCTTGTCCGTCGACAGAATGATCATCTTGGCGAACTGCTGCCGAATGATGGGCGCGTCCGGTCGGAAGGTGCCGTCGGGGAAACCGACGATGACGTTGAGCCCTGCCAGGGTCGTGATCTCCTGGTAGAACATGTGGCCTGCCTGCACGTCGCTGAACGATTCCGCGCCCAGAGCTTGTGGTGCTGCGACGGTCAGGATGAGAGCCACGAGCACGGCCAGAAGGGCCGCGCGGCTTCGAATCCTCATCTGCGTTCCTTTCTCCAAAATGGGCGAATGGAGACTAAATGGAGAGCTATAGTTCTATGGCGTCCCTCCTCGCTGAGAAAAGTTTCACATCATGTACCCACCATACACCAACAGCCCGCGGGTTGTGAAGGCGTTCGCCCGGGGAGCCGCTCGCCCCAGCGCAAGCACTCGAAAATCGTGCCCGCACCGATGCCTTTCGAGTGTAACTACTGGTAAGATGGGGAATAGAGGCTCCTGACGCACAGAACGACCAGACAGGTGGGAGAACATGGCTACTGAGACTGATGTGCTCGACGCTCTTCGCACGATCATGGACCCGGAACTGGGCGTGAACGTGGTGGACCTGGGCTTGGTCTACGACGTCGACGTCCGGGACGACGAAGCCCACATCCGAATGACCCTGACCTCGATAGGCTGCCCTATTGGCGCCAGTCTGGCTGAGGGGGTGCGCACGGGGGCCCTCAACGCCCCCGGCCTGAAAGCCGCTCATGTGGAGTTGGTGTTCGACCCGCCCTGGTCACCGGACCGGATCAGCGATGAGGCCCGGGCCCAACTGGGCTGGAAGTAGGCGATGATGAGCGAACCGACGAGACCGGCCTGGCTCGATTCCGCCCCCGTGGTGCTCGAGATCGAGGCCCGTGACATGCAGGCGCGGGGCGAAGACCCGTTCTTCACCGTGATGGACGCAGCCCGGGGGGTGGCCGAGGGCCAGGCTTTCCGCCTCCGCAACACTTTCGCCCCCGTCCCCCTATTCGGCGTCTTGGCCAACAAGGGTTTCGCCCATTGGGCCGAGGAACTCGGCCCGCAGGATTGGCTCATAACGTTCTACCGGGAGCGCGCGGTGGTGCCGGAACAAGACGCTGATGACACCCACCCGAAGGGCGCCACGCGGCCGACCAACGTGCCCGGCGTGGCCCCGCCGCCGGCCGCCTCGGCAGCGGCGCCGGGCGCGCCCGGGAGAGACCCGGCGGCCATGCTGGCGGCCGATGAGCCGCCGAGCGAAGACCAGGTTGACGCGGTGGTGACCATCACTCCCGAGGATCTCACTCCGCCCCTGCCTATGCAGTTGGTGCTCGAAGGGCTGGCGCCCGTTGCCGCAGGAGGGCTCCTGCTGGTGCATCACCTGCGCACCCCGCCCCATCTCATGGCCAAGTTGGAGCAACAGGGTCACGCCTATCGCATCTGGGATCTCGGCCCGGATCGCAAGGAGATACTCATTCACAAAGCCACGGAAGCAGACGCATGAACGGCATCGGCGGCGGGCTCGCGGGCAAGGAAGCGCCGTCCCTCAGCGTGCCCTACCGGTATCTGATCACAGCAACGATAGCGTTGGCGGCGCTGGCGGTGCTTCTGCCCCTACAGCGGAACGAGATGCTGGGCTTCTTCATAACCCCGCACCTCCTGTTCCTCATCCATCTGGCGACGTTGGGCTGGATCACTCTTACCATCGTGGGAGCAAGTTTGCAGTTGGTGCCGGTGTCTCTGCAGGTGCCTATCGCCTCCGAGCGCCTAGCGGGCTGGGTCTTCTACCTTTACCTACCGGGACTGCTGGGCCTGCTCTACGGGTTCTGGAGCGGCGACACGACCTGGCTGATAGCAGGGGGCCTTCTCCTGTCCGCGGCAGCTACGCTCTATCTGGTGGTGATGGTGGGGACGCTCGCCTCGGCCAGCGTGGAGGGATTGGTGGGCGTGCACCTGGTAGCGGCCTCCGCGTGGTTCCTCTTCGTGGTCACCTATGGTGTGCTCCTGGTGTTCAACCGCCGGTATGGCTTCCTGGGCGAGAGCCACGTGCCGAGCCTCGCCTCACACGCCGGGTTGGGCCTGGCCGGATGGTTCACGATGATCACCTATGGCGTCGGCTACAAGCTCATGGGTATGTTCACGCTGGCCGAGGACCGCATCGTGCATCGTATCGCCTATTCACAGCTCACCCTCACCACCCTGGGTTTATTGCTCCTGGGCGGCTTGGGCCTTGCGGGCGGATCGCGTGTGCTGGCCACGATCGCCGTCGCCCTGCTTCTGCTGGGTGGAGTCCTGTTCGCCTGGCAAATCATGATGCTCTATCATCAACGGCGGCGTCGCCTGTCTGACATCATCTACCCGTTCGTCATCTCGGCGGTGTTGGTGTGGGTGATGACTCTCGCTTTCGCCCTGTATGGGACGGCGGCAGGGCGCGGTGCCGACCACCCGGTATGGAGGGTGGTCCTGTGGCTGGGACTTTTCGGCTGGACCGGGATGATGATCCTGGGACACATGTATAAGATCAACACCTTCTTGGCCTGGCTGCACAAATACAGCGACCTCGTGGGCAAGACGGCCGTGCCCAAGTTGGACTCACTCTATGAACCGGGGCTGGGCCAGGTGGGTTGGGCTGTGTACGCAGCCGGGGTGCTGGTGGCCGCCGCGGGGCTGGCCTTGACTTCGTCGGGAGTCCTGCTCGCGGGCCTGCTCGCGGTGAGCGTGGGCGTGGCCGTCTTCCTGGTGAACATGGTGCTCATCTTCCTGCGCTGACCGGAGAGCTGGTGATGCGCCG
>JBBRDB010000238.1:0-3491 GCA_038204345.1 Thermoleophilia bacterium | reverse complement strand
TTCCAGCAGCACGCCGTTGACCATCTTGGGATGTACGAAGGCGTACTCGGAGTCGCGGAACGGACGGAACTCTCCATAGGTGGGGTCGGGAATGATGGGGTAGCCCTTCTCCTTCAGTTCCTCCACCGAGTCACGGGTGCTATCCACGTTCAGACCGATGAGCATGATGCCTTCACCCCGGCTCTCAACGAACTTGGACACGTCGCCGTCGCCGGTGAGGTCTTCCATGAGTTCGAAGCCCACGTCGCCGAGGATGTAGCGGGCCACTCGGATCTTGGAGGCTTCGTCCACGTAGGGATCGTCCGGCTCGCTCTTGCCAAGGATGGGCTCCCACTTCTTGCGGGCCTCGTCCAGGTTCTTCACCGCGATACAGATGTGATCGATCTTGTTGATCTTCATGAGGTCTCCCCATGCGGGTGGGTACGGGATGGCCGCCGGGCGGCCCGCGGCCGCGGCGTCGGCGTAATGTCTCGCAACATGCGGGCCGGGGCGACAATCGTCGCCCCGGCCTCACGAACCTGACGGCGCCCCGCGGGGCGCCGTCAGGCGGCACGATCTACGGTCACCGACCCCTGCTAGAAGGTCACCGCCGCGACCGGCACCCAAATGGCCCGGTCGTCCGGGCATACGATGCCACACTCGTTGCAGTCCTCGCACAGGAACTCGGTCACCACGATGCGCCCGTCCTGCACGCGCACCGCCTGGTCCGGACAGATCTCCACGCAGCGGGGCTCGCTGAGGCCCCCGCACATAGTGCACTTGTTGTAGTCGACTTGCGCTGCCACAGTCTTCCTCCTGGTTTCTCTCGCGACGGATCCGCCGAGACTACGGCTCGAGCCAGAGCCGGCGGACGCAACTACCTTCGCCGCGCGGTATGGCCTTGAGGGTCTCGATCTTCAGGTTGCGGTTGATGAACAAGGACACGTCGGCGAGAGCCGTCTGTAGCAACAGATCGCACCCGGCCACATCTTCAGTCATCGGTGCTCCGTAGTTCTTGGCCGCCGTGGGCCAAGGACAACGCTCCCACACGATGAACACCTCATCCGGATTCTCGCTCTTCTTCATCTTCACGACCGCGCCCTGGTTGCGCCAGCTGTTCACGTACAGCTGGGCTATCTGCTCCACCAGGCTGCCCTTCTCGAGGTTGATGCGGGGGAAGTACGTCTTGGCGACGTCCTTGCCCCGTGTCTCCCAGGCTTTGAGGGCAATGGCGGTCTCGTCGGCACCGTCGCCGGCCATCTCGATGGCCGCGGCGCGCCAGGTATAGAACGCCCGCCGGATCTCGTCCTGAGCGGCTTGACATTTGGCCCAGAGTTTAGCTATCTCGGCCTCGGCATTGAACGGCTTGGGTTGCTTCACGCCCTCGGCGGGCATTTCCTGCACTTCTGCCACTGGGGTCTCCTTCCTCTTCCTGTCGGCCGTCAGATGCGCAGGCCGGTCTTGTAACCGTCGTGCACGGCGCCCGAAAGGCCCCGAGGCACGACGGCGTCGCCGATGACGTACAGCTCTATGGAGTTGTCCTGCACGGCCTGCTTCAGAGCCGGGTTGGGATCGCGCTCGCCGAGCACGACCGTGTCGCACTTCACCGGTACCCTGTGGCCGTCGTAGGTGACCAGGATCGCCTGCCCGTCGCCAACCTGCTCGACGTCGCAGTCGTTGTAGCTGACCACACCGTTCTGGCGGAGGAAGATGTTGTAGCGCCAACGGAAGGACGGGTTGATGTCCTTGCCCACCGTACGCTCCTTGCCCACCAGAGTGACCTTCTTGCCGCGCTTCGCGAGCGCCAACGCGGTGCCGATGGCGGGCTTCTTGTTGCCCCAGATCACCACGTTGTCGCCGACGGGCTTCTCTTCGTAGAGCGCTTCCTTCAGCGTGATGACGTTATCGCGGTCGCCACCGAAGAAGGTGGGCTTCCGCACAGTCGAGCCGATGGCGAGCACCACGGTGTCGGGTAGCTCCTCCTCGAGTAGGTCGGCGGTGACTTCCTCGCCGAGGTGGAACTCAACCCCACGTTGGTCGCACTGAGCCTTGTGGAACTCGATGATGCCGTAGAGCTCATCGTCGTTGTAGGGGGCCAAGCCGGCATCGATGATCGTGCCGCCGAGCTTCTCGCCTTGCTCGTACACATGCACTTCGTGACCGCGGTCGGCCGCCACCCACGCGCACTCGAGTCCGGCCGGGCCGCCGCCCACCACGAAGACCGTCTTCTTGGTCTTCGCCGGCTGCGGATAGTACTCCGGATCGTTCTCGTGAGCGCACACCGGGTTGATGTAGCAGGTCATGGGCGCGTCACGGAAGAGACGGGCCAAACACACGTTGCAGGCCACGCACCAGCGGATGTCCTCTTCACGACCCTCGAGGTACTTGAGGGGCATGAGCGGGTCGGCGATCTGGGGCCGGCAGTTCTCCCAGTAGTCGATCTTGCCGTCGGCGATAGCCTTGTCGGCCATATCGGCGTGGAAGAGTCGATATGCCATGGAGAGAGGCACGTCCACGTGCTTCTTGGCGTTCTCGGGCACCCAGAGCCATGTGCCGAGATCGATGTCGCGGCTGATCACCGGAACGATCGACTCCTGCCAGCCTACGGTCACGCTGATCGAGTCGACCCCGGCCTTCTCGGCTTCCTGGTACACGATCATCGACTCTTCCTGGGTGTTGCCGCCTACATCGTCGAGCTGTTCCCAGGCGCAGATGCGGATGATCAGCGGGACGTCCGGGCCGATCTCCTTGCGCACACCCTTGATGATGTCCGTCATGAACTTGCAGCGACCGTACACGTCGCCGCCGTACTCATCGGTGCGCCGGTTGGTGTAGGCGGAGAGGAAGTTCGAGATCAAGTAGCCCACGATCCCGGAGATCTCCATCATGTCGAATCCCGCCTCGATGCCGCGGCGGGCGGCGTCGATGTGCTGCTGGATCGAGATCTGCACCTCTTCGGCGCTCATCTCGTGGACGGGCTTGAAGAGACGCAGCCGCTGCGGCAGGTAGGAAGGACCCTCGCTATACGGGGTCTCGACACCGCCCACGCGGCCGCAGTGCATCAGCTGGTAGTTGGCGACCGCGCGCTCGTCGTGGATCGCGTCTGCGAGCCGCTTCAAACCGGGGATGAACTTGTCGTCCCAAGCAGCTGCCTGGCCCACGTAGCCTTGGCCGTAGCGGCGCTCGTCCATGTAGACGCCCTGCATGGTGCAGATGCCGCCCGCCACGCCTTTGGCGCGGGCGCGGATATAGGCCACGTCCTCGTCGGTAATGTAGCCGTCGTGCGTGTTCAGGTTGTCTTCCGTCGCGGCGTACTTGATCCGGTTCGGGATCGTCAGACCGCCGATCTGGATAGGCGAGAATACGTGGGGGTATTTCTCGGCCCCCGGGTACTTCGAATAGTCCCACTCAAAGATCTGTCGTGCCATCGCTCCGTTCTTCTCCCTCCAAGCTCGTTTCGGAATGACGCTTCGCCGCCGGGGCGCGCTGGGCGCGCGGGAGGCAAGGACGCA
>JBBRDB010000237.1:0-3545 GCA_038204345.1 Thermoleophilia bacterium | reverse complement strand
CGCCCTTCTGACCGACCCGGACCCGGACGAGGACGAGGACGCCGGGGATGAGGACGCCGGGCACGAAGCCGCCAGGGCCGAAGACGCCGAGGACCAGGATACGTGAAGACGATAACGCACCTCGAGGTGGCGCAGAGACTCCCCGGCGAACGGGAGATCCTCATCATGAGCCACGAGAACCCCGACGGCGACGCTCTCGGTTGCGTCACGGCTCTGGGCCAGATCGCGCAGACCCTCGACGTACCGTTCCGCATGTACGTCCCGGGGGACACAGCCCTTCCGCCGGAATACTCGTTCCTCCCGCTGTTCGACAAGATCGAGACGGGCGCCTTCCCTCCGATCGCCCAGGGAATATCCGCATACATCATGGACTGCGCAACGGCCGAGCGTCTTGATCCCGCCGGGCTCCAATGCTGCGGCGACTGCATCAACATCGACCATCACCAAGACAATCGCGGATACGGAACGCTGAACCTTCTCGATTTCGAGGCGACCTCGACCACGCAGATACTCTTCGAGATCTTCCAGGCCGGCGGGTTGCCGTTGAGCACCGAGGTGGCTACCTCTCTCTACGTGGGCCTCGTCACCGACAGCGGTCGTTTCCAGTATTCCAATACTACGGCTTCGGCCCACCGCATGGCCGCCTCACTGGTGGAGGCGGGTGTGGACGTCAACTCGGTCAGCCGCAGCCTGTACGAAACTACGCCCTTGGCGAAACTGCTGCTGCAGGGACGTGCGCTCGATCACCTCCAGATACGTCTGGGCGGCCGTTTGGCTGTGTCACGTGTGGACGCCTACGACTTCGCGATGACGGGTGCAGACGAGAGTCTCACCGAGGGCATCATCGACAGCCTGCGCCGCATCGAGGGCGTTGCCGTGGCCGCGTTTCTGCGTGAGCGCACGATCGACGGGACGGTCTCGCAGAAGGTGAGTCTGCGTTCCACCGACGGTGCCGTCAACGTGGCGGAGGTAGCCCATCTGAAGGGCGGTGGCGGCCACGTGCGCGCCGCGGGCTTCACCGCAGAAGGGGACGCCGCCTCCATCATGGACTGGATCGAGTGCGAGGTGGAGGCCCGCCTGTGAGTGCAGACGCCTCACGCGCACGAGCGGAGGGCGTCTCCCGGGTCGCGCTGGTGGACAAACCGGTGGGGTGGACCAGCTACGACGTAGTGCGGCGCGCGAAGGGCGCATTCAAGGGGAAGATAGGCCACGCCGGCACCCTCGACCCGTTCGCCACCGGATTGCTGCTGCTGCTCTTCGGACAGGCCACGAGGCTGTCGTCGGTATTCATGGACCTTCCAAAGGAGTACCGGGTCACTGTCCGTTTTGGCGAGGTCTCGAGCACCGGGGATCCCACCGGAGACCTAACGCTCACCGGGGGACGCACCGAGATGTCTGCCATACTCCCAGCCTTGGACGCCTTCCGTGGCGAGATCGTTCAGCGCGTACCCATGACCTCAGCCGTGAAGGTGGGAGGGGAGAGACTGTACCGTAAGGCTCATCGGGGGGAAGTCGTGGACACACCCGAGCGGTCCGTGATGGTGCACGAGCTCACCGCTATCGGCTTCGACGAGGCCGAGCAGGAGCTTGAACTGGTGGCCTTGACCGGCAAGGGCACCTATGTGCGGCGTCTCGCGGAAGACCTGGGCGCGGCTCTCGGGGTGGGGGCCTACGCGGCGCGGTTGCGCCGGCAACGGGTCGGATGGTTCGATGTCGCCGACGCTCTGACACCCGACGAGCTCGAGGGGCACAGACTGCCGGCCCCGGACGATCGAGCGGTGCTCAGGCTGTCGCAGGCGCTCTCTTTCCTCCCCGGCGTCGAGGTGGGGGAGCTCGACGCTCGGCGCGTGGCCAACGGTAGCGAGCTGCCCGGTGCTCCGGAGGGTCTTTTCCGCGTGCGCGGGCCCGAGGGGATGCTGGCTCTGTACGAAGGATCAGAAGGGTGTGGGCTTCCGAAGATCGTGTTCCCGAGACCGGAGGAGTGAGACCACGAGCGTATCGGGTATCTGCGTAGTCGCCCGAGACGGCTTCCCAAGGACAGCATGCGCGTATATAGGCACATCGACGAGGTAGCAGATCTCCACGGAGCTCCGCGGGCGGTAGCCATCGGCACGTTCGACGGCCTGCATCGCGGCCACCAGGAGATCGTGAAGACGGCCGTTCAGGCGGCGGCGCTCATGGGCGGACAGTCGGCGGTGCTCACCTTCGAGCCGCACCCCAGTTCGGTCCTTGCCCCGGGTCGGGATCCGGCTCTGCTCAGCACGTTCGAATACAAAGTGGACTTGTTGGATGAGCTCGGGGTCGATGAGGTCGTAGCCCTGCCGTTCGACAGCGCTTTCGCGGAGCTCTCGCCCGAAGAGTTCTGCCGGAGCATCCTGTCTCACCGACTGAATGCCCGGCAGGTCATGGTGGGCGCCAACTTCCACTTTGGGCGCGGCGCTTCAGGGTCGGCCGAAGATCTGATCGCCCAGGGTAAGACGATCGGTTTCTCCGTGACGGCCATCGGTCTGGTCGTGGTGAGGGGCAAGCCGGTCTCGAGCACCCGGATCCGGCGGCTGGTGGCCGAGGGTCGGGTGGAGGAAGCGGGCGAACTGCTGGGACGGCCGCACGTGGTCGAAGGATACGTGGAGGGTGGGGCCGGCCGCGGACGCGTTCTCGGCACCCCTACCGCGAATCTGGAACCCCTCACCGGCCTGGCTGTTCCCGCTCCCGGTGTGTACGTCACGCGCACCCTGGTAGCCGATGGTGTCAGGCATCCGTCGGTCACCAGCGTTGGCACGAACCCCACCTTCGAGTTGGACGGCGTGTTGCGCGTAGAGACCTTTCTCCTCGACTTCACGGGGAACCTGTACGGCAAGCGCATACGGGTGGAGTTCCTCGAGTGGGTGCGGCCTCAGCACATCTACGGCGATCCGGCGCTCCTGCAGGAGCGCATCGCGGAGGACGTGCGGGTCGCTCGGGCCTACTTTGAGAGGCAGCCTGCTGGCTCCTGAACCGGTCCGGAAGCGCATGTTCTGTGGTAACCTTCCCCGGGCGCCGCGGTCGGCGTCGCGCGCATTCTCACCTGTTTCTCGGCCGGATCGATCGAATCCGCGCTGGGAGCACGGAGCCCAAGGAGGCTATGCATGCTGAGCAAGGAACGAAAGACCGACATCATCGATCGCTTCAAGAAGCATGAAGGCGACACCGGCTCGCCCGAAGTGCAGATCGCGATCCTTACCGAGCAGATCAACGTGCTCACCGAGCACCTGAAGATACACAAGAAGGATCACCATTCCAGGCGGGGCCTACTCAAGATGGTGGGCCGCCGCCGGCGTCTCCTCAACTATCTGCAGACGTTGGAGATGGACCGCTACCGCACCGTGGTCAAGGAATTAGGACTCAGGAAGTAAGGGACTTTGAGAGGGCGGCGCCACGGGGCGCCGCCCCTCGTGGAAACCGCCCCGGGGCCGGTGGCGGGGCACGGATAGATTGTTAGCCCGGGGGGGGGCCCAGGCGCGGCAGAGCGAAAGGCGAAGAGAGAGAATGGGAGAGCAGGGACCGCC
>JBBRDB010000236.1:0-3591 GCA_038204345.1 Thermoleophilia bacterium | reverse complement strand
ACCTTCTTGGCGCCTCCGGCCACACCGCGCCGAGTGGGTTGCAGGTCTTATGCCCGAGGAGGACGGTGTCGGCGGCGTGGCTGAAGCAGCGTTGGCGGCGTCGCCAACTCCGACTTCACGAGAACGTGTCGGCTTCGTCCTCGACGATCAGCACGACGAAGTTGGCGCCCTCCCAGCTGCCCGTCTCGAGCCAGCGGAAGGTGAACTCGACAGTCCCGCCGGCAGCGATACTTTCCGTCGGAAGGTCGAATACGTGCACACCAAGCCCTGTGTCGTAACCGGCGGTGGATTGCTGGGCGGCCCAGTGATCCGAGTCCACAGAACTTCCGCCGGCGAAAATCACGCAACATTTGCGCTCCTGGTTCGTCCGACGCAATCACGTAAGCGACGCCTTCCGCAGCGGCGTTCGTGCTTCGTCGCGTCGGGCACACCGCACCGATTCAGCGGATCAAGGCAGAGGTATCCCAGGGGAAGAATGTCACTGACGATGCACCGGGAACGAGCGGCGCAAGGATGGCCGGGACGTTCTGATCGGAGAGCACGCCCGTGCCACCGCGGAGCGCGTATGAGGGGTCTGGCCCCAGGAGCATGCCGGATCCGAAACGGTAGGCGCGAAGTTCGCCGTCCAGAGAGCGGTTGACCTCGATGACGAAGAACAGCCGCGCGGGGTGGGCCTCAATCGACACGAGCTCGCTGAAGATCAGGCTGAACGCAGCATCGCAACGCTGGCCGTCGCCCAGGACAATGTCTGCGCAGGCAATGCTATATGCGCGAAGCCCGCCATCGCCGTACTCGTCACGGAGCGCGGGGTCTCCGTGGCCCGACCATTCCGAGACCATCAACGCTGCTTGCGCCTCGCTTACTACGCTGCCCTCGCCCTGAAACGTCGTCACGAAGGGAAACCCGGCGCGCGTTTCGCCGGCGCTCGCGTCGTTGCACAGCGGGAACGGGTCGCCCGAGCCGCGACTGCTGGGCCCTGGACATAGGTAGAAGGTTGATCGGGCGGAAGACATCATGGCCTCACCGTTCCCTTCAGTGACCTTCAGGGCGACCTGATTCGCAAAGGAGCAGGCGTCGAAGGCGATGGGACATAGCTTGGGTACGAGGGCCGGGGTGGGGGTCGCGGGCTGAGAAGCGGTCACAGACGCCGTCGGTAGCGGAGTGGCGGTCGCGGGCTGAGAAGCGGTCGCAGACGCCGTCGATAGCGGAGTGGTGGTGCGTGTGGCCGACGGACTGGCCGTTTCGGTGACGAACGCGGCGGGTGTCGAGCTGGGCATGCCCGTATCGGCGCCGCTTGTGCAGGCAATCACGATCCCCGAAACGATGAGAAGCAGCGGTAGGCCGTAGCGCATCAGCATTCGGGATCAGTATGCGCCGATCGGCCAGGTTCGAGCACGGCCTCCTCGGCGAGATGAGGAAGCCGCCGCGTGATCACCCGACGTACCGATCCACAACTCTTGACGATATCTCAGCACGCTGTCCTCGGAGCCGTGACCGGGTTGCTCGATGGGGTGACGCCGATCTTCGTGATGGCCAATCAGCTCCCCACGCAAAACGAGCGCCCGATCGCGTTCGGCCAGGCGTTTGACGACCTCCAACGCAGCTTCAAGGAACAGTTCGGCCTCAACATTGGGGTCCAAGAAGTAGACTACGCCGCGTTGTTAGCAAACCCTTGAGTCGCGTGCGAAGACATCGACCGACAGGGCCTGCCTCCGCCTCTACCCCACTCAGACTCACGAGAGGCGACGAGCATGGAGACCCAATTCACGAACGGCCTGTATCCGCTTCTGGGTTCCGGCGGATGTTCTGGTTCCATCAGATCGGATGCCTGATGAGCATGGCGACGGTACCCTGCTTTGACCGGCGATCTGTCTCCGCTTCCGGTGGGCTTGCGGTGGGCATCACTCCAGATCGACAATCAAGGCGTAAGAGCCGAGGGCCCTAAAGCGACTGGCTTCGACATAACCCCCATCTGTCGTCGAAGCTCCGAGGAGTTCACCGGATTCCGCGTCGAACGTCACGTCCTCCACAGTGCCGTGTGCCAGTCCGGTCGTCGTGAGTACGCGGCTTCCTTGCATCTCGATATTTCCCTTGACTGCCTGAGTGTCATGATCGCCCGAAACCTGCACAGCTGCATCGGCGGTCTTGGCGATTACCGCGTCATTCCCAAACGATCGGATTGATGCCCAGGCAATGATCTCGGCGTTCTTCCCCCTACCGGAGACATGCACTGCATCAATACGTTTCGCGGTAGGATCGACGACGAAGCCCTTGACGTTGCCGATTTCCTCGGCCGTGTCGATCGCGACAACGAGTCGCCCGTGCGAGCCACTGAATGTCTCGCTCAAGAGTTCCCTCCTCGTTCTAGCGTCGAATCGCGGTATGACGCGATCGCCGCGCCGAATCCGGTAAGGTCATTGCGAATGAAAGCTGTGGCATTCTCCGGGAGTATTAACGTGGAGCCCGACACCGCCATCTGCGCGGAGATCGGAACGAACACTTTCACCGAATCTCCGGTCGGATCGACCTCGTAGCCGACAGCTCTCGCGCGCGCGCCGATGGCCAGAACGATACCGGTCACTACACCTAGCTCGTTTCCATCGGCGGACAGTACACGATCACCGATTATGGATGTCGTAGAGCTGAGATCTTTCATGGCATCGGGCGTCTCACTGGCACTCACCGCTGCGTCGCCGGCGACCATGACGGCATCAGGCCCAAGTCCTGCTACGGAGTCGGACGGCAGGACGGCCTTCATACGGCCCGTGAAGAAGCCTCGCTTGTTCAACGTGAAACCTACCAGCCGATGCTCCTCGCCGTCGTACACTACATCGCGAATCTCGGCTATATCCTCGCCCGAGGCGATTGAAACTACCGGTAGGCCGATCAGTTCGGTCGCTCGCATGACGTTCATCATTGTTTATCCTTCCGTCTGGAGCTTGCTGTGAGCACCGATCCACCACGGCGCGATCGACGAACCCAGGCCACGAGGATCACCACCAGCGTGATCACGATAAGGAGGATTAGCGCCAGTATTAGTATGTCCATGGAACTTCCCAACGAATGGTCCGAAGCCTTGCCTACCAGCGATTGGAGCAGGAAGTGGCGCGACATCTGCTAGATTAGCTAGTTGTTCGAGTGTGCGATCAGCTATGCGTTCGAAAGCACCTCGATCCTTGTCGCCGAACTCCGATTCCACTCATACGCTAATCTCGAGACTATACGCGACTACAGGCTGTTCAGCATTTGGGCTCATCAGACGACCGATTTAGGGCGGCCGCCCACCCTGCCTGATGATGTTAGAATCCTCTGCCCTCGATTAAGACTGCATCAACGCCTCCGCCTATGCCTATAGCTTTCATTGATTGGGTTCTCGGTCCTCGCGAGATGCGGGCTATTGGTTCGAGTCTTCGCCGGCTGCACGCTGCGGTCGCCACCACGCCACCATGGGGTTGATCCGGTTTGGCGGACACATTTGCTAAGCCGCCTGTGCGGCCTCAGGTTGGGCCTGCTTCTGCACTTCGTACTCGGCGGGGCTGAGGTAGCCGAGCGAGGAGTGCAGCCGCTGGCGATTGTAGAAGACCTCGATGA
>JBBRDB010000235.1:0-3595 GCA_038204345.1 Thermoleophilia bacterium | reverse complement strand
CGGCCACCCCCGCCCGGTCGCTGACCTGGACCTCGTGGTTGGGCCCCTCTGGTTCGCCCTGCCGGGCGCCCACCCCCACCCGCCCCCCCGACCGGTTGCACCGCCGGTGCTCACGGCGGTGCTGCGGGGTCTCGGCTTCGCCGCCGCCTGTAAGGGCGCGCTGGTTTCGGTGGTCGGCCACTTCGCCTGGCAAGGCGCCGCCCGGGGGTAGTCACCGCGCATAACGGCGTCATGACGGCGCCCCAGGTTCTGCATCCCCGGCAGCCGGCCGGCACCCCCGTCGGCGGGCAGTTCACCCGCACCCGGCGCGCCGAGGGTGACCCGCTGGAGCACGGGGCGACCGCGCCGGCGCTGCACATCATGGGTGTGACCGACGAGCAGACCGAGTGCGACAAGTGCGGCAAGGTCGAGCTGAAGCGGACCGTGATCGTCCACGACGAGGACGGCAACGAACACGGTCGCTACGGCACCTCCTGCGCCAGCAGGGTTCTCGGCGTGAAATGGACCGCCTCCGACGTCGACAAGCTCGAGAACAATCGGCGGCAGCTGGTGGTCTCCGACATTCGCAAGGCAGGCGGGCACCTGCAGGATGGCAACCCTGACATGGCCGCGGAGTACCTCGCGGACGTCCGCACCACCGGCCTGCACCGACCCGACGAGCTGAAGAAGTGGGACGAGCTGTTCGTGCAGATCCCACCGGAGATCTACTCCGACCGGCCGCACTTCATCGCCCGGCTCGGCATCGAACCGACCGCAAGAAACAGCGCCCGCACCGAGAGGGTCCGCATTCACATCACCGGGGCTGGATAAGTTGATAGCACCGGCTGCAAGGATCGCTACCGCGGCCTCGGGTCAGTAGGTGTAGGCGTGCCAATCGTCATTCGACTCCTGGTAGCGCCAGCACTCGACCGTTTCGTAG
This sequence comes from Thermoleophilia bacterium, assembly GCA_038204345.1. Lineage (GTDB taxonomy): Bacteria > Actinomycetota > Thermoleophilia > RBG-16-64-13 > RBG-16-64-13 > JAHJSA01. The sequence goes on along the minus strand of JBBRDB010000235.1, from coordinate 2,676 downwards.
CCAAGCTGAAGCATCGGGCGTCGGCCCATGTCGAAGGGAGGTAGACGTAGGTGTCACCCTCCGGCACCGGCGCGCCATCGCTATAGATCGTTCCACCCGGGTATTCCCAGTCACCAGATAGGCCCGCGGCGGCGGTATCGGGTTGCTCGGCAGCAACAAGCAACGCCGCCTTGAGCCAATCGAAAACTATACGGGGCTTACCTTTGTTTGCTGCGCCCATTGCAAATGCTGATGCTGTATCAATGATACGGACAGGTTAGCAGCGGTAATACCAACGGTATTAACAATTAGATACACATTAAGTGGATCGGCCAACTTGACTTTGTCAACGCCAGTGGACGATTGATCTGTGAGCAGCCCATCGCGCGGCCAGCGAATCGTGACCATCTCCGTCGTAATGCTGACACTTGCAGTGGTGGGCTGGGCGAAGCGGGAGTGGCTCAAGCTCTGGTGGACGGCGATCAACGATGCGAGGAAAGCTGACTGAGTTCTGCGCCACTCCACTCGGCGGCCTGACCCGCTCCCTCCGTACGATCCCCCCATGACAGAGCCGAAGAAGCGGTCCTGGTTCCAGACCTACAAGGGGTGGCATACCGACGACGACAAGCTCTGGCGGGAGATCTACGCAAGGACGGTCGCAACGCTCCTGGCGGCGTTCATCGCCTACTTGATCGCGATCGTGGCTGTAGGGGCGGACCCAGCACCTCTACGGCTGATTCTTCTAGTCGCGACCGTTGGATTCCTGGCAGTGGCGGAGTGGATGTTTTTACTCAACTTCACTGGCGACTACCAGCAACGTCATTCCAAGTTGCGGCTGTTTGTCATGCTTTTTGCGCTCATTCTCTGCGTGGTCTGTTGGGGTCTGTATCAACAGGTCGACGTAATCAACAATTGGGAATGGTTGACCGACACGCTGAGAGACGTCATTGTCTTGTTCCTTGCTATCGGCTTCCTGTTCATATTTGCGGTGGTCTTCCGACGGGCCTTCAGACGAAGTCGAGGGTTGCCGAGGCGTTGATCTCTTTGCCGCCAGCGTGTTCGGGCACTCGGGCTGGCCGAAGGAACGCGCGCTCGCTTCGGGATCCCTTGCCTGCTCGGCTTTGGTGAGTCCGAGGTTGTCGATCAGAGCAGGAAGAGTTCGTGCAGGGTGAGGCTGCTCGATACTTGTGACCGGTCAAGTGAGCACTCTCGGCTTTCAGGCAGCCTCCTGCGTCAGCTTCTCGTACAAGTCAGGGGCGATCAGGCGGAGGAACTCCGCACGGACATGTTCGTCGGCCAGGAGCTTCTCGCTCATGGCGCTGTGATTGCTCATCGCATCAACCACCGCGGACAGGAAGGTCTTGACCAGGTCGGGGCTGTCCGCGAACTGCTCGGCGTTGTTGGCCTTCGCCTGCTCCTGAAGATCTTCGCTCTCTGCCATCTTGCCGACGATGTGGTTGTAGATGGCAACCCGGTCGGCGTCACTGAAAGCGGTGTCGTCGAACAGCGTGTTCAGCTGCTCCACGATCTCGGCGAGCCGCACCATCTTCGGGTCCCGAGCGGACCCGGAGCCGGCGCTGCTCACGCCCGGGGCCAGCGGTTCGGCGTCGCCGCCGAGACCCAGTTTCGCAGCCTCCTGCTTGTGGGCCTTGAAGAATGTCATTTCGACCGATGACAGGTCGATTCCCTCGCCGGGGGTGTCGTCCTTGATCACCCGGACGAGCAGCCGGTAGAACAAGGCCCGCTTCTCCAGGTCCGGATCTCCGTAGTCGATGATCTGCGACAGGAAGTCGTACGCCCGGACGTAGGTCGCCACATCGGACCGGAACAATTTCAGGGTTTCGAATCCAGTGGTGTCCCCGGCGTCGGCCGCCTGCTGAAGCTGTGCGAAGAACCGCGACCTGGCCGGTGTGATCCACTTCGTCAGCGCGTTGTTGCCCTGGCCGTGAACATAGGCGGCGGCCAGGCCGTCGACCTCGGAGTCGAGGTAGATCTGTGCCCCGTCGAGTTTGGCCCGCAGGTCGTGTATGACGTTCGGAGCCGACGGGCCCAGCAGCGTGGCCCGCTGGTAGTACGGCAGGAACGCAGCCAGGACGTCGTCTGGCTTGTTGACGAAGTCCAGGATGTACGTGTTGTCCTTGCCGGGGTAGGTCCGGTTGAGCCGGGACAGCGTCTGCACCGTGGTGACGCCGGACAGCTTCTTGTCGACGTACATGGCCACGAGAAGCGGCTGGTCGAAACCGGTCTGGAACTTGTTGGCGACCAGCATGACGTTGTACTCGTCGGTGTCGAACGCGGTTGCCAGGCTCCGGCCCTTCACGCCGGGGTTCATGTTGGCCTCGGTGAACGGCTGGTCGGGGTCGAGCCGGTTGGATTCAGGGTCGTGGACCTCACCGGAGAAGGCGACCAGCGCCGCGACCCTGGTGTAGCCCTTCTTCGCCAGGTACTTGTCGAACGCGATCTTGTAGCGGACCGCTTCCTTGCGAGATCCGGTGACAACCATGGCTTTGGCGTGGCCACCGAGCAGATGCGCGATGTTGTCCCGGAAGTGCTCGATGATGATGCCGGTCTTCTGCGCGATCGAATGCTCATGCAGCCGCACCCACTGCACCAAGCCTTTGACGGCCTTCGACTGGTCGACGAGCTGGTCGGAGTCGTAGTCCACGCCGTGGTGCGCCAGTTTCCAGGCGATCTTGT
>JBBRDB010000234.1:0-3601 GCA_038204345.1 Thermoleophilia bacterium | reverse complement strand
CGGAGGAACTCCACCGCAACCTCGTGGGCGAACGCTACGCCGACGCTCCTCTCTCCGTGCACCTGAGCGACTGGCCCGCCGCTGACGAAGCTCTCATCGACGAAGACCTGTCATTCCGGATGGGTGTGGCACGCCGCGTGGTCAATATGGGCAGGGCCGCCCGGAACGCGTCGCAGCTGAAGACCCGGCAGCCGCTGGCGGTGGCCGTGGTGGCCGCCGGTGAGCGGGAGTGGGCCGCACTAACGAGCCTCTCCGAAGTGGTGCGCGAGGAGCTGAACGTCAAAGCCCTGGAATCCGCGGGGTCGGCGGGCGAGCTTGTCAGCTACAAGGTGAAGCCCAACTATCGGACGCTCGGGCCGCGTTTCGGCAAGGCCATGCCCGAACTGGCCGCGGCGGTGGATGCGTTGGACGGCGCAGAAGCCGAGCGGCTGCTCCGCGCCGGTGAGCAGGTATCGGTGTCGGTGGGAGGCGAAACGCAGCTCCTGACCGAGGAAGACCTGCTCATCGATGTGCACCAGCGAGAAGGCTACGTTGTAGAACGCGAAGGCGACCTGGTGGTGGCGCTCTCCACCGACCTCACTCCCGAGCTGCGCGAAGAGGGGCTGGCTCGCGAACTGGTGCACCACGTACAGAACACCCGCAAGGCCGCAGGTTTGCAGATCGAGGACCGCATCTACCTAGCGGTGGCCGGCCCGCCCGAGATACTGAGCATGCTGGAGAGATCAGGCGACTGGGTCAAGAAGGAAACCCTCAGCGTGTCACTGGAGGTGACAGCTGCACCCGACCTCGGCAAGCTGGACTCTATGGGCATGTATTCCGAGGAGCTGAGCGTGAACGGTCACGCAGTGGTGGTGGCGCTACGGCCCGCTGAAGCATAGGAGAGGCTGGGCAGGTGGAAAGGGATATCCCTGGGGGCGATGCGCTCACACTGGCAATGCGGTTGGCTGCTCCACGAGCGGGGGAGCGCGTCCTCGATCTGAGCGGCCGTGCGGGCAGCGTGGCCTTGCGGCTGGCCGAGACCGCGGCGTCAGTGGAGGCCGTGCAGCCCACGGGCGAACTCGTCGAGGAGGGCCGCAGGCAGGCGCAGTCGATGGGTCGCCGGAACGTCTTCTTCCACAGCCATCCCCTCGAACTCCTGCCGTTCGACACCGGCCAGTTCGACCTGGTGCTCCTCTGTCAGGCTCTGCCCCGAGAGGGGCGTCCCCTGGCGGCACTCAGCGAGGCCCGGCGCGTGCTTGCCCCGGCCGGCAGGTTGGTGTTGCAAGAAGTGGCTGCCTTCGGTGATCCCGCTCTCGACTTGCGCATCTGGGAGATGGAGCGTCGTCGGGAACCGGGTTTCATGCTCTTCTACGAGCTCGATGAACTCAGGGCGCTCGTGGAATCGGCCGGTCTCGAAGTGGATGAGGAGATCAGCTCGGACCTGACTCAGAACTTCGAATACTGGGCGGGGCCGGGAGATGCTGGGGGTTCGCTCGTGGCGGAGTCGAAGAAGGCCTTCTTCTCGCTCTCTCCAGCGCTCCAAGAGAGGCTCGACCTCTCACTGGCCGACGGGCGCATCTCCTTCACCTATCGGCTCGTCACTCTGAGGGCCACGCTCGCGTAGGGTGCTCGCCGCCCGGTCGAGGGCGGGTTTGGCTCCCGGATCCACGAGCGCGCTGCCCTCGGCCAACACGCGCAGGGCCTCTTCGGTGCGTCGGGTCCTCGACAGCAGTTCGGCCAGGTTGACGTAGGGCGCCGGCAGAGTCGGGTCATCGGCAAGGGCGCGCCGGTAGGCCTTCTCCGCTCCTTCCAAGTCACCCTGGTCGCGGAGGATGTTCCCCAAACGGTTTCTGACCAGCGCGTCCTCGCCGGCCGCAAGGAGTGTCTCGTAGATCGACTGTGCGTCGTCCAAGCGCCCGAGATTGTAGAAAGCGATGGCCAGACGACGCTGGGCTGTCGCGTCGTCGGGCGCTGCGCGGGCCGCTTCCTCCAGCCTGGGGAGAAGAGCGCGCCACTCCTCCTGGGAGTTAGGCTCGGATGGAGAGGTCGCCGGCGTTTGTGTGGGCGCGGGCTCAGACCCACCGTCGACCTCGTCGGCGGCCGCGATCACGCCGGCAAGATACTGCTCTTGCTTCCGGACGTTCTGGACGGAGTCGATCACGAACACACCGATCAATCCCAACGCCAGCGCGGCCAGTAAGATCGCCAGCGTGTGCAGGGCGCGTGGCCCCCGGTCGCGCGCGGATCCCCGCGACCGACGGCGGCCCCCGCCCTCGGCCGGAGTCATTCGGCCGTGCTCCACTTGGGCGTCCCGCCATTCCGCTGCTTGCCGACGAAGACCTCCAGGGCCTTGTCTTCTATATCGACCACTGCCGGCAGACGGCCGGCTAGTTCCCCATCCGTCTGGAACCAGACGATGCCGTCTTTGGGCGCCTCGAAGGCGACGTGGCGGCCCCTCAGATACGTGACTCCAGGGTCTCGCACGTGCATGCCCAGTGGGACTCCCGCCCAAAAAGCCGCAGCCGGGCCGAACCCCCGGTCGCGGTAGAGGAGGACATCGAACAGGCCATCCGTGGGGTCGGCACGTACGGTCACACCGAACCGACCGCCGTAGTAGCGGGTGTTGCCCACAACCGCGTACGTCGCAGCGTACCGCTCTCCATCGACCAGGACGGGGAACTCGATGGGCGGATGACGGAGGTAGCTGCGCAGGCCGGTCCATACGAAGGCCAGCTCCCGATAGCGCTGCTTGGCTCCTAGATCGAGTTCTCGGATGGTGAGGGCATCGAGACCAACGCCCACCATCAGCACGAAGCGGCGCCCGTCGACGCGTCCCAGGTCGAGCGTGAGGGTGCGACCGCGGGCGATAATCTCGCAGGCCTTGCGGACGTTGAACGGTATGGCGAGTTCGAGGGCCAGCACGTTCACCGTTCCCGCCGGCACGATCCCCAGCGGGACGGGGTGAGCCGCCAGGCCGTTGATGACCTCGTTCAGGGTGCCGTCTCCGCCTACCACCACTATCGCATCCACCGACGTGGCCAGTTCCTCGGCTATGAACGTCGCTTCGCGGGGGGCCTGAGTCGTGCGCACCTCTACCTCCAGGCCGCTGCGCTCCAGATGGGCACGCGCTTCGGATGCGGCCGACAAGGAGCGCCCTCCGCCCGCGGTCGGGTTGAAGATGAGGCCCGCCTTCACGCCCCATCTCCGACGTCTCGCCCTTCGCGGTGCCGGACGGGCGTGATCGATGACGCCTGAGGCAAGGGTCGGAGGCGGAACCTCTGCGGAGCGTCCGGTACGATGGCGGCGTACGACTCGTACCCGGCGCTCCGGGCCAACTGGAGCGCGTGATCGAAGTCCCGGCCTACGTCCTCGGGAGTGTGCGCGTCAGAGCCGAAGGTCACGGGCACGCCCCCTTCTTTGAGCAGCCGGAGGAGGTCGATATGTGGATAGGCCTCGGCCACGGGCTTGCGCAGGCCGGAGGTGTTGACTTCCACGGCCACGCCGGTGTGGGCGACGCGGGCGACAAGGGAACGGGCCGCCTCGAGGAACGGTCGTTCGGGCCTGTGGCCGAACTTCTTCACCAGATCGAGGTGGCCGAGTACGGTGAATGCTCCAGTCTCGG
>JBBRDB010000233.1:0-3659 GCA_038204345.1 Thermoleophilia bacterium | reverse complement strand
GGGACTCTTCGTGTTCAGCCTGGCCTCGCTGGCCTGCGGCCTCTCGCCGGACGTCAGGTGGCTCATCGGTTTCAGGGCGCTGCAAGGCTTGGGCGGGTCGATGATGATGCCGGCCACCTTGTCGATCATCGCCGCGGTCTTTGCGCCGACCGAACGGGGAATGGCCATGGGCATCTGGGGGGGCGTCACTGGTATCGCCGTCGCGGTGGGGCCCACCCTGGGCGGCGTGATCATCGAGATCGCCTCGTGGCCCTACATCTTCCTGGTCAATGTGCCGGTGGGCATGCTCGTTTTCGTCTTCGCCTGGAAGGTGATCCCGGAATCCAAGGATCCCTCGTCCGTGCGACAGATCGACTACCTGGGCGTGGCGGTGATCAGCGCCTCCCTGTTCGCCCTGACCTTCGCCCTTATCGAGGGTCAGAACTACGGGTGGACGTCCGCCGTCATCCTCGGTCTCTTCGCAGTTTTCGCTGTGGGCCTAGCCATCTTCGTGGTGGTGGAGCGCTTCCAGGTCGAGCCCCTGATCCAGCTCAGCCTGTTCCGCTCCCGCACCTTCACCACCGCCAACGTCTCTGGGCTCATCCTCACCTTCGGCATGATGGGTGTGTTCTTTCTTCTCCCCATCTTCTTCCAGGCCATCCTCGGATACAGCGCCATCAAGGCCGGGCTGCTCATGACCCCGCTGGCCGGCGTCGTGGTGTTCGCGGCCCCCGCGTCCGGTTGGCTCTCCGATCGGATCGGCAGTCGGTGGCTCATCTCCGGCGGCATGCTCATCGCGGCCTTCGGCTTCTTCTTGACTCGGCAGGCCATAAGTCTGGACGGGGGTTGGGGGCCGTTGGTGATGCCCTTCATGGTCTCGGGGCTCGGCATCGGCATCGTCATGGCCCCCATGACGTCGGCGGTCATGGCCTCGGCTCCCGTAGAGAAAGCGGGCTCGGCTTCGGGAGTGCTCTCCACTATGCGGCAGCTGGGCTCGGTGCTCGGCATCGCCGTGATGGGGGCGGTCCTGCAGAATCGAGCCGTCGCATACCTGGGTCAAGCCGTGAGCGACAAGCTCGACGCAGCGCCCTCCATCCCCGCGGCGGTGAAGCGGCAGATCGTGGACGCGGCCACCTCGGCCGTGACCAACATGGGCGAGATGCGCGCGGGCGGCGGTTCCATGGGTGAGCCTCCGGCTGGGATCAAAGACATGCTGGCCCAGGCCCCTCCGCAGGCCGCGGACCTCCTACGGGAGATCTTCAGCCGCGACTTGATCATGGGCGAGTTCGTGCACGCTATGAAGACGACGTTCTTGGCCTCGATGGTCGTGCTGATGGCCGGTTCTCTCGTGGCCCTGCTGATACGCAGTCACGTGGGGAAGCCGCCCCGGCCGCCGGAGGGCTCCGGCTCGGGCTGACGCCACAGCCGCCGCGCGGGGCCGGTATGTTATTCTTCCCGGCGTCTGCCGGACCTCGCAGTTCGCGCACTCGCGTGGCTGGAGTCCGGGAGGCCGTCACCCGCCCGCGCCCGACACCGTGGAGGCTCGTCAGCTTTTGGAGCTGTTCCTGGACTATCTCTCCCGAACCCGTTCTGTCATCGACGCGCGGTTGCGGGGATATCTCGATGTCGTGGACCATCGCTCCCCGCTCTACACCTACTTGTACGGGATACTCGATGAGTTCGTCGCGCGCGGCGGCAAGCGCGTGCGTCCGGCGATGGCCATGATGGCCTGCGAAGCGGTGGGAGGGGATCCCCTCCGGGCCCTTCCGAGCGGATGTGCCATCGAGTTCTTCCACGCTGCCGCACTCATCCACGACGACATCATGGACGCCAGTGTCCTGCGTCGCGACGACGAGTGCGTGCACGTGACCGACGGCATCCCTCTGGCCATCAACACGGGTGACTTCGCGCTTGGGTTGGTCTGCACCATCGTGGTGAGAGATGACGGGCTCGACGACCGCACCAAGATCGCGGTGCTCGACGCCATCGGTGAGATGAGCGCACGTACCATCGAAGGGCAGGCGTTGGACGTGGGGTGGGTGCGCGACGAGGTCTACGATCTCGGGGCCGACGACTACCTGTTCATGGCCTTGGGCAAGACCGGCTACTACTCCGGAGTCTCCCCTCTGAAGATCGGCGCGCTGATCGGCGGCGCCACCGACCGGGAGCGTCAGGCGCTCGAGCATTTCGGCAAGAATGCAGCTATCGCCTTCCAGATACAGGACGACCTTCTCAACATCCTGGGCGACGGAGCGGTGGTCGGGAAGGATCAGCTGAACGACATACTGGAGGGCAAGCGCACCCTCATGTTGATCCACTGTCTGGATACGGCCAAAGGAGCCGACCGTGAGCGTCTGATCGACCTCATGAAGCTCGGCATGGCGAAGACCCCCGAGCAGGTGGCGGAGATAGTCGCCCTGTTGCACAAGTACGAGTCTGTCGGCTACGCACGCGACCTCGCCCGTGGGCTGATAATCGAGTCGAGGTCTTACCTCTCCGCGCTGGCCGACACTGACGCCAAGATGGCGCTGCTGGCCATGGCCGACTTCTTCCTCGAGCGGGAGAGCTGAGGCGGCGTTCGCCGTGGGATACCGCATCGGGATAGGTCGGGCGCGGTGACCGAGACGATGCGTGTGGCGATCACAGACGGGGCCGGTGGAATGTTCCTCACCGATCTTCCCGTGCCCACACCCCCTCCGGATGGCGGCCTCGTGCGCGTTCTCGCGTGCGGGCTGTGCGGCAGTGACCTGGAGAAACTCGATGGCGGGATCCACGCCGGGGTGGTGCTCGGGCATGAGGTGGTGGGCCTCCTGGAACGGCCGGGGGAGGAACCGGTGCGGGTCGCGCTGGCGCACCACGTCCCCTGCGGGAGATGTGAGGCCTGCACACGGGGGCACTCCTCGCTGTGCGAGCAGTTCGTGAGCACCCAGTTGGCCCCGGGAGGCTTCGCCGAGTGGTTGGCGGTGTCGCCTCTGCATCTGGAAGACGCCGTCTTCGCCCTCCCTGACTCGGTGGACGATCTGAGCGGCACCCTCCTCGAGCCGCTCTCGTGTGTCCTGAGGGCGATGGACGTCGCCGCGGCGGCGTCGACCATGTTCCCGGCGCCCTCATGCGCCGGCTCGCCTGGTGCGACGGCCGCCGAGAGCCCGCCGACTCGGGGCGACGAGGGCCGCCCGGCTCGGGACGACGAGGGCCGCCCGGCTCGGGGCGCCGCCGCCCTCGCCGGCCCGGCCAACACGGCCCCCGTCCGTACGGCCGACCGCGCCGCCGCCGCCCTTGCCGGCCCGGACGCCGCCGCTCTCGCCGGCCCGGCCGACCGTGTGCTCGTGGCGGGCTGCGGCTCCGTGGGCCTGTTGTTCTTGTCGGTACTTGCGGCGACGCAGCCCGCGTCGCCGCTGTTCTACCTCGAGACGGACCCCGCCCGCGCGGCGCTCGCCGAGGATCTGGGCGCGCGGGCGGCGTGCTCCGACTCGGTGCAGGTGGCCTTCGTCACGGCGACGGCGGCGCGCTCTGAAGTGGTGCGGCTCATGGCGCCGGGTGGCGTCGTCGTCGTGATCGCCGCCGCCGCTCTCGCCGGCCCGGCCGACCGTGTGCTCGTGGCGGGCTGTGGCTCCGTGGGCCTGTTGTTCTTGTCGGTGCTTGCGGCGACGCAGCCCGCGTCGCCGCTGTTCTACCTCGAG
>JBBRDB010000232.1:0-3676 GCA_038204345.1 Thermoleophilia bacterium | reverse complement strand
TCCTTCGCCTTCGCGGATCCAGCTGAGGTCCCACATCGGACGGTGCAGCATGGCGAACGATGGTACGCCTTTGGGCCCGGGCACGGGTTCAGGGAAGAACACCACGTCCTTGTTCGGGAAGTGATTCAGGTCAAGGTCGAGCTCCGGCTGGTAGGCGAAGTGCAGCGGGCCCAGCCGGCGCCAGTCGCGCAGGTCGTCCGAGACCGCCAGCGCGGGCCTCGGTCCCAGAGAGCCGAAGGCCACGTAGGACATCACGTGAAGCCCCAGGTCCTCGATCCATGTCACGCGAGGATCCTCGGTACCGGCCGAAAAGGCGCCACATTCCCATCCGGCGTCCGGAGCCAGCACGACGCCCTCGCGTTCCACGCCGACCGGGACGCCGTCACCCAAGATGACTCTGGCGAGTCCTACCCGAGAGACGTTGCCCGCGGCGACCAATCGAGGCAGCAAGTACAGCTCACCGTCGGGCGTGCGTCCGCTCCCCGGATTCAGTACTCCCTCGGCCTCCAGGTCGTTGCCGACCTCCGGGGCCATGACCACGCCCAGACGGGTCAGTCCATACGGTACGAGGGCGTCGGTGCGCGTCGGACTAGCCCTTCACTCCGCTGGACGAGTGAGTCTCTGCGAAATGCCGCTGGAAGACGATGAACAGTACGACCGCCGGGACGGCGAGCACGGTGGATCCGGCCAGGATGGACCCCATGGGATTCGCGTGGAACCCGGCCCCGGTCTGGGTGAAGTTGGCGATCGCGACCGCGAGCGGCTGCATACTCTGCTGCTTCGTGATCAGGAAGGGCCAGAGGAACTCGTTCCAGGGGCCGATGAACGTCACGAGCGCCGCCGTCAGAATGGCCGGGCGCACGAGCGGCACGGCGATCGACCACAGGATGCGGAACTCCCCCGCACCATCGATTCTGGCGGCATCGAACATCTCCCGCGGGACCTGGAGGAAGAACTGGCGGAAGATGAGGACCGCGACGGAGTTGATCGCGAACGGCAGGATCATGCCCACGTAGCTGTCGCCGAGACCGAAATTGCGCACCAGCAGCACGTACAGCGGGACCATGAGGAGCTGGAACGGCACGGCCTGAAGGAGGAGCACCACCGCAAAGAGCAGACCCCGACCTCGGAAACGCAGTGTGGCCAGCGCGTAGCCGGCCAAGACCCCGAAGAAGACGGTGCAGATCACCACGGCGCCGGTGAAGATCCCTGAGTTGAGCAGGGAGCGACCGAGATTGATCGCGCTGTTGATGTCGAGGAAGTTGTTCAGCGTCAAGTTCGACGGCCAAGGCAGGGCGCCGGCCAACGATGGGTCCCGCTTCGTCTGCAGCGCGCCGACGATCATGTAGTAGAACGGGAACAAGAAGACCAGCGCGCCGAGCGCCAGAAGGGTCATCGACAGTATTCGGCGCCGACGCGGCTTGGGCTGCATGTCGGGCATGATCATTCCCTCTCGGTCACTTTGCGACTGACGAAGGTGATGAGCAGCACGCCGATCACCAGGAGCACGCCGATCGCGGACGCGATATCCGGTTTGCCTTGCTGGATGCCCTGTTGGTACAGCAGGAACACGGGCGTCGTGGAGGCTCCGTTGGGTCCGCCGCCGCCGGTCAGGAGGTAGGGCTCTGTGAACAGGTTCGCGCCGGTGATGATGGCGAGCAACACCACGAGGGTCGTCGCTGGACGCACCGCCGGAAGGGTGACGGCCCGATATGACTGCCAGCGGCTTGCTCCGTCCATCGCCGCCGCTTCATGCAGCTCCTTGGGGACGTTCTGGAGCGCGGCGAGAAAGAGCAGGATGAAGAACCCCAACTGCTTCCAGGTGACGTAGAGCGCGATGGAGGGCATGGCCCAGAACTTGTTGACCAGCCACGCCGGGTCCGGCGCCAACGGCCCCAGGACCTGGTTGACGATTCCGCCTGAGTTGAACATGAACATCCACACCGTGATCATCGCGACGCTCGCCGTCACGTAGGGGACGTAGTAGGAGACGCGCATGAAGCCGCGCCAGTGGATCACGCTGTTCAGGGCTGTCGCGAGAAGGAGTGAGAAGACAAGAGTCAGCGGGACGTTGATGACCAGGAACTCCGCCACATGGACGAATGAGGAGCGGACTGCCGGATCCGACAGCACCGCCTTGTAGTTTTCTAGGCCGACCCAAGGCTGCGGGACACTCACTCCCGGAGCCGTGAAGAAGGAGTCGTGAAACGACATCCATACTCCGAGCCCGACCGGGTAGACGAACACCGCAGCCACGAACAGCGCGTAGGGCGCGACAAGCAGCAGCCCGGTCGGGTTGCGACCGAGGGCGAACTCGATACGTGACCGGCGGCGCCGCCGAGGCGCCGGGGTCGTAGCGGCTGTCTGCCGCGACCCCGGCGCCTCGCTATGGGACATCTCCGCAGGCATGATGCCGACTACCTACTGCTGGGACACGAGAGTGTCGATGGTCGCCGCGGCGTCGCTCAGCGCGCCGGGGATGTCTCCCTCACCGAAGATGACAGCGCCCGTCCATGCGTCGCGGAAGGTCTGCCACACCTCGACCGAGTTCGAGACGTTGGGCACGTCGACCGTCCGGTTGGCCTGCTCAGCGAACGTCGTGTAGGCCGGATTCTTCTTGAAGTAGTCCGGGTACGCCTTGGTGAGATCCGTGCGCAACGGCATCTGGCCCGTCATCTCGAGCAGCTTCCCATCTTGCTCGGGGCTGGTCGAGAATTTGAGGAACGCCCAAGCGGTCCCCTGGTTCTTGGAGGAGATGTACATGGCGATGTTCTTCGAATCGGCGAAGGTGTATGTCTCAGCCGCCGTCATCCCCGTGGACGTAGGCACCGGCGCGACGCCCCAATCCATCTTGCCGTAGGACTCGATCGCCCACGGCCCTGCGAGGACCATTCCCGTGAGGCCGTCCAAGAACGCGTCGCCGGTGTACGGCTCGTTGCCGGCGAGCTTCTCGGCGTAGATGGTCCGCCACAACTCCGCGACCGATGTGCCGGCCGTGTCGGCAATGGTCGACTTGCCGTTCTCCACCAGGAGCTTGCCGCCCGACTCCGCCGCGTACAACGCGTAGAAGTCGAACCATGACTGATAGAACTCGGACGACGGCGAGGGATAGATCGCGTACTTCGCGGCGCCGGATTTCACGATCTTGCGGGCGGTAGCAAGGAACTCATCGTAGGTGGCCAGCGGTGGCTTCGCCGGATCGATCCCGGCCTTGCGCATGATCGCCTTGTCGTAGAAGACCATCACCGGGTTGGACTTCCACGGCAGCTGGTAGTAGCTGCCGCTCGAGGAGGCGTACTGAGACGCGGCGGCGCCGGTGCGGGCCTCGATGTACTCGGCGCCATCGGGGAACGTGGACAGATCGACGAGGCCGCCCTGCTTCTGGAACTGGGGCACCGCTACGGGTGCGGTGTTGTAGATCAGGTCGGGTGTGTTGCCCGCGGTGATGGCGGCCCCGATGACCTCTTCAGAGGACCTGCCCGCGGGGATCTCCTGGCCGGTCACCTGCTCGTCCGGGTGGCTCGCATTCCACTTGGCTACCACCTGCTTGCCCCATTTGACTTCATTGGGGTTGTTGGAATACCAGATGGTGATCGGGCCCTTCGCGGCTTGCTGGTCACTCGTCTGTGAAGAGGAACTCCCCCCTCCGCCACACGCGGCGAACATGCTCGCAGTA
>JBBRDB010000231.1:0-3690 GCA_038204345.1 Thermoleophilia bacterium | reverse complement strand
ACCGATGAGGGGAGAACGAGCATGAGCCCGTCGTATGAGACAGTGCGGAACGTCCCCACGGGGCCCGCGCGGCGCGGGCCCACGGGCATCGAGCCGGCGCGCATCACCGCCGGCCAACCCGGCCTGGACAAGGGCGCCGTCACCCGCGAGGGCGCCACGGCACGTATCGATGCGCGCGGCGTCTACTACAAGACGCTGAACGAGCAGATCCGCGAGCAGGTGGCCGTGGGAGTCACCACCGTCATCCTGGACAACGTGAACGGCCAGCGCTACATCGGCGCGGGGATCAGTGCCGACGACCTCACCATCGTCGTGAACGGCGTACCTGGCAATGACCTGGCTACCTTCATGGACGGTCCCACCGTGGTGGTCACCGACAACGCCCAGGACGGCGTGGGCAACACCATGAATCGCGGTCTCGTGGCCGTAGAAGGCGACGCGGGCGACGTACTCGGCTACGGCATGCGGGGCGGCCGCATCTACGTGAGAGGCGACGTGGGCTACCGGGTGGGCATCCACATGAAAGCTTACGAGCAGCAGCACCCCGTCTTGGTCATCGGCGGCCGGGCCCGCGACTTCTTCGGCGAGTACATGGCCGGAGGCGAGATGCTCCTCCTGGGGCTCGGGGTGGCCGACGAGCACATCGTGGGTTCGTACGTGGGCACCGGCATGCACGGCGGGGTCATCTACATCCGCGGCCGGGTGGCTCCGCACCAGTTGGGCAAGGAGGTTGGGGTCACGCAACCGACCGCCGCCGAAATGGCCCGCATCGAGGAGCTCGTCACCGACTTCTGCCGGGTGCACCGATTGGATCCCGAAGCGGCGATGGTCGGCCCCTTCGTGAAGATCTCGCCCTTCACGCACCGGCCGTACGGCAAGATGTACGCCTACTAGCCGGTATACAAATGGATAATGGATCTCCGTCCAGCCTTGGCCCACAGAGTGTTGTTCCAGTGGCGAATCGGAGGTAGTCTCTTGATCGTCCTCATCCACTCTCCCAAGGAAGGGTAGTCAATGGGTAACGGCATGACTGGCGACGACGTCCTGCGCACCGTGCGCGATCAGGACATCAAGTTCGTGCGCTTCTGGTTCACCGATGTCCTCGGATTCCTCAAGAGTTTCGCGGTGACGCCTTCGGAACTCGAATCTGCATTCACCGAAGGTATGGGTTTCGACGGTTCCTCCATCGAGGGTTTCACGCGCATCCAGGAGTCGGACATGGTGGCCATGCCCGACCCGGGCACCTTCGCGGTCCTGCCCTGGCGTCGCGGTTCGGGCGGCACGGCCCGTATGTTCTGCGACGTACAGCGCCCCGACGGCACCCCGTTCCCCGGCGACCCGCGCTACATACTGAAGCGGCTCCTTCAAAAAGCTACCGACTTGGGCTACACCATGTACCTGGGCCCGGAGCTGGAGTTCTTCTACTTCAAAGACAGCACCGGCACCGAGGTGCTCGACCGGGGCGGCTACTTCGATCTCACACCCCTCGACGTGGCCACCGATCTGCGGCGCGACACCATCCTGGCGCTCCAGGACCTGGGCATCGCCGTGGAGTATTCGCACCACGAGGTGGCGCCTTCGCAGCACGAGATCGATCTCAAGTACAAGGAAGCGCTCACCATGGCCGACCAGGTCATGACCTACCGCCTCACCGTGAAGGAGGTGGCGCAGTCCCGGGGTCTGTACGCCACCTTCATGCCCAAGCCCATCTATGGCGAGAACGGTTCAGGCATGCATACGCACCAGTCACTCTTCACCGGCCCGAGGAACGCGTTCTTCGAAGCGAGCGACGAGTATCACTTGTCTGCCGTAGGCAAGTCGTACATCGCCGGCCTGCTCAAGCACTCACGCGAGATGTGCCTTGTCACCAATCAGTGGGTGAACTCCTACAAGAGGCTGGTGCCGGGCTACGAGGCCCCCATCTACTGCTGCTGGGCCCGCCGCAATCGTTCGGCTATGGTGCGCGTGCCCATGTACAAGCCGGGCAAGGAAGAGGCCACCCGCGTGGAGATGCGCAACCCGGATCCCGCCTGCAACCCCTACCTGGCCTTCGCGGTGATGCTGGCTGCCGGTCTCAAAGGCATCGAAGAGGGCTACGAACTGGCCCCCGAATCGACCAACAATATCTACGAGATGACCGACGACGAGCGCTCGAAGGCGGGGATCGACTCGCTGCCCGTGGACCTTCACGAGGCCATCCAGGAATTCAAGGACTCGGCCCTCATGCGCGAGGCTCTGGGCGACCACGTGTTCGAGTACTTGATCCGGAACAAGCAGGCCGAGTGGGACGAGTACAAGGCGATAGTGACCCCCTACGAGCTGGACCGCTACCTGGCCGTTCTCTAGGCCTGTCGGAAGACACTGTGCGGCCCCTCACCATCCCCCTGGGGCCGCGCCGAACAGACACCCGACCAGCCGGGGGGATACAATCCCCCTCATGGTTTCTCCGGACCCCACAGCGCACCAGCACGGCCGACTCTTCCTGATAGACGGCAACAACCTGGCCTATCGAGCCTTCTTCGCGTTGCCCGAGACCATCTCCACCTCGGAGGGGTTCCCCACCAACGCCCTGTACGGATTCTGCTCCATGATGATCAAGGTGCTCACGGAGTTCACCCCGGAAGTGGTCATCGTGGCCTGGGATTCGCGGGAGAAGACCTTCCGCCACAAGGAGTTCACGGAGTACAAGGCGCAGCGCAAGCCTATGCCCGACCTGCTCAGTATCCAGTGGCCGTATCTCAGAGAACTCTCAGAGGCGTTCGGGTTCGTCAATCTGAACGTCCCCGGATACGAGGCCGACGACATCCTGGGGACCCTCGCGCGGCAGGGGGACGCCGAGGCGAGAGAGGTGGTCATCGTCACCGGGGACCGGGACGCGTTACAACTGGTCACACCCAACGTCACGGTGATGTCGAACACCAGGGGGATCACCGAGGTCAAGCTATATGACCCGCAGGCCGTCGAGGAGCGTTTCGGGGTGCCGCCACGTCTCATCCCAGACTTCATCGGCCTGAAGGGCGATGTCTCAGACAACATCCCCGGAGTCCCAGGCATCGGCGAGAAGACCGCTGCGCTGCTGCTGCAAGAGTACGGCTCGCTCGAGGAGGTGCTGGCCCACGCGGCCGAGGTCAAGGGGCCGAAACGGAGGGACCTCCTGCAACGTCACGCCGATGACGCACGCATGTCTAAAGAGTTGGCCCGCCTCGACCGAGAAGCGCCCCTCGAAATCCACGCCGCTGAGGTGGCTCCCCACCGCTTGGATCGCGTCCGGCTCACCGAGTTGTTCCACCGTTTCGAGTTCTCCTCGCTTCTCGACCGGCTGGCCGAAGAAGTCCTGAAGGATGAATCGGGCGGACCCGACGGTGTATCCGAAGGCGGGCCGGAGGCTGGGCCCAGTGAGGAGGCGCCGGGGGCAGCCGGCGAGACCGGGGCCGCCGGCCGGTCACCGCAAGGCGGATCGCATTCGCCCATCCGCATCCTGCAGAGTGAGTTCGGGCAACTCGAGAGTGTGTTCGGGGAGGAGGAGTGGATCAGCCTAGCCGGCTCAGTGCAGGACGGTAAGCCTCGACTGTGGCTGGCGAGGCGGGCCTCCGAGACCGGGACGGCCCCCGACGGGCCCCTGGGTGAGGCGACTGTGTACGTTCTGGAAGACCCTGAAGCCGACGCCGCGGCCGGGGGTGCTCTCGGGGC
>JBBRDB010000230.1:0-3716 GCA_038204345.1 Thermoleophilia bacterium | reverse complement strand
GGCCTGGAGTCCAGGCTGTCTGCGAGTGCGGCCAAGGTGCTCGAGAAAAGGTACCTGCGTCGGGACGAGAGCGGCCGGCCCGTCGAGACCGCCACAGACATGTTAGCGCGGGTCGCGGAGAACATCGCGCAAGCGGAACTCGCCTACGACCCTGAAGCCGACATCGATCAGGTGGCGGCGGAGTTCTTCGCTGCCATGGCCGATTTGAAGTTTCTACCCAACTCCCCCACGCTGATGAACGCGGGGCGGGACCTGCAGCAACTCTCCGCCTGCTTCGTGCTGCCCGTCGAGGACAGTATGGAATCTATCTTCACCGCCATCAAGAATTCAGCGCTCGTTCACCAATCGGGCGGCGGCACCGGGTTCAGCTTCACGCGTCTGCGACCCAGGAACGATATCGTCAAGTCCACCAACGGCATCGCCAGCGGCCCGGTCTCGTTCATGAAGGTGTTCGATACAGCCACGGAGACGATCAAGCAGGGCGGCACCCGTCGAGGCGCCAACATGGGCATCCTGCGCGTAGACCACCCCGATATCCTTGATTTCATTACGGCCAAGGAAGACGAGGAAGTCCTCAACAACTTCAACATCTCCGTGGGGATCACCGAGGAGTTCATGCGGGCGGTCGTTGAAGACCGGGACTACGCCGTGCGCAACCCTCGCAGTGGCGTCGAGGTCACGCGTTACCGGGCCCGCGATGTATTCGACCTGATCGTCAAGCTGGCCTGGCAGAACGGCGAGCCCGGCATCATCTTCCTCGATCGGTTGAATCGAGACAATCCGACGCCCCACGTGGGCGAGATCGAGTCTACCAATCCGTGTGTCACGGGGGACACGCTCGTCTACTCGAGTCAGGGCCTGAGGAGGGCCTACGATCTCTTCGCCGGGGGAGAACCGATCGGAATCGTAGTCGACGGTCGTTTGAGCCCGCGTACGGTGCACGAGGCTACCCCGGTCTTCTACACCGGACATAAGCCGGTTCTGCGCATCACCACCCGGGAAGGCTTCTCGCTGCGGGCGACGCGCAACCACCGCGTCATGACCACTCGCGGTTGGGTCGAAGCCGGCGACCTTCAACCGGGTGACGAGCTCCACGTTCTCAACCGTAAGGGAGGCTTCGGCGCAGAAGGTTCGCTGGAACTGGGTCGCGCGCTCGGTTGGCTGCTGGGCGCGGGCACCGGCAAGTCCGATGGGCCGGTCCTCTCCTTTGGGGATGACGAAGGCGAGCTTGCTCCTCTGTTCCAGACGGAGGTCGAGGCGGTCGTGCGTATGCCGCGCGTGAACCGGGACTACGAGGCTGGTGTAGTGGCTGTGGCTGAGCGAAACGAGGCGCGCGTACAGTCCTCTCGACTCCGGGAGTTGGCCGAGGAGTGCGGCCTCGTGGACGAGAAGCTCGTAGTGCCCGAGGTCGTCTTCCAGGGCAGTGAGGATATGCAGCGTGGTTTCTTGCAGGCGCTCTTCACCGCCGACGGGACGGTGCTCGATCGTCCACGCAACGGCAGGGCTGTCAGGCTCACCTCAGTGAGTTATGAAATGCTTCAAGAGGTGCAGCAACTCCTGCTGAACTTCGGTATCTTCAGCCGCATCCTTCGTAATCGGAAACCGGGTCATGACAAAGCTCTTCTACCTGACGGTAGAGGTGGCGCAAAGGAGTACGCGGTCCGACCCGTCCATGAGCTCAACATCGGTAGCGGCAGTCTCGTGCGCTTTGCCGGCCAGATCGGGTTCCTCACCGTTCGTAAGCAGGAGGCAGTCGAACACACCATAGCGAGTTATGCCCGGGGCCCGTATCCCGAGAGTTTTATCGCACGAGTAGAAAACATTTTAAGCGATGGTATTGAACCTGTATTCGATCTCACCGAATGTAGTACACATTCGTTTGTAGCTAATGGTATTGTTGTGCATAATTGCGGAGAACAGCCTTTGTTACCATATGAAAGCTGTAACTTAGGGTCTATCAATTTAGCGCTTATGGTAAGAGATGGAATAGTCGATTGGGACGAGTTTCAACGTGTTGTCCATTTAGCAGTCCGATTTCTCGATGACGTGATCGACATGAACCGCTACCCGCTTCCTGAGATAGAGAACATGACCAAGAGCAACCGGAAAATCGGGCTTGGCGTCATGGGGTGGGCGGACATGTTGGTGGAACTCGGGGTGCCCTACGATTCCGACGAAGCTATCTCCCTGGCGCACCAAGTCATGGGCTTCCTCGATGAAGAGGCGAAGAAGGCCTCGGAAACACTCGCCGACGAGCGGGGAGTATTCCCGAACTTCGAGGGGAGCCGCTGGGAAGAGGAAGGGAGGCGGCTCCGGAACGCCACGGTCACCACCATCGCTCCCACCGGCACGATCAGCATCATCGCCGGGTGCTCGAGCGGGGTTGAACCTTTGTTCGCCCTGGCTCTCATCCGCAACGTCATGGACAACACCGAGCTGACCGAGGGCCATCCGATTTTCGAGCGCATGGCGCGCGAGCGAGGCCTCTACTCTGAGGATCTCATGAAGCGAGTGGCGGCCGCCGGGAGCCTTCACGACGTGGAAGGCGTGCCCGACGACATCAAGCGCATCTTCCCCACAGCGCACGACGTGGCTCCCGAGTGGCACGTGCGAATGCAGGCGGCCTTTCAGGATCACACCGACAATGCCGTCTCAAAGACCGTGAACTTCTCGAACTCGGCCACCCCGACAGACGTCGAGCAGGTGTACCTTCTCGCTTACGAGCTTGGAACGAAGGGCGTGACCATCTACCGCGACGGTTCGCGCAGCGAGCAGGTGCTCAACATCGGCGAGGTGAAGCGAAAGATATCCGGCGCTCCGGACGATGAAGCCGACGACGGCGCGGCGAGCCTGCCGGCCACAGAATCTGCGGCTCAGCTGCGGCGCAATCGCGGGGCCGTCTTGGTGGGTGAGACGCGGGAGAAGGTCACCGGATGCGGCAGCCTGTACGTCACCATCAACAGCGACGAGCTCGGCCCTCGTGAGATCTTCGCAAACATGGGCAAGGCGGGCGGCTGCGCGTCCGCGTCCACTGAGGCGTTAGGACGACTGATAAGCCTGGCGTTGCGGTACGGGGCTCCGCCCGAGAAGATCGCCAAGCAGCTGAAGGGCATCCGCTGCCACGTGCCTCTGGGATTCGGTCCCAACCAGGTGCTCTCGTGTCCCGATGCGATCGGGAAGGCGCTCTCGGACAAGTATTGCGCTGATCCGGCCGACGCTCAGAAGATATACGAGGAGGCAGTCCAGCAACTGGAGATGCCCATCGCCTATGCCCAAGGCGCCTGCCCCGACTGTGGCGGCGCCATCGAGCACGAGGGTGGCTGCATGGTGTGCCGGGCCTGTGGGTTCTCGCGTTGTTCGTAGATGACCTGGATCGTTGACATCGACACGCTCGGCATCGAGGAAGCCGAGCCGCCGGACGTGTTCGGAATAGCGTTCGACGTCACTTTTCCCGGCGAGACGTGGTGCCGGTCGCTCGTGCTGGTAGCGGCCGATCTCACCTACCTGCACGAGAACGAACTGGTATCGAGGGCCCGCGACGAGGTGATCGCCGTGATCGAACGCGAGGGGCGTCCGGTATCGACCACACTGCGCATGAGCTTTCAGCGTGTGGAGGTCCTCGCCGTAGCGGCGCCCAGAGGCTGAAGGCGGTCGGGGGGCGCCCCCCCATTTGGGCGCGGCCCCACCCGGGGGTGTACCTGGGGCCGGCGGGGGGC
>JBBRDB010000229.1:0-3747 GCA_038204345.1 Thermoleophilia bacterium | reverse complement strand
CTCGTATGGGGACCCCTTCCGCGCAGCAAAGACGGATGACAACGGAGCCCGGGTTGCGTCACCCGCCTGCGCCGCCTAGAATCAAGCTCACTCGACGCATTGACACCACGCCGACGCGGCCGGTGGACTGTGGATAGACCGCAGAGGTGATGCCGGAAGATGCCGAACACCAAAGGCCCGAACAACGAAGGCGGCTGGAACGGCCGGGCCGGCGCGGGTCCCGGCGAGGGCGAAGTCACCTTCGCGCGGGACCTCGGGCTCTTCGAAGCCACGATGATCGGCATCGGCGCCATGATCGGCGCCGGCATATTCGTGCTCACCGGCCTCGCCGCCGGCGAAGCCGGGCCGGCCTCCATCCTCGCGTTCGCGCTCAACGGTGTGGTCACGCTCCTAACCGCCTTCGCCTACGCCGAGCTGGCCTCGGCGGTGCCCCGCGCCGGTGGCGGCTACTCCTTCGTACGCATGGCTTTCCCCGGCGTTGCCGGTTTCGTGGCCGGGTGGATGCTGTGGTTCGCCTATACGGTCGCCTGTAGCCTGTACGCCCTCGGCTTCGCCAGCTACTTCTGGGAGGTCTTCGAGAAGTACACTCCGAGCCTCACGGAAGCGGTTCTTCACTTCACAAGCCACTCAGTGGCGGTCTTGGTGGTCACTGTGCTGATCGCCGCTGCTTTCATCTGGCTGAACGCCCGGGGGGCCGGCGTGACGGGAAAGGCCGAGAACCTGCTCACCATGACCAAACTGGCCGTGCTCGTCGTGTTCATCGCGTTCGGCCTGTCGCGGATACTGAGCGATCCGGGCGAGGCGACGGCCGGTTTCACGCCCTTCTTGCCCAAGGGACTCGGCGGCGTGTTCATCGCCATGGGACTCACCTTCATCGCCTTCGAAGGCTACGACCTCATCGCTACCGTGGCCGAGGAGATCAAGTCGCCAGAGAGGAACATCCCGCGGGCCACCTTCATCTCGTTGGGGGTGACGGTGGTCGTCTACCTGCTCATCTTGCTGGTGGCCCTGGGCACCCTCCGCCCAGCGGACGGCGAGCCCGCCTGGCAGGCGCTCGGACGACACGGGGAGACGGCCATCGTGCGGGCCGCGGAGGCCTTCATGCCCACGTTCGGGGTGGCGTTGATCGTCTTCGGCGGGCTGCTCTCAACCATGTCGGCTCTGAACGCCACGGTGATGGCGGCGTCGCGGGTAGCCTTCTCCATGGGCCGCGACACGTTGCTCCCAACGCGCATCGGGGTGATCGACCCCACCCGGAGGACGCCGCGGGCGGCGATCTTCGTCACCGGGGCCATCCTGGTCGCGATCGCGATACTGCTCCCCCTCGAGACCGTAGGCTCGGCCGCCAGCCTCATGTTCCTGCTCACCTTCTCCATGGTGAACCTATCGGTGATCGCGCTGCGACGCAAATACCCGGAGATCCCCCGGGGCTACCGGCTGCCTCTCTACCCATACGTGCCGATACTGGGCTTGATCTTGAACTTGTTCCTGGCCTTCTACCAGTTCAAGTTCCAGCCGATCGCCTGGTTCGTGACGGCCGGGTGGATCGGAGTGGGGCTCCTCCTCTACTACGCCGTCTTCGAGCGGAAGGCGGCGGCTTTCGAGCCCCAGGTGCTGCCCGTCGGAGCGACCCGGGTACGGGCGGACCGGACGCCCGCCGTGCTGGTAGCCCTCCACAATCCCGACAACGTGGAGCTGCTCGTGCGGCTCGCGGCACCCATGGCGCACCAGCGCGGTGCCCGGCTGGTGGCCGTGACCGTGGTGGACGTGCCCCGACAGATGCCGATCCACGACGGACTCCGGTTCGCCCACCACCGGGAACCGCTCCTGGCCAAGGCCCGCGCGTTCGCCGCGGAGCACAAGATCGAGCTGCACACCGACATGGTGGTGGCGCACGTGGCTTCCGACGGGTTGTTGGCGGCGGTCAAACGTCACCAGGCCCAACTGCTCGTCATGGGATGGAAGGGTTACGCGAACACGCGCGACCGAATCTTCGGGGAGGTAGCCGATCGGGTGGTGCGCCTCGCCCCGTGCGACGTGGTGCTCTTCAAGTTCGAGCGCAAGGACGGGCTGCCCTACCAATGCCTCCTCCCCTCCGCGGGCGGCCCTAACGCCCGATTGGCGGCGCGGATGTTGGGCCCGATCGCCCAAGAGCTCGGGTTCACGGTCACCGGGATGCACGTGGTCTCTCCAGACGCCACGGAAGAGGAACGGGATGCCGGTCGGCAGAAGGTCGAGGCTACGATGGAGCTCCTCGATAGCTCGATCGAACGCACCACCTTGCTCTACGAGGCGGCGAGCGTGGCCGGCGGCATCGCCAGAGCGAGCCGCGACTACGACCTCGTGGTACTGGGGGCGGCCATGGAGCCGCTCTTCCGCAAGATGCTGTTCGGGGAGGTGCCAGAGAAGGTGGCCCGCTTCTCCCCCACGTCGGTCATGGTGGTGAAACAGAACCAAGGCACGGCTAAGACCTGGCTCAAGCGGATCATGGGCTAGGAGGGGGCGGGTCGCGACACCGTGATGAGCCGTAACTATGTCAGCCATGCCCGTACCTCTCGGCCAGCCCCAGCTCCCGGACGGCCGGCTGACCCCATTGGGGGGAGGAAAGGGCACTCACCGGCCCTTTCCTCCCCCCAAGTCCGTCGCGCTGCCCTGGAGGCCTGATCGCGGGGCCAGGAATGAGAAGCGATGGCGGCGTCGCGTTCCAAGTCCCCAGAATACCCCTCACGCAACTCCGAACACGAGGCCGCGCGCATACTCCCTCCGCCGTCTTTCAACGAAACAAGGCACATTTTCCACCTCTCACAACGGCTGCGCTCCCTCGTTGAGGATAGTCAGATACCCATCGTAGGCGAACACGCGCCCCCGCTGTCGGCCGGTCAGTTCACGCAGTACACCAAGTCTTACAAGGGCATCGACGGCCCGGGCGGCTGTGGGATAGGCGATGCCGGTCCGCCGCGCCAGATGGTCGATTCCTGCAACCGGGCGCCGCCGGAGAGCATCGAAAACCCGGAGGGCGCTCGCCGCGGCGCGACCCAGTCCCTGGATACGTTCCGCATCTTCTTGGAACATGGACAGCAGTCGATGAGCCGTGTCGACTGCGCCCGTCGCCGTCTGAGTCACGCCCTCCAGAAAGAAGTCGAGCCAGGACTCCCAGTCACCCGTAGTACGGACCAGGTCGAGCAGCCGATAGTACTCGGCCCGGTTCTGCTTGAAATAGAGGCTCAAGTAGAGCAGCGGCTGCCGTAGCACGCCGTCGTGATGCAGCAGGAGCGCAATCAAGAGTCTCCCGACGCGGCCGTTGCCATCGAGGAAGGGATGGATGGTTTCAAACTGCACGTGGGCGAGAGCCGCCTTGACGAGAGCCCCCGGAGCAGCAGGGTCGTGTAGAAAGCGTTCGAGCGAAGCCATGCAGGCCTCCACCTCCTGCGGGGGCGGAGGTACGAACCGGGCATTCCCAGGACGCGTGCCGCCGATCCAGTTCTGGCTGGTGCGGAACTCGCCGGGCTGCTTGTAGGCTCCGCGTCCGCGAGATAGGAGTTGCGCATGAATCTCCCGTATCAGCCGATTGCTCAGAGGGAAACCCTGGGCCAGGCGGCTGATCCCGTGCTCGAGCGCTGCGACGTAGTTGGAAACCTCCACCACATCGTCGAACGGCACGCCGGGGGCCTCCTGGAGTTCAAAGAGCAGCAGGTCGGAGAGCGATGACTGCGTGCCTTCGATCTGGCTCGAGAGCACCGCCTCGCG
>JBBRDB010000228.1:0-3768 GCA_038204345.1 Thermoleophilia bacterium | reverse complement strand
AAGGCCGCCGCGGCGTCATACGAACTCGCAGATCCAGCGGCCTCCGATCTGGCGGGGTACTCGTTCTCATCTTCACCGCCCTGGCTGCCGATGCATACAGGAATCGACGACTCGGTCGACGAACGAATCCGTTCGGGCACTGATGCGGCAGGGGAGTCCTATTGGCCGACGACACGGGAGCGCGGGTGAACGGCAACGGGAAGTGGCCGCCCTCGACTCCGATATATGCCGAGGCCGGTGGGGGAGCGCTCACCGAGGCCCGTGCCACTCCCGACGTCTTTCTCCACATCATCGAGCAGTCGATGCTGGTGGCCGACCATCTGCGCAAAGACTACTTCGACACGACGGTCGCGATCGCCGATGCCCTCCGCGAACTCGCCACGGGCGCCGATAGCCCCCTGAGCATCTCTCGGGTCTCGAAGTACGACCTCGGCCACCTCACTGTGGCTTTCGTCGATGGCGGCGTGGGCAGCGTGAATCTCAATCTGGCAGTGCCGGTGATAGTACGGGCAGGCATCTTCAGGGTGAAGGAGGGCGAGACGGATCCCGAGGTGCGGGAGACTTTTGCCCACTTTCCCCTCGTCTTGGGCGAACTGGCCGGAGGCCTGAAGAGCGATCGCGACTACGCGAGCGTCGTTAGGCTTCTCGTCGAAGCCATGGCCCTCCGATCGGTGATGTACGAGCCCGCTTTCCGCGACGTCGATCTGGTGATGCTACACGGGCCTTTAGTCTACCTCTCCGATCCGTTGTTCCGCCACTGGTTTCCCCGCGTCGATCTACACCGGATCCTCGGGGCGGGCCCCGGTGCGGACGACGTACTCGCGGGCTTCGACCGTTGGTGCGGCAGGTGTCGCTACTCATCAGATGCCGACTGTCGCGCATCGCGCGCCGACGATCGAACTCCGGCAATGTGTGTGTTGGCCTTCTTGATCGAAGACGTTGTGGAGGCTTGCCGCCGCAGAGGGAAGTTGGTGTGCGGTGTGGTTGAGAGGTCGTCTGCGCGCGGCCTGGTGCGGCGGTGCCTGCGTCTTCTGATCGAGTCCGGGCATCCATCAGTGGCGGCGCTGTCTGCTCACGTCGGCACGAATGGTGGCCGCCGCGGGGTGGTCGCCAGAGTCGAGGAGATGCTCGAGGCCACGCGGTACCGAGACTCCATGCTCCTGGCCTTGACTCTGCGTCGAGGCGAATACACGCTGCCGGAGGCGATCTCGCACGGAGGAATGGATCGCCGCGGCTCCATCTTCCCGGCCGTGCGCTCATCTTACCTGCGACCCACCCGATCACGGCCGCTTCGTGTGGAGTTTCCCCACTGGTTGAGCGAGGCGGAACAGCAGGAAGTCTTGGCCCGCGTCTACGCGTACGCCGACCTGCTCCCCGGATACGCTTTCCCTGTAGGCCTCGACATCGTCGACAAGTTCACCGCCATACCAGGGTGGATGACCAAAGCCTTCGAGACCAACATCCGCTGGGAGTACGGCCGCCTGATGGCCGGGATGCCTCCGGAACTGGGCCACCTCGCGGACCACCTTTTCTTCCAGCCCGGTAGGTCACGGGCTACCCGTCCCGCAGTCCTATAAGGAGCACAGTTTCATGCCGGATGCGATCGGAACCAATCGTCCAGCGGCTCACTCCACACCCGATGGCGGAAACGGCGGCGAAGGCGGTCGCGCGGCCGTGGGGACGGTGGTGGGCCTCACTTCGACACGCGAATTCCAGATGGCCTCCGCGCCGGACTCCGTGCAGCTGCAGGATCTCGTGGTGGTCGATGACGGTGGTCGTCGCGTGTGGGCCAAAGTGGGACGAATCGAGCGACTGAACCCGCTCTTTCCCCGGGAGGCCGCTCAAGAGCTGGCCTTCCAGGGCAAGAAGGTCTACGATGCGCCCTTCTCCGTGAGCCGCGAGATGGTGACGGCAGAGTGCTTGGTCGTGGGCGAAGAGGTCAATGGACGCTTGGAGCCTCCTGTTTACCCGGTGCGACCGGCCAGTCAGGTGGTGCGCCCCGACCGCGAGTCGGCGGAGGCCCTGATCTGCGGAGGTATCAAGCCTCATCATCGTCTGCATCTCGGCCACCTACGCGGGCGTTCTCAGGTAGCCGCGTTCGTGGACGCGCAGGCTGTAGTCGCGCGGCACCTCGGGGTTCTGGCCACGACCGGCGCCGGGAAGACGGTGGCCGTGCGTCGCCTCATCGAGGAGCTGATGGCCAAGGACTATCCTCTGCTCATCTTCGATCCGCACGGCGACTACATCGGCCTGCACATCGCCCGCAAGACTGAGGTGGTCACCTACCTGCCCCGCATCGAACTGACCTCCGAGGTGCCCGACCGCGTACTCGCTTACCTCGTCGGCTTGAGTGGCGCGCCGCTCACAGAAGCGCAGTACTCACTGGGCTCCGCCATGGTCGAGGTCCTGGGTCACGAGGCCACCCGCGCCCGACTGAGCGAGGTCCTGGTCGGCCTGGGTCAGGCTCCGCTCACGAAAACGCTTGCCGACTACCATTTCTTTGCGATGGGTGAGCTCGCCGATCGCCTGAGGGACGCGAAGGGCGAAGGCCGTACTCCGCGTGCAATCACCGAGATCAACTCGGGCTTGGATTGCGTGAGCGCTTTTACGGCCCAGGTGCTCGGGCGTCGCGCATCCACAGCTGGGAAACGACTCGCAGAGATGCTACGCCACGGTCGTCACATGGCCCTGCGGAACGAGCGCTTCCTTCAGGAGAAGTTGGCAGTCCCGCGTGAACGGGCTCAAGTCCAGGACTTACCTCCCGCGGACCAGCTTCACTCCATCTTGGGCAAAGGACGGGTAGCCATACTCTCTCTCGAGGGATACAGCGACGAGATCCGTCAGACCATCGTAGCTCAGGTAATGGAACAGCTCCAGCGCGACCGCATCGAGGACAGGGTGCCGCGCTTCCTTACCATCGTTGAAGAGGCCCATAACTTCATTCCGAACCGGATCGACGACCAGGGTGCGCCCTCGTTGCCCGTACTTAAGCAGATCGCGTCGGAGGGTCGGAAGTACGGTATGGGGCTGGTGCTGGTGAGCCAACGCCCGTCGCGTCTCGATGCAACGGTCCTCTCGCAGTGCAACTCGTTCATGATTCTGCGAATCGTCAATCCAAACGATCAGCGCTACGTGCGTCAAGTCGTCGAGTCCTTGGGAGAGGACGAAGCCGGGCTCCTCCCCGATCTCTCCACAGGTGACGCGCTCCTTTCCGGCCAGTTTGTTCGCTTCCCGGTGGTGGTGCATGTCGAGCTTGGGCGCGCCGAGGGTCGGTACGAGGAGGAGGATTTCCTGGCGTAAGGTGCGACGGCCCGGCAGGTCCCGACTGATCCATTCCGCCGACTCTCAACCGTGCGCAGTTGGGTTGTGATTCCAGACCACCTATGTCCGACGAAGGCCGTTGGGAAGACCGCCTAAGCCCTTAGCGCTACGAGAATGCGCATGCGCCGCCAAGGGCGTTTGCTCCCATCGAACAGCGCACGCTCAACCCTTCCTTCAATCTGTCCGACCAAAGTTATAGGATGGCTCCCATGGCTGTGGGCACCTGGATGACCGGGCCTCACGTCCGACCATGAACCGTTAGGGGGATAGCGGCATTGGATGTCTTCCACCTGCGCGACCAACTCGTCGAGGACTACCGGGAGTACGTCGAGAGTTTCATCCGGATCAAGGACGAGCGTATCCGCGGAACGGTGGAGGGGGCGATCGATGCCGGGCTGCTGTGGCCGCCGCCTTTGGTGCAGCTCAACCCCACCTTCGAATCCGCCG
>JBBRDB010000227.1:0-3822 GCA_038204345.1 Thermoleophilia bacterium | reverse complement strand
GAGATCATCGAGACGGAGGCAGGAGTGTCCGACAGTACCGAAGGACTGAACGGAGAGCCGGGCGGGCCGCCCACCGATCGGCCGCTGGAGGCGCTCGCCACCGAACGGGCTCAGCGCCGCGTCTGGCCCGCCGTGACCCTGGTGGTTGTGGCCTGTTGGATCCTGGCCGCCCACTTCCTGCGCTCCTTCGACATCGTTTTCATGCTGTTCTTCCTGTTCCTGCCGCTACTCCTGAGCGTGCGCTCGGCGTGGGCCGTGCGGGTGGTGCAGCTGGCTCTGACGTTCGGAGTCTTCGAATGGATCGCGGCCACCGCGCGTTTCCTGGCCGAGCGGCGGGCTACCGGAGAACCCGCGGGCCGCCTTCTGATCATCATGGGCGGGGTCATCGCGTTCACGCTGCTTGCGGCGCTGGCCCTCGAGTCCGCGGGCCCGCGCACACGGTACGGCCTGCGTACGGCCCGTTTCTTCTCGGCGGGTCCGCCGCCTGTGAAGTGACGTAGCCGGGGGCGGCGGGGAGGACAGGCGCGGACGGGCGGACAGGCGCGGACGGGCGGAAAGGCGCCGGTGGCGGGCCGCCGTGGTGCGGACGTTCGTCTCCCCGCTTTTTGCCCCGGCTGCCACTGCCTGTTGTTCCAGACGAGAATCCAGCCCGCCATAACGGCCCCTTCAGGCGGGACTTCCGCCCGCCGCCCCTACCGTTTAGTATCTGCACCGGTATGCCGCCGTTCTCGGCCGGGGCACTGCGTGTTGGTGGCCCGGCCCGCGGCCCCTCAACGAACGCCGGTGACGGCAAGGAGGTAGGCGTTGCGCACATTAGACAGGTTCTTCCATCTCTCAGAGAGAGGGACCAATATCCGAACGGAGGTGATCGCCGGTTTCACCACCTTCATGACCATGGCCTATATCATCTTTGTCAATCCCGGCATCCTCTCGGCCGCGGGCGTACCCTTCGCCGCCGCGGCCACCGCCACGGCTCTCGGCGCCGCTCTCATGACCCTGTCCATGGCGCTGATCGCGAACCGTCCGTTCGCCTTGGCTTCGGGCATGGGCCTGAACGCCGTGGTCACCTTTTCGGTCATCGGCTTCCAGCAGGCCAACGTGCCCTGGCAGGTGGGCATGTCGGTGATCTTCGCCGAAGGTATCGTCATCCTCATTCTCGTCCTCACCGGTCTGCGCGAAGCCGTTATGAACGCCATCCCGGTCGATCTTAAGCGGGCCATCGGGGTGGGCATCGGGCTCTTCATCACCACCATCGGTATGAACGAAGGCGGCTTCATCCGTCCTGCTCCCATAACCCTGGTGTCCTTGGGCGATTTCACGCAACCCTACGTGTGGGTGACCATCATCGGGCTGCTCGCCATCTTCCTGTTCATGGCACTCAGGGTGAAGGGCGACATACTGTGGGGCATCTTGGTGGCCACCGCGGCCGCTTTGATCCTCGGCGTCACCGAACTCCCATCGAAGGTCGTGGCCTCTCCCGACTTCAGCGGGTTCTGGGCGCCGTTCCAGACAGTGGAGGGCGGTCTTGCTCTCACCCAGATCTTCACGCCCGTCTTGCTGATGGCGCTCTTCGCAATCATGCTCACCGACTTCTTCGACACCATGGGCACGGTCGTGGCCGTGGGCGAGCAGGCCGGATTCGTGGGCAAGGACGGCAAAGTCCCCGGCATCCGGAATATCCTCGGGGTCGACTCAGTGGCGGCGGCTGTAGGCGGGTTGTTCGGCGCCAGTTCGATCACCACCTACATCGAGAGCGCGGCGGGGGTGGCTGAGGGCGGTCGCACCGGGCTGACGAGCGTGGTGACCGCGGTGCTGTTCGCGGTAGGAGCTTTCTTCGCTCCCATAGTGGCCATGGTGGGCGGTGGCTTCGTGATCGGAAACGATGCGCAGTACACGCTGCTGGCCGGATCCGGATTCACCATCCCGGAAGGCGACTACTTCGTCTATCCCATTACCGCGGGCGCCCTCATCGTGGTCGGGTTCCTGATGATGAGGACCGTGCGCGAGATCCCCTGGACGAACTTCGAGGAGGCCTTCCCCGCCTTTCTGACCGTGGTGGGCATCCCGCTCACCTACAACATCAGCTACGGCATCGGCTTCGGTTTCATCAGCCACACCCTTATCAAGATCTTCCACGGCAAGGCGAGGGAGGTCCACCCCTTCATGTACGTAGTCAGCCTGGCTTTCGCGGTCACCTTCGTGATGCCCTGGCTGCAGTCGTTGGTTGACTAGCGCCGTGACCGAGCCCGCCATCAGCGTCCAAGATCTGGCCTATTCCTACGGCGACCTGGTGGCGGTGCGCGGCATCAGCTTCGAGGTGCAGCCCGGCGAGATCCTGGGGTTCCTTGGGCCGAACGGCGCCGGCAAGTCCACCACCATCAAGATGCTCATCGGGCAACTCACACCGAAGAAGGGAGTGGCGCGCATCCTGGGCCGCGACGTCACCCTTGATGACCCCGAGGTGCAGGCCCAGATAGGCGTGTGTTTCGAAGAGAAGAACCTCTACCTGAACATGTCGGCCAAGGAGAATCTGGAGTTCTTCGCGAGCCTCTTCGGTATCAAAGATCTGGACGTGCTCGAGGTGCTGCGCCGCGTGGGGTTGGCCGACCGCGCCGACGATCGCATAAGCAGCTTCTCTAAAGGCATGCGCCAGCGCATGATGATCTCACGCTCCTTCATCAACAAGCCGAAGGTGCTCTTCCTGGACGAACCCACCGACGGACTCGACCCCGTCTCCTCGGCGGCCATCCGCGCCACCATCAAGGAGGAGGCGGCGCGGGGAGCGGCCGTCCTGCTCACTACCCACGACATGTTCGAGGCCGACGAACTGTCCGACCGGGTGGCCTTCATCAACGACGGCACCATCGTGGCTCTGGACACCCCGGAGAATCTCAAACTGCGCTACGGCAAGCGCTCGGTGCGGTTCCGAGTGCGCGAGGGGGATACGGTGCGCGATGAAGAGGTGGCCCTCGATGACGCCACCGCCGGCGCGCGCTTGGCCGCGGCCGTCGGGTCCCAGGGTCTGCTGACCATCCACACCGAGGAGGCCAGCCTGGAGAACATCTTCATCCAACTCACGGGCCGGGGACTCGAGGGATGAGCCGCCCGGTCTCGCGCCGGGCGATCGTCACGGCGATCATCAAGAAGGACCTGAGGGCGTACTCGCGCGACACGCTCTACATCTTCCTCAGCGCTATCGGGCTGGTGCTGTTCATAGGCGTGTTCTGGGTGACCCCCGACACCGTGGACGAGACCGTCGTCCTTGGCGTGTATCAGACCGACCTGGGCGACCTGCTCGAGCGGCTTGAGTCCGGGCTCGAGAGCGGTTCCGCGGTCGGGGCGGCGCAGCTGCCCGCGGGCAGTCTGTCCCAGGCCCTGGACATAGTGCAGTTGCCTTCCTCGGACGCACTCGCGGCCGTGGTAGCCGGAGACCTCGAGGCCTGGAGGACCGCGGACGGCACCGTCGTGCTCCGCGACAAGGCAGCCGGCGACCCGGAGCCTCAGGCCGCTTTTCGTGTCGAACCGCAGATCGGCATCGCTTTCCCCGAAGGCTTCATCAGCGCGGTGGCCGCCGGCAGCCCCACCACTGTCACCGTCTACTCGGGGTCCGGCGTGCCGCCGGAGACCCGCACGGCGATGACCGGCTTGGTGCGTGAGATGGCCTACTTGGTCGCGGGCAGTGGCCTGCCGGTGACGCTGCCCGATCAGCAGGACGCCGTCTTGGGCCGCGACCGCGCCGGTGACCAGGTGTCGCTCCGCGAGAAGATGCGCCCCATGTTGGCCTTCTTCGTGCTCATGATCGAGACCTTCGCCTTGGCCTCG
>JBBRDB010000226.1:0-3833 GCA_038204345.1 Thermoleophilia bacterium | reverse complement strand
CGGCAACAGCGACGCCGCCGTTCTCGACGTCGTGCAGAACGGTCGGCCGGGAACGGCCATGCCCAGCTGGTCCGGCCGGCTCAGTGCCGCTCAGATGGACGCCGTCGTGGCGCTTATGCGCGACTGGCAACAGCCGGGGTCTGCTGGAGCCACCGAGGTGGGCGGTCCGGTCGAGACCATCCCCTTCACACACAGGGCTCACTTGGCCAAGGGGGTTTCCTGCTTGTTCTGTCACAGCAGCGCGCTCCGAGGTCCGGCCGCCGATCTGCCGCCCCTCGAACTGTGCGCCGGGTGCCACCGCTCGATCTCCACCCAGACGGAGCAGACGAAGGCAGTCGTGGCCGCCTTCGACGAGGGCAAGGCCGTGTCCTGGGCCCGCGCGTACGATCTGCCCGATTTTGTATTCTTCAGCCATCAGCCTCACGTTGCG
The DNA here is from genome assembly GCA_038204345.1 of Thermoleophilia bacterium. Lineage (GTDB taxonomy): Bacteria > Actinomycetota > Thermoleophilia > RBG-16-64-13 > RBG-16-64-13 > JAHJSA01. The sequence goes on along the minus strand of JBBRDB010000226.1, from coordinate 3,403 downwards.
ACGGCCAAGCTCAGTTGCAGGGAGTGTCACGGCGACGTGGCGAACATGACCCTTGCCACGAAGGCGCGGCGCATGACCATGGGGTTCTGCCTTGGGTGTCACAAGCAACAGAATGAGCGCGACCGGCTGATCGACTGCCAGATCTGCCACAAATAGGGGAGTAGCTGAGGCGTGTTCACAGAATTCTCGAGAAGGGATTTCTTCAAGAAGGCCGGAGTCTTGTCGGCCGCCCTTGCTCTCAGCGGATGCGGTGGGAATCGCGCTGAGGAGCGACTTGTGCCGTTCCTGCGCTCACCGGAAGAAGAAGTAGCCGGAGTATTCACCGATTACGCGAGCGTGTGTCGCCAGTGCCCCGCAGGTTGCGGGATCTTGGTGAGAACGATGGGCGGCAGGGCGCACAAGATAGAAGGGAACCCTCGTCACCCACTTAACCAAGGGAAGCTGTGCGCGCGTGGGCAGGCCGGTCTTCAGGCGCTCTACAATCCCGATCGACTGAGCGGCCCGCAAGCCCGTAGCGGCCCGTCCGGCAGCGCCTTCGGCACGACCACCTGGGACGACGGCGTAGCGCGCCTTACCGACGCGCTCAGCAAGGCACAGGCGGCTGCCACGCAGACGGGCACCCAGAGGGTGGCCGTCGTGGCGGGCCAACTGCCAGACCACTTGTATCGTGCGGCTGCTGCCCTGCTCGCGGCGACGGGTCCCGCGAATACCACGGGCGGCTCGGAGCCGGCTCCGGCCTCGGGAAGCGCCGGTTCGACGGCGGCATCTTCTCTGGCGGCGGGTTCGAGCCTGATCGTCTGGAGTCTGCACCGGGCGATGGACGGTGTTCGTAGCCTGGGGGCCGCGGGAGCCGGGGTCTTCGGCGGCGATCCCGGCACGGCTCGAATCCCCGTGTTCGATCTAGCGGCGGCCGAGGTGGCCATCTCCTTCTCCGCAGACCTCTTCGGCACCTGGCTCTCGCCCGTCTATTACGGCCGAGGATACGGAGAGATGCGTCGCGGTCGGGGGGCGGCCCGCGGTTACCTCGTACAAGTGGATCCGCGCCTTACAGCGACCGGCGTGAGCGCCGACCAGTGGTTGGCGACCCCCGCGGGACGGGAAGCAGACGTGGCCCTGGTGTTGGGTCGCGTCATTCTCGACGAGGGCCTGGCCGCCGCCGCTCGGCCGGCCGGGGTCGACGCCGTCTTCAAAGACGTGGACGCCGGCGGGCTCGCCGCGGATCTCGGCCTTTCATTTGAAGCACTCGTGCACCTGGCCCGCCTGTTCGCCCAGTCGAACGCCCCCCTCGCCATCCCCGGGGGCGGTCTGGGAGCGCGCGAGAACGGCGGCGACGCCGTTCTCGCCGTCATGGCGCTCAACCTGCTGGTGGGTGCCCAGGGACGCACTCTGCGCCCCCCTGCCGGCCTTCCCTTGGCCGAGCTGGACCCGGTCGAGCGGGTCTCATCGTTCTCCGACGTGAGATCGTTCATCGCGGACATGGCCGCGGGCACTATCGACGTCCTCCTCGTCCTCGACGGTGACCCACTCCATGACCTCCCCGCCGCGCTCGGCTTCCGCGAAGCGGTCGCCCGCGTGCCCCTGATCGTCGACTTCTCGCCCTTTCCCACCGACACAGGTGAGGAGTTGGCCCACCTGCGGCTTCCTGCTCCCACATACCTGGAGACGTGGGGCTATCAGGTGCCCGACCCCGGCACCGGCCTCCAGACGCTCGGCGCCCAGCAACCGGTGGTGCGGCAACTCTATGACACTCGTTCAACCATTGACGTCATGCTTAGCGTCGCCAAAGGCCTGGGCGTTCGTGGGCAGGAGTCGCTCCCGTGGGAGACGGAGGTGGACTACCTCAAGGCGTCGGTAGCGGGACTCGCGGGCCGCACCGACGCGTCGCTCGTCACGGGCGACGCCGAGGTGCTGTGGGTCAAGTGGCAGCAGTACGGGGGTTGGTGGTCCACGTCGGAGGCGACTGTCTCCGGTGATGCATCAGGCGCACCTCCCGCCCCGGCTCCGACGGCGCCCGGCACTCTCGATCTGAGCTTGACGCCTCCCGAAGGAGCTGCGGATGGCACCTTCCTCCTGCGCCCCTACCCCTCGTTGACGCTGGGCGACGGCAGGCACGCCAATCAGCCCTGGTTGCAGGAGACGCCCGATCCCATGACCTCAGTCATGTGGGACACCTGGGTCGAGATCAATCCGGCCGTCGCCCTGGAACTCGGGGTCGCCACCGGGGACATCGTCAAGGTGACTTCGGAGGTCGGGTCGGTCGAGGCGCCGGCCTACATCCACCGCGGTATCGGCCGGGACATGGTGGCCATGCCCCTGGGGCAGGGCCACGTCGCGTACGGTCGCTACGCCGCCGGACGCGGCGCCAACACGGCCGACCTCATATCGCCGGTCGAAGGTCGAGACGGCGAGTTGGCCTGGGGCGCCACCCGGGTCACCCTGGAAAAGGTGGGCCGCTCCAAGAACCTGGCGACCCTGGAAGGCTCGGAGTCAACGGTCATCCCTGAGGGACTGTGACCCCTTTCAGCGCCTGCAGCACCTTACCCAACTCGTCGATCTGCCTGCCGTACTCCGCCCAGTCTCCCCGGCGTTGAGCTTCCAGCGCCGCCTCGAAGTGTTGCTGAGCAAGCGCCGCTAGAGCCGCCGGGTCGGTAGGCAGACCGGCTCCAGGCACGGTGGTGGTGGTCGTGGCCCCCCCTGGCACTGTTGTCGTCGTGGTCGCGCCTCCTCCGGGCACTGTGGTCGTCGTGGTCGTGCTCGGGGGCGCGGTTGTTGTGGTCGTGGCTCCGCTACCGCCCGCCGCGCCGAAGATTTTCTCGAGGGCCTCGGTCAGGGTCTCTTCCATGACCACCTGGCTCCCGTACGAGACGATCACCCGGGTCAGTTCGGGGATAGGGTTCTCGCCCGAGGCCTGTAAGTAGAGGGGTTCCACGTAGATGAGCGACTTCTCCATCGGGATGACCAGGAGGTTGCCGCGGATGACCTGGCTGCCGGATTGATCCCAGAGCGTCAGCTGCTCAGAGATGAGGGGGTCGTTCGAGATGCGGGCCTCGATCTGGGCCGGACCGAACACCAGCGCGTCTTTCGGGAACTCGTACACGACCAGCTGGCCGTATTTCTCCCCGTCCATGCGTCCCGCGATCCAGGAGATCATGTTCTTCTTGTTCATGGGTGTGAAGGGCTGCAGGAGCAGGAACTCCTCTTGGGTCTCGCTGGGGAGTTTCATGATCACGTAATAGGGCAGCACTGGTATCTCCGCTCCTGAGTAGATCTCGGTGGGGATCTGCCAGACGTCTTCCTTGTTATAGAAGACCTGCTCGTCTTCCATGTGGTAGACCCCCAAGACTTCAGTCTGGACCGCGAAGAGATCCTCTGGATACCTCAGGTGCTTTCGTAGGTCGTCGGG
>JBBRDB010000225.1:0-3857 GCA_038204345.1 Thermoleophilia bacterium | reverse complement strand
TGTGCCGAACTCGGGAGAATGGGGCGTCACCGTGGAGCTCAACGTGAAGTTTCGCAAACCCGTGCCCCTGGGAGAAGAAGTGCGGGTGGTCGGGCGGATCACCAAGGATTCGAGCCGCATCTTCGAAGGTACGGGGGAGATCATCCTCGCCGACGGCACGGTGGCGGTGGAGGCCTCGGGCAAGTACATCAAGTTGCCACTGGACCGCATCGCTGAGGGCGACATCAACCAGGAATGGTTCGACGACAGCGCACCGCTGCCCGACACCATCGACCTGTAGACCCGCGGGTACGGAGGTCCGCCGGTTTGACGGCTCGTACGGTTGCGGTATGTAACTCAGTAGGACTTGAGTCTGTGCCGAAGGAGACACACATCATGGAAACACGCATAGTGACTCGCGAAGAGGCCGAAACCGCATTCACCAATGAGTTCGGGGGCGGCAAGGTGTTCTACGACGAGGGCTCCACTGCCACCATCGAGTCGGTAAAGCTGCCCGAGCTACCCAGTCCCGGGGGCGTGGATGGCAAGGGTTTTCTCCCCCTTACCTACCGCTACCGAGACGGAGACGAGGTCAGAGAAGTGGATTCAGGCGAGGGTCCGGTAGTCGACGAGGCCCGCGCGATTCTGAGAGCCACGCTCCCCGACTACCGCGTGGACCAGCGCTTGGAATTGTGGTTCGAGAAAGAGTGGAGTCCTGAAAGCTGCGGTTGCGGTTGCTGACAGCGCACCCGGAAAGAGGGGACCGCGGCGCCGGGCGGTCACTCTGTCCAAGGCCGCGGGTGTCGCCCGCTACGGCGAGCCCCTCCAGATGGCGCCGATGCGTTTTCGCGACTCCAGTATCACCACGAGTGCGAGAGCGAGATACACGTACCCGATCACCAGGCGGGTGTCCGGGAGGATAGCCTGGACCATAAAGAGGGTGAATATCACCCCGGCCCCGTAGAGCCCAAGACTCAAGTCCAGCAAGAGAGCGATGGCGAACACGGACTGCGCCGCCGTGAGGAACACCTCGTGCTGCTGACGTTCGTCCAGCGGAAAGGCCGCCGGTTCACCGAGCGCAATCGAGTAGACGAGGGGCAGCATCCCCACGAGAAGAGTCCATTGATTGATCTTGGAGGAGATGAGGGTGCCCAAGGCGGCCGTGGACATGCCCCGCCAGGCGAACAGGGTCACGATCACGAACTCGGGAGCCTCGGAGGCCAGTGGAGCCACCCACTGCACCAAGAGGAACTCGTCTATTCCCAGAGATAGGCCGGCTTCGACCAAGGATTCGGCGAAGGGATGGGCGACCAGGAAGACCACCGTGCCGGAGAAGAGCGCCATGGCGCCCATCGACAGCCGACGCATCCTGGGCGCCAAGCTCCCGATGATCAGTGCCGGGCCCACAAGATGGGGCGGTTCCGAGGGCAGGCGCGCCAAACGGTAGACGTAGAAGGAGAACAGGGCAAGGAGCACTCCGAAATCCACGAGCGAGATCGTCTGCTTGAAGGGCATGATGAAGGCGTAGAGAGAGGCGGCGGCCAGGACAAGGATCTCCAGACCGTGTTGGGGCTCTAAATCGATGCGTCTCCGCCGGAATCGCAGAAAGCAGACCAGCACCACCAAGGGCCACGCGATGCCGATCAGGAGTCGGTTGGCTCCGGTCATGTTCGCAACGGCATAGTGGGCGAACTCCGGTTTGCTCGCAGCCAGCCACGCGAAGCTCGCGTCCACCATGTATTCGGGGAGCACCGCAATGAGCGCCAACAGCGCCAACGCCAGTCCCTGTGAGACATCCAGCTGCGCTATCTCGGCAGCCCACGACAAGAGAAACGCGGCGCCGACGATAGCCACGCCGAAGAGCAGAGCTTCGACCGGGGCGCCGCCGTGCACCAACCCTCCACGGACCGCGAGGCCGGGAGTGGTGGCCATTACACACGCGACCACCCACAAGATCTGTCTGCCGCTATGGCGAGGCAGCGCCATGCTGTTCCACTGGTCCGTAGCCCGAAGCCGGCCGCCCGCAACTCAGAGCCGGCCGAATCACCCCGATTATTGTTTCTCGCCGAAGCACGCGTGAATCGTACCGCATCCGCAGCGGGGTCGTGTTATCGAGGCTTGCCCCACTTCAGCTTCTTGCCGCAGGTACTGCAAGCAATCGCGTGTTCGGGATTCAACGACCCGCAGAGCCGGCACACCTTGTTGGCTTCGCCTTCCAAATGTCGGTGCTTGGCTACTCGATGGTTGTCGGCCATCTTGGCCTGAAGTTCATCCCATATGAGATTCGGATTCATCTCGCCGCCCCCCGAAGACTCTCTTCTTACTATTGGTGCTGACCTTCTCGCAACACCCTCCTCTGGGCATAGGGCAGAGACACCATGACCCGCCAAGAGGCAGTTCTTGCGCATCTAAGTACTACATTCCTCTTCCCAGGCCGAAGTAGACCAAGGAAGCCGAAGTATCGACGAATGGTCTTGTGGGGCGCGTCCTCCTTGCGTGCGATCCCACCGCGTGGCACCCCATCACCCCCCTGAGACGGGGGCGAAGATGTAGAGCTGATCGCCATCGGCCAGCGGAGTGCCTTCCGGACGCGGCCTCCCGTTCAAGCAGGCGATCGATTCCATGCCGGCGGGGAGGCCGAGTGCCTGCACGGCGTCATGTAGGGTCATGCCCTCGGCGATTTCGATATCGAACCAGCCCTGTGCCGATGGCTGGTCGCCGGCGTCGCAGCTATCCCGCAGAACCGCGCATAGACTGACGCTCACGCGCATGCAGCTGCGCTACCCGATCCCGAGCCTGGTCAAGGTCGCGGGGAGGGGGACACCGTTGGCATCCCAACCGCGCAACTGGTAGTACTCCCCCAGCATCTCGGGCAGGTGGTTCACCTGCCCCTCACCCGGACCGTCCGGCAGCGGTTCCTCGAGTTCACGGGGCGGGATCGTATCTTCTTTCTTCGAGAAACCGGCTCGTGCCAAGAAGTGTCGTTCAGCGTTGAAGATGCGCTCTCCCGCTTCCCACAGCTCCTCGATGGTGTAGTCGGCGCCGGTGGCGGTGTTCAGGTATTCCATGATGCCTACCGGCCGGGCGTGTATGTCCTTGGTGATGAGCGCCCTGTGGGCGAAGAAGATGCACAGGCCGGACGAGTCGATGATGGTGGACAGGTTCTGACTCGTGATCACGAGGTCGGCTTTGCCCTCCACCTCGGCCGCATCCACCAGGACCGGGGTGCCGAACAGCTCGAAGTAGGCGGTGTCGCCGCGCATGTGGGAGCCCCCGATAGGCGAGGTGGCGTACGCGAGGCCCATCCCCTGCAGCCGTCTCGGCACGTAGCCCGCCATCTCCTGCTTCTTCGCCGTCATCGCCAACTCCGGGTGACCGTAGCGTTCGGCCAACCGGTAGCTGCCTTCGGCCAGCAGGTCGCCGAAGCCCTCCCGGAGGGCGGTCTTCTCGGTGAGTTCCACCAATGCTTCCCCGTCGCCCCAGCGCAACGATCGGCCCACCTCGGCTTCGTCCAGATAACCGCGGTCCACCAGTTCCATGGCGCAGGCGAGGGTCACTCCCATGGTTATGGTATCCAGCCCCAAACGGTTGCAGAGGAAGTTGGCCTCGACGATGGGCTCCAGATCGCTGATCTCGCAATTGGAGCCCATGGCGAACCAGGTCTCGTACTCGGGGCCTTCACCGGTCAGCGTGCGGTCGGGCTTCTCCACTTTGCTGATGCGCGCGCAGCCGATGGGGCAGGCGAAGCAGGCTCCTCTGCGGATGAAGTGTTTCTCGTGGAACTCCTTCTCGATCCCGCCTTCCCAGGGTTCGAACTTCGTGCGCTGGAAGTTCTTGGTGGGTAGGTCGCCCATCTTCTCGCCGTGGCCGACCGCATA
>JBBRDB010000224.1:0-3865 GCA_038204345.1 Thermoleophilia bacterium | reverse complement strand
GATCTCCTTCAACACGTCGGCCAAGGTGGATTCCCCGATACCGTGAAGCCTCAGTTTGCGCACCGCCGGCTCCCCATCCGGGTCGCGCAACCCCAACCTCTCGGAAACGAGCGGCGCGAGCGTCCCCTCCCACATCTGCTCCAGCTCTCGAGGCACGCCGGGCAGCGCCGCGAGCAGGGTCTCGCCGTCCTCGAACCAGAAGCCGGGCGCGGTGCCCACGATGGCTATGGCCTCCGCTCCCTGTGGTATCAGAGCCTGCTTCCGGTTGCTATCGCCCATGTGCATACCGAGCAGGAGAAACCGCTTGCCGATGGCATCGAGGAGTTCTTGGTGCATGACCAGCGGCAGGCCGAAGGCGTCGGAGACGGCTTCTCGTGTGAGGTCGTCCTCGGTGGGGCCGAGACCGCCGGAGAGTATGAGGACGTCAGGGCGGCGCAGGAGTGCCGACACGATGGCCCTTGAGATCGCCTCGCGGTCGTCGGTGACGGAGACGGCGTGGGTGGTGAAGACCCCCAGCTCGAGCAGGCGCTCACCCAGGTAGGCTTGGTTGGTGTTGACGATGTCCCCGCGGAGGAGTTCGTCCCCGGTGAAGATCAACTCTGCTGTGCCGCGCATCGCACCTTCCCATCCCGAGTTGCCGTATGTATCATACCCCTCTATCCACAGCAGCCGACCGAGCGGAGGACGCACATGCCACTCGAACAGCTCAAGCTATTTCGCAAGGTCGTCAAACTCAAGGACAACACGCTGGTCGTGCTCCGACCTCTGAGGTCCGACGACGGCGAGCGCCTCGCGGCCATGTTCGCCAGCATACCCGAGAACGACCGACGCATGCTCAAGCACGACGTCACCGACGCCGCCCTCGTGTCCTCCTGGGCAGAGAGCCTGGACTTCGAGAACGTCTTCCCGTTGGTTGCCCAGGTCGACGACGACATAGTAGCCGACGCCACGCTTCATCTGAATCCTGGAACCAGTCTGCGACATGTCGCCGAGGTGAGGGTGGCCATAGGCGGTAAGGCCCGTGGTCGCGGACTCGGCCTCCTGCTGCTCGAGGAGTTGGTGGCCATCGCGGGGAAACTGGGTCTGGAACAGCTGCGGGCAGAGGTGCTTGTGGGTTCCGCCATCGCACAGCGCGCGTTCGAGAAGGTGGGTTTCCACCAAGAAGCGATATTCAAGGACTTTTTCAAGACCACCGACGGCGAGTACCACGACGTCTCGGTCTTGTTCCTGGTCTTGCGCGAGCGGTGGGAGGAGTTCTAGAGCCGGTCCCGGGGCCAGAAAGGCGTTCATGGAGATCGCAGAAATCGCTTTCGACGCGCACGGCCTCGTGCCGTGCGTGGTGCAGGAGTGGTCCACCGGCGAGGTCCTCATGCTCGCCTACATGAATCAGGAGTCGGTGGAGAAGACCCTCGGCAGCGGACACACCTGGTTCTGGAGCCGCTCTCGCGAGAGTCTCTGGAACAAGGGGGAGACCTCCGGCAACATCCAGAAGGTGCGTGAACTCCGCTACGACTGCGACGCCGATACCCTGCTCGCGCTGGTAGACCAGACCGGTCCCGCGTGCCACACCGGCACGCAGAGCTGCTTCGACGGGCGTCTCCTCTCCGGGCCCGCGGTGGGTTCAGCGGATACGGGTCCGCTGTTCCTCACCCTCACCGATCTAGAGCGCACCATCGGCGGGCGGAAGAAGGCGCCGCCCGAGAGTTCCTACACCGCCCGCCTCCTTGAGGGCGGCGTCCCCGCCATAGGGGCCAAGGTAGAGGAGGAGGCCGCCGAGGTGGTCGAGGCCGCCGCCTCCGGTGACGTGCCCCACACTGTCTACGAAGCGGGAGACGTGCTCTACCACCTGCTCGTTCTGCTGGCTCAGGTGGATATCCCACTCTCGAATGTCATGGCGGAACTCGAACGCCGCAAGGGCTAGGCGGATGACGCCCGACGAAGCTGTCGGCGCGTGCGAGGAGGAGACCGTCCCACGCTCTCAGCCTCGTCTCGAGGCCCGCATCCTCGTTCTCGACAACTACGACTCCTTCACCTACAACCTCGTTCAGTACTTGGGCGAGATATCCACCGGCGATATCTCGGTCTACCGCAACGACGCGATCACGGTGGAGCAGATCCGAGACCACCAACCTACGCACGTCGTGGTGTCTCCCGGACCGTGCACCCCCAATGAGGCCGGCATCAGTGTCGACCTGGTGCGTCGGCTCGCCGGGGTGATCCCCATCTTAGGGGTGTGTCTTGGGCACCAGTCGATCGGCCAGGCCTTCGGTGCCGTGGTGACGCGGGGCGACTTCCCCGTTCACGGCAAGACCTCCGACGTCCACCACGACGGACTCACCATCTTTCGCGGCATCCCCGATCCATTCACGGCCACCCGCTACCACTCCCTGGTGGTACGAGATCTCCCCGCCTGCCTCGAGACGAGCGCCTGGACGGACGACGGCGTCATTATGGGACTGCGCCACCGCGAGTTCGCCGTGGAAGGGGTGCAGTTCCATCCGGAGAGCATCCTCACCGAGCCGGGCAAGGACATCCTGCGCAACTTCCTCGCTATCCGCTCTCCTCTCCGAGAGGAGTGACGCTTGGATAGGCGCGGTCCTGGGCATGACAGGACTAGGAATAGATCGGCGCGCGGGGGAGACCGAGTCGGCCCCCGACCGGCCGTTTGACTGACCGAGTAGCTGCGGACTTGTATACCTTGAGGAGGGTGGCGACATGATCAAGTCGATCCTGGTGGGTGTAGACGCCTCTGCGCAGGCCGCCGCCGCCCGCGAGCATGCCGTGGAACTCGCCCGGGCCTACCAAGCGCGGGTGGTGGGGGTGCACGTTCTCGACGTGCGGCTCCTCGAGATGCCGCCCTATCTGGAGTATTCCTACGAGGGCATCCCGTTGATCCCGATGCCCGCCGAGATCCTGGAGGGCTTCCGCGAGAAGGGCGAGCGCGTGCTCGAGGAGTTCCGGCGCAGCCTTGATGGACGCGGCGTCGCGGTCGAAGCGAGGCTGGAGGAGGGCGTCCCTGCAGAGACGGTCGCGGAGATGGGCCGCACCCACGACCTCATCATCGTGGGCAAACGCGGCGAGCACGCACGCTGGGGCCACGATCTGCTCGGCTCGACCGCGGAGTCTGTGGTGAGAAGGGCGTCGACGCCGGTCCTATTGGCCGAACAGGAGGCACGCCCCATCAAAGGAATGCTGCTGCTCTTCGACGGGAGCGAGTCTGCGGGCAGGGCGCTCCGGTTGGCAGCGGATCTCGCCACCACTTTGAAGGCTTCGTTGCGCGTGCTTACCGTCGGAGACGACGAGGAGGGGGCCGGAACGGTGCAGGAGGGGGCGCGCTCGTATCTCAGCGCCTTCGATCTGACCACGGACTTCCGCATCGTCGCGGGCGATGCGGTCATGGTCACACTGGAACACCTGGAAGGGGAACCCACCGATCTGGTGATCATGGGGAGACAGGGCCATTCGTTGATCCGGAGGCTGATACTGGGCAGCACCTCCGAGCAACTGATGCGTGAGCTGCCCGGGCCGGTGCTGCTGGCGTCGTAGAAAGAAGGGCCACGAGCCGACTGCGGCGTGCTGGCGTGGCGCCCTCGGCCGCGGCGCGGCCGCGTCACCCGGGGACTCAGTCGAGTATGCCCTCCGCCTTGAGCCGCTCCGTGAGCGCGTGCGGGCGCACGCCGTAGAGCGAGGAGAGGTAGTTGACGTCGTCCTTGCGGATAGTCAGGATCTCTTTGGCCGGGTCGTTGCGCAGGTTCTTGAGGAACTGAAGGTAGTTCTCGAGCGGGAGTCGCTCTGCTTCGCTCAACCTGTCGAGGTGGTCCAGACGTATCCTCAGCGGACGGTTCCGACCGAGACCCCCCTGGAA
>JBBRDB010000223.1:0-3886 GCA_038204345.1 Thermoleophilia bacterium | reverse complement strand
CGGCGAGCCCTGGTTCTTCACCCCCGAGCAGTTGCGCTTCGTTCTGTGGTTCTATGCGGTCGACGCGCGCGGGCGGTTCATCTACCAGGATGGCACGCTGCAGCGCATGAAGGGGTGGGGCAAGGATCCGCTAGCGGCGATCATCTGCCTAGTAGAGCTCATCGGGCCCTGCCGCTTCTCCCACTGGGAGAATGACCAGCCGGTTGGCAAGGACAATCCGGCGGCGCACATCCAGCTGGCCGCGGTATCGGCCAGCCAGAACCAGAACACAATGTCCCTGTTCCCGCTCTATGTCCCGAAGCGGACCGAGCAGCACTTCAACATGGACATGAACACACAGGTGCTTCGAGCCCACGGCCACCGGCGCAAGCTCGAAATCATCACATCGAGCTACAGATCGCAAGAAGGCGCTCGCCCTACGTTCGTTTTGATGAACGAAACCCACCACTGGGTGACTTCGAACGACGGCCACAAGCTCTACAGGGTGATCACTCGTAACAGAATGAAATCAAAGGGCGGCTCCAGCCGCGCCCTCCAGATCACCAACGCTTATCAACCCGGTGAGGGTTCGGTCGCCGAGGAGACCCGCGAGGCGTACTTCCGCACGGTTGACATCGACCCACTGACAGGCAGGCCCTACGCGGCTTTCGCCGGCCGGCTCTACGACTCGCTCGAGGCACCGTCGAACGCGCCGCTTGACCCTGGCATCGTCCCGTTGATTGTCGAGAAGATCCGCGGAGACGCGGTCTGGCTCGACATTTCCACGGTCGTCAACTTCGTTCTGGACACACAGAACCCCGCGAGTGAATCGCGCCGGTTCATCTACAACCAGATCGTCGCCGACGAAGAGACACTCATCCCGCCAGCGCTGTGGGATCCACTCAAAGTGGACCGCCCGCTACAGCCCGGCGAGCAGATCGTGCTCGGTTTCGACGGTTCCCGTACCAAGGACGCCACGGCGCTCATCGCCATCCGTGTCCATGACCAGCACATCATACCGCTAGGCATCTGGGAGCGAGACAAGACCAACAATAAGTGGGAAGTGCCGCGCGAAGAGGTTAACGGCCTTGTCGACAACGCCTTCGCCACCTACAACGTGGTGGCGTTCTTCTCGGACGTCCACCCCTGGGAGTCCTACGTCGACGTCTGGTCGAACAAGTACCGCGAGACGCTCATCGTCAAGGCGGCCAGCGACCACTCCGTTGGCTACAACATGTCGGGCCACACCGAGGAGATCACCGAGGCCAACATGCGCTTCGTGTCGGCCATCGCCGACGGGACCTTCACGCACGACGGCAACGCCGTGCTGAAGCAGCACGTCATGAACTGCCGCAGGGCGTTCAACAAGTACGGCATGACCTTCACCAAGGAAGGCCGCGAGAACGACAAGTACAACGACGCCTACGCCGCAACGCTGCTGGCGTTCATTGCACTGTCGAAGTACCTCGAATCCGGCCGGCGCCCCAAGCGCCAGCGGACCGGCGCGGTCCATATGTTCTAACGACGAGGCCCCGGTCTCTTGGATAAGGAGATCGAATGGCCGTCGATACGTCGGACCTGTCTCTCTACGTCGACGTAGAAGAGATGAAGGACACCGCTGACCTGGCCACCAAGGCCTGGCGGATCCTGCAGCGAGACCGCACCGAGTTGCTCAAGATCGACGAGTACGTCAACGGCGACCAGCCGGGGCCGTACACGCCGAAGGGGGCCAATCAGGAGTACAAGATCCTGGCCCAACGGGCCCAGACCAACATGCTCAAGATCGTCCTTGCGACGCCGGCGCAGTCCCTCTTCGCCGAGGGGTATAGGGAGACCGCCACCGCGGTCGACCTGAAGCCGGCCGAGCCGGGTGCCAAGATTGACAGCAAGTCCAACCTCTGGTCGGCCTGGCAGCGCAACCGCCTGGACTCCAGGCAGTCGGCGCTGTATCGCGAGGTGCTCAAGTCGGGCGTTGCGTTCGTCGGGGTCAACCAGCCAGAGACCGGCGCGGACGCTCGTTACAACTACCCGCGGGCGTTTACGCTCAGCCCGCTCCGTACGGTCGCGCTCTATGTCGACCCGGCGAACGACGACGTCCCAACCGTAGTGTTTACCGTTGACCGGCTGCCCGAGAAGAGCCTTGGCCGCGGCCGCATGTGGGACAGCGACCAGGTCTACAACTTCAAGATCGACGCCGATGGCACGGTTTCGAACATTCAGAAGACTCCTCACGGTTTCGACTTCTGCCCGATCGTTCCGTTCTACGCATTCCGGGACCTGGAGGGGCGCACGTCGGGCATCATCGCCCACCTGCTCCCCATCCAGGACCGCCTCAATCAGACCATCTTCGACCTACTGGTTGCCCAGACTTACGGGTCGTTCCTTGTTCGCTACGCCACTGGCATGACGCCCCCGCCCCTTCGGGAGCGCATGGCCATCACGGTCGGCGAGGTCCGCGGCCGGCGCGACCCGGCCCACGAGCTGTATGGCGCGCCGGACGACACTGTCTACGGGTACCGCATGGTCACGGTCGTCGACGACAGTGGCAACCCACTGCCGGCGCCGGTCAGTGCGGACATCACCAGGTTCCTCGTGGCCGAGGACCCCGACACGAAGTTCGGCACGCTGGACGCGACTCCGCTCGACGGCTTCATTGCGTCCGCGGCCATGTCGCTCTCCCACCTGGCCACCATCAGTCAGCTCCCCCCGCACTACCTACTGGGAAACATAGCGAACCTCTCGGCCGACGCGCTTGCGGTCGCCGAGTCGTCGCTGCAGCGCATGATCAGCGAGTTCCAGCACGGCTTCGGCGAGGCATGGGAACAGGTCATGGCCTTGTTCGCTGTGGCCACCGACCGGGAGCCCGACTACGGTGCGGAGATCATGTGGCGGGACACCTCGCCCAAGAGCTTCGCCTCAACCGTCGACGGCCTGGTCAAACTGGCCGAGGGCGGTATCGTCCCCCGCAAGGGAATCAGGTCGATGATCCCCGGCGTCACCGCCGGCGCGCTCGACACCTGGCAGGAACTCGAGGACGAAGAGGCGGCCAACCCGACCGATCCCCGCCTGGGGATCAAGAAGGCCATCGCCGACCACGCCACCGCGATCACGCGGCCGGCGCCGGCGGTTCCGGCCGAGGCCCCCAGGGCCAGCTATAGCCGGGGAGTAGCAGCGGAGATAGCCAAGAATGCTACAGCCTGAAGCCGCCCTGATCTCGCGGCAGCTCGCAGAGCTGCACCGGGCAGCCCAGGAGCGGCTCGGTCTCACCGGAACCCTGGTGGCGTTCAAGGCATGGGAGTCGATCAACATCACGGCGCCCGTCCTGGGCGCTGAGTTCATGGCCGAGGTCCTCAAGATCACCCGCGCGTTGCGCCCAATCTCATACCGACTCTCGGCTCGATACTACAACCTGGTCCGAGCGATCGGATCCGGGCACGCCCTCCCCGACATCGGTGAGTCCTTCACGACCGGCACTGTTCCCCTGGAGGAACTATACGCCGCCCTCGCGGAGACGCTCAACGAGGTTGTCACGTCCACCACCCTGGACATCCGATCAACAGAACGGCCCGCCCCGGACGACACCCAGTCCGAGGCGGACAACCGCACGCTGGACCAGCGCCTCGACGACCTCGGGGACGCCCTGACCGAGATGTTCCAGGAGACCTTCCCGGACTCCGAGGCTCTTGCCGAGCCGATCGAGCTGGAGGAAGAGGACTGGGACTGGGGCGAGCTCGAAGACGAGTCAGTCACCGATGAGGAACTGCTCGCCGAGATCGAAGACAAGGCCATCAGGGACCTGCAGGACATCGTCGACAAGGAGCTTCGCTCTGACCGGCCGATGGCAGAGTCCCTGGCCCGGATCACCGATCGAGCAGACGCCCGTGGCGCAGTCGCAGCATCCCTGGTG
>JBBRDB010000222.1:0-3890 GCA_038204345.1 Thermoleophilia bacterium | reverse complement strand
CTGCAAGAGTACGATCCGGCCAGAGGGCACGGTCCACCACACCCGCAGTCTCGGCTGAGGCGCGGAACAGCTGGGGCCGCCACCGTGCGGAACTGGTGGCCCTGAGCTGCCTCGGGCTGGCCGTGTTCCTGAGCTACGTGCTCGTCGCCGGGCAGACGGGCGGCTACCTGGGCGAGGTCGGCGGTGGGGCGCTCACAGCCATACTTGGCCGCCTGGCGTTCCTGCTGCCGCTGGCATTGCTGGCCGTGGCGGCGCGTTTGATCCTACAGTTCAGCGTCCGCTGGGCGTCCGTGTGGGTGTGGGGCGTCGCCGCGCTGGTGCTCGGGTTGATCTTGCTGGCCGCAGCCGGCTTCTCTCCCTTCGGTGCGGGACATTCTGGGGCGACCTTCGAGAAAGCCGTGTACGAGACGAGGGCCGGCTGGGTGGGAGAGGCGGTGTATGCCGCCGGTCACAGCCTGATCGGCGCTGTGGGCGTGGCCATCGTTGGATGGCTCCTCATGGTCTCAGGCCTGAGCCTGGTGACCGGTGTCACCATCAAGCGCCTCATGCTGGGGACCGGCCGTGCCGCAAAGGCGGCACAGGTGGGCGCGCTGGAACAGACGCGGCGCCTGCGAGAACGCGGCGCGGCGGACCAAGACCGCGACGGCCCGCTGGACGATCCCTACCTGGCCGGGTTCGGCACGCCGCGCCCTGCCCGTGCGGCCGGGGGCGGGCCGTTCGCACCCCAGGTCATGCCGGCCGGCCCCGTGGAGGAGTGGCCCTCGTATGCCGGCACCCCGGGAGCCGAGATGGACTGGGGCGCTCCCACGGAGGTCGGCTCCTCGCGGCGGCCGGCGCCCGACCTCGTGGACGGGGCGGAGGCCTTCCCCGACATCTATGTCCTGGGTGAGGGAAGATATCCGGAGGGCGGCCCTGCGTCCCGGCACGGCGCCGACCCTGCGGCGTCGCGGCAGACCCAGGACGTCAACCGGGAGGCTACAGTTCCTGCGGCTGCATCGGCCCCTGGGCTTGAACCGTCGGGTGGGGCAGGCATCCAAGATACGCTCCCGGGGATAGTGGACCCTAAGGCGTCGCCCCTCGTGGAAGAAGCCCGACCGCACTACGCCCTGCCGGGAAGCGAACTCCTCAAGAAGAGCCCCACACCCGCCACGACCACCGGCAGGCCCGACGTCGAGGTGGCCGACCTCCTGGTGCTCACCCTCGCCGACTTCGGGGTGGAGGCCCGCGTCGTGGGTACGGTCATCGGCCCCCGCGTCACCAGGTTCGAGCTCCAATTGGCCCCGGGCACGAAGGTGAGCAAGGTGTCGGGTTTGAAGGACGACCTCGCCTACGCACTGGCCTCCACGGAGATCCGCATCTTGGCTCCGATCCCGGGGAAACAAGCGGTGGGCGTAGAGGTCCCGAACCAGCGGCCCACCTTCGTCACGCTGGGCGATATCTACAAGGACTTCCCCAGCACCGCAGGACCGCTCATGGTCTGGCTGGGCAAAGACATCGCGGGAAAGCCCGTGTACACGGACCTTGCCCGCCTGCCTCATCTGCTCATCGCGGGCACCACCGGGTCGGGCAAGAGCGGGTGCGTGAACTGCATCATCTCTTCCATCCTGCTGCGGGCCGCTCCGGATAGAGTCAAGCTCATCCTCATCGATCCGAAGAAAGTGGAGTTGTCCCACTTCGAGTACGTGCCGCACCTCCTGGTCCCGGTGGTCACCAACATGAAGCACGCCGCCGGCGTTCTCCACAACATCGTCAAGGAGATGGAGAACCGGTACGAACTCATGGAACTCGAGAAGGCGCGCAACTTGGAGGATGCGAACAAGGCACGGGCCCGGCGGGGAGAGCGGCCCCTACCCTTCGTGGTCGTGGTGGTCGACGAGCTGGCGGATCTTATGATGGTCTCACCCGGCGAGGTCGAGGAGTACATCATCAGACTCGCCCAGAAGGCGCGGGCGGTGGGGATCCACCTGGTAGTCGCCACGCAGAGGCCGTCGGTGGACGTGATCACTGGGATGATCAAGGCCAACATACCCTCGCGCATAGCCTTCGCTGTATCGAGCCAGACGGACTCGCGGGTGATCCTCGACGCCAACGGGGCCGAGGCCCTGCTGGGCTTGGGCGACATGTTGTTCAAGCCGCTCGGGTCCAACCGCCTCCAGCGCATCCAGGGAGCCTTCATCACCGAAGAAGAGATCCATCGTCTGGTGACGCATTGCCGCCGTCAGGCCGAGCCTGAGTATCAGACGGAGTTGTTGGAGCCGCCCAAAGCCGCGCAGAAGCCGGAGGAGAACGACCTCGATCCGGATCACGACGAATTCCTGATGGACGCGGCGGAGATGGTCTTGGAGACCGGCAGCGCGTCGGTCTCGATGTTGCAGCGGCGTCTGAGGGTGGGATACACGCGGGCGGGCAGGCTCATCGACATGCTCGAGCGGCGCGGCATCGTAGGCCCGTACGAGGGCAGCAAGGCGCGTCAGATCCTGGTTCGCCCGGGGGAATCCGAGCGGGTCTTGGAGGAGTTGAGGGGCGACAGTCACGCGGTGTCGCCGCCCGACGACGAAGAGGAGTGACCAAGGTCTCGGTACAGGTGCCCGCGATCACCGTCGAAGAGGCAGTGACCGGGGGATACGCCATCATCGACGTCCGCTCCCCGAAGGAGTTCGCCGAGAGTCACGCCGTGGGGGCCGTTAACCTCCCGCTTCTTGGTGACCGCGAACGAGCCGAGGTAGGCAAGGCCTACAAACATCGAGGCGCCGCTGCCGCCCGGATGGTGGCGCTCGACTTCGTGAGTGCAGACCTTCCCTCCTACATCAGGACCCTCAAGGCGGTCGCCTCCCGCGGGAGTCGCCCGGCCGTGATGTGTTGGCGCGGAGGGGAGAGAAGCCGTAACGTGGTCATGCTTCTCGCGCTTATCGGGGTCCACGCCGTGCAGGTGACCGGTGGATACAAGGCCTACCGTCGCTGGGTGCTCGACGGGCTCGAAGCCTGGACGCCCGACCGGCCGACGGTGACGCTCTTCGGATACACGGGAGCGGGAAAGACCGCTCTTCTCAGGGAGTTGCGCACGCTCGCCCCCTCCGGCCGTCCCGTCCCCTACGTGATCGACCTCGAGGGACTCGCGCTTCACCGGGGCTCGCTACTGGGTGGGTTGCATCAGCCCGGCACTAGGACCCAGAAGCAGTTCGACGTCCTGGTCTGGGAGGCACTACGGAGGATCGAGGGCGACTACCTCATCGTCGAGGGTGAGGGCGGTAGGATCGGCAACGTCTTCTTGCCACAGTCCGTGGGAGCGTTGGTGCGCGACGGCATCCCGGTTCTCGTGACGGCGTCGGTAAAGGAGAGGGCAGCTCGGATCGTGCAGGAGTATCGTCCCGAGCGCTGGGCCCCCCAGGACGTGGACAGGTTCCGCGCAGCACTCCGCCATATAGGAGAACGCCTGCCTCCGGAAGAGACGGCTGCCTTGAGCAGGGCATTCGATGATGGTAGATTCTACGACGTCGTGCAGGGACTTCTGGTGGCATACTACGATCCGCTGTACCAGAGGTCCTCAGTGGAGGGTAGGGATTTCGCGCTGATCTTCGAGACCGGTCAAGATCCCGCGGAAGACGCTGTCCGCCTCGCCTCCCTCATCACCCCCTTCATCGACCCAGGGACCGGCCGCTAATATGTTCGAGATCGGAGACACTCTTCGCGAAGCCCGACTCCGTCAGGGCCTCACGATCAAGGATGTGGAGGAAACCCTCAAGATCAGGGGGAAGTATCTCCAAGCCTTGGAACAGGACGATTTCGAAGTCCTCCCCGGGGACACCTTTGTGAGGGCCTTCCTCCGCTCGTATGCGAACTTCCTGGGTCTGGAGGCCGATGTGCTCGTGGCGGAATACGCGAGCGCCCAC
>JBBRDB010000221.1:0-3893 GCA_038204345.1 Thermoleophilia bacterium | reverse complement strand
GAACATCTTCGAGCCCGAGGTGATCGTGGTGGGAGGCGGCCTCAGTTCCCTTGGAGATTTGCTGCTGACGCCCGCTCGGCGGGTCCTCGCCGCCATCGCTCTTCAGCCCAGCCGGGACGTACCGCTTCTCGCGGCCTCCATCGGCAACGACGCGGGTATGGTGGGGGCGGGCCTCGTGTGCTGGGAGGAGTGCGACGGTGAGGCGGTGGGTCGCGCAGACGACCATTCTTGAGTATCCTTGACGCCTGACCGCGATCTTGGGGGAGGGCACGTGACGGAAGGGCATCCCTACTACCTCGACGGACCACCCACAGATGGAGTGCGCGAGGACGAATCCATCGCCGTAGGCGTGATCGGCGCTGGAAGCCGTATGACTCCCCTTCTGAGCCGCATGCTGGAGTACGACTACGTGGACGTGCGGATCGTGGTGGACGGCAACCCTACGGCACCCGGCATCCTCATCGCCCAGTCGCTGGGGGTGTACACCACCGCCGACCTGGACCATCTCTTCCTGATCCTCGACGAACTCGATTTCCTGTTCTGCGTCACCGACGAACCGGGTGTCAAAGACCAGGTCATCTCGGAGTTCAGGCGCACGAACAACCGACGCACCACCTTCCTGAACGAGTTGGCCACTCGGTTCATCACCTCTCTTTCGAAGGATTCCCGCCACCTGGTGCACCTCGGTCCGCTCGACGGAGGCCTGCTGGACGGCGGCCTGCTGCACGGCGGCCGCCCAGACGACGCTTTGCTGGACGGCGGCCGCCCAGACGACGCTCTGCTGGACGGCGGCCGACCAGACGACGCTCTGCTGGACGGCGGCCGCCTAGACGGCGCTCCCCTCGACGCCACTCCCCGCGACGGCGAAGAATAGGGAGCCGGGCCCGAGCCGGCCGCTGCCCGCCCATGCTGTACGTGTGCCCTACTCCCATCGGCAACCTGGATGACGTGACCCTGCGCGTCCTCGAGATCCTGCGTGAGGCGGATGTGGTCCTGTGCGAAGACACGCGCCACTCAACCACGCTGTTCCGGCGTCACGGTATCTTTCCTCGCTCCCTCCTCAGTTTCCACGAGCACAACGAAGAGACGCGCGTGCAGCCCGTGCTCGACCTCCTGCGAGAGCAAAAGGAGGTCGCCCTGATCACCGACGCCGGCATGCCCGGGCTCTCCGACCCTGGCTTCACGCTGGTTCGTGCATGCGTGGCGGCCGGTTTTGACATCACCGTACTCCCGGGAGCCTCGGCGGTGACCACCGCGCTCGTTGCTTCGGGGCTCCCCACCGACCGCTTCACCTTCGTGGGATTCCTGCCGCGCGGTCGCGCCAAGGCGGCGGCCGCGCTCGACGAAGCCGGAGCCTGCGGCGGCACAGTGGTGGCCTTCGAGTCACCCCATCGCCTGCGTTCCACCTTGAGAGCCGTCGCGGAACGGTGGCCGTCGCGTCCCGTGGCGGTATGTCGCGAGTTGACCAAGCTGCACGAAGAGGTGGTCAGAGGAACGGCCGAAGAGGTGCTCGTGTCTCTTGGCGAACGGGTGAGGGGAGAGGTGGTCCTGGTGCTGGGGCCGGCCGGTGCCGGGCTGCGCGGCGTCCGGTCGCCCGACGTGCGGTCGCCGGGCGTAGCAGAGCCGGAAGCCGCGAAAGAGGGAGAGGTAGGAGGCGCCACCACTGCCGCCGCCGGCGCCCGCGCAACCGGCACCGACGAACTTCTCGCGGCCATCGAGTTGCTCTTGGCGCGCGGGTTCCGCACCAAGGAGGCGTCCACCCTGGTGTCTCGACTTGCCGGCATCGACGCGCGCCGCGCCTATGCGCTGGCTCAGGAGGCAAAGCACCGTTCGGCCGCGGAGCCGCGTGACCCTCTGCTAGAATAGGCGCACCCAGCCCGCGGCGAGCGATCCCGGGCGGGCGGCCGCCCGCCGAGGGTCGGCCCGCACGGATCCAACAAGCCAGAGACGGGAGCGGACGACCGCCAATGGGCACCTTCTACGTGACCACACCCATCTACTACGTCAATGACGTGCCGCACATCGGTCATGCATACACGACCACGGCCGCCGACGTAGTCGCCCGCTTTCATCGTCAACGGGGGGATGATGTCTTCTTCCTCACCGGCACCGACGAACACGGCAACAAAGTGGAGCAGGCGGCCACGGCCCGGGGAATAACCGCACGCGAACACGCCGACCAGATGGTGGGCAAGTTCAAGGAAGTGGCCCACCAGGTGGACGCCACCAACGATTTCTTCATCCGCACCACCGATCCCGAGCACGAGGAATTCGTCCAGAGGTTCGTGGAGCGTTGCCGGGCGAGCGGGGACATCTTCGAGGGCTCTTACAGTGGGCTGTACTGCCCGGCCTGCGAGGCCTACTACACGGAGGAGAACTTGGTCCACGGTCTGTGTCCGGACCACGGCATCAGACCCACGTACATGGAAGAGAAGAACTACTTCTTCCGCCTCTCCGCCTACCAAGACAAGCTCGCCGCCCACTACCACGAGCATCCCGATTTCGTGCGGCCGCGTCACCGCTACAACGAGGCCCTCTCGTTCATCGATCAAGGACTGGACGACATCAGCATCTCCCGCGCCACCTTGAAATGGGGCATCCCCATACCCTGGGACGAATCACAGGTGATCTACGTGTGGGTGGACGCGCTCATCAACTATCTGAGCGCCCTGCACTACGCGCCCGGTGAGGACTTGGTGGCGCGCTTCTGGCCCGCCACCTACCACATGATGGCCCAGGACATCCTCAAGTTCCACGGCATCATCTGGCCCGCTCTCTTGATGTCCGCCGGCTACGAGCTGCCCGAGCACCTCTTCATCCACGGCTACCTCAAGCTGGGCGGCGAGAAGATGTCGAAGACGCGTGGCAACGTCATGGACCCCTTTCCGCTGATCGAGCGCTATGGGCCCGATCCGTTCCGTTTCTACTGCTTTCGCGAGGTCAACTTCGGTCAGGACGGCATGGTGAGCGAGGAAAGCTTCAAGGCCCGCTACAACTCGGAGCTGGCCAACGACCTCGGCAACCTGCTGAGCCGAAGCCTGTCCATGATCGGCAAGTATCGAGACGGAGTCGTCCCTGTGCCGGCGGGACGCCCCCCGAGCGAATCACCCTTGGCAGCCGAAGCCGGTCGCATCGCCCTCGGCACCGCGACCCGTCTCGAAGAGATGGACCTGAGCGGGGCCCTTGAAACCATCTGGGCATTCGTCCGCCGCCTGAATCGGTACGTCGAGGAGCAGGCTCCCTGGAAGCAGGCCAAGGCCGGCGACGACGCCCTTGACGCCACCCTCTACGACCTCGCCGAAGGCCTGCGGCTCCTCTCTGTGCTTCTGTACCCCTTCATGCCGGGCACTGCCGGGGTCATGCGTGAGCGTCTGGGTATCGCCGCGGCTGCCCTCCGCGCCGCGAACGCCGGCGCCGACTCCTCCAGGCCTCGGACGTCGGGCGGCGGCGACTCCGGCGTCCCGGCGCCCAGCTGGGACGAGGCGGTGTGGGGTCGTCTGCCGGAGGGGGCTGTGGTGGTCCAGGGCGGCCCTCTCTTCCCACGTATCGAGGAGTAGCGTGCCGCGGGAGGTCGGGATGGGTTACATCGACACCCACGCACACCTCGACCACTGCGGGGACAGCCCGGACGATCTGGTCGCGGCCGCACGGGCGGCCGGCGTCTCCACCATCATCCAGTCCGGCACCGATGCGGACTCGTCTCGACTGGCGGTGGAGCTCTCCGAGCGGTTCCCTGAGGTCTGGGCAACCGTGGGGTTCCATCCCCACGACGCCAAGGAGCTCGACGACCGGGGCGCCTCGACCATCGAAGGCCTGCTCAGCCATCCTCGAGTGGTGGCGTTGGGAGAGGCGGGTCTCGACTACCACCATGACCACTCTCCCCGTGCGCGGCA
>JBBRDB010000220.1:0-3941 GCA_038204345.1 Thermoleophilia bacterium | reverse complement strand
GGCCGACGGAGTGGCCCGGGTCGAAGTGTTCTTCGAAGGTGAGCCCGCCTGGCTCAGCCAGCGCCGCATGGCGGAGCTTTTCGGGGTCGATGTGCGGACGATTAGCGAACATCTACGCAACATCTTTGCCTCCGCGGAATTGGACGAGGGGTCAGTTCTCCGGAATTTCCGGACAACCGCCGCAGATGGCAAGAATTACCTGACCGACGCCGGCCGCGTCTCGCGTGAGGTGACCAGAGGGCTGGCGGAGGAAGAGTACGCCAGGTTCCGAGTGACCCAAGATCGAGACTACGAGAGCGATTTCGAGCGCGAGGCGAAACGGATGGTCGATACACACGAGGGTCCCCACGAGTGAAGCTCCAGTTCGACGCCAACCAGCAGTTCCAGTTGGACGCCGTGGCGGCGGTCACCGACCTCTTCGAGGGTCAGCCGAAGGGTGCGCCTGACTATGCCGTCATCAACTTGGGCGACCTGGGCGCGCTGCTGACCGGGCAGGATCAGACCGAGCTCGGAGTGGGCAACCACCTGCTGGTGGCTGAAGGGAAACTGGCGGCCAACGCCCGCGCGGTTCAGTCTCGCAACGACATCGACGTCGCCGACCCCGAACTGCCTCTGGAGGCGTGGGAACTATCCGACGATGGCGCCGGTCAGCCGCGTTTCTGCCCACATTTCTCTGTGGAAATGGAAACGGGCACGGGCAAGACCTACGTCTACCTGCGCACGATCTTCGAGTTGTCTCGACGCTACGGATTCCAGAAATTCATCATCGTGGTGCCCAGCGTGGCCATCCGCGAGGGCGTGCTCAAGAACATTGAGATCACCGCCGAGCACTTCCGCGCTCTCTACAACAACCTGCCCTTCGAGCATTTCGTCTACGACGCCAAGAAGGTCAATCGCCTGCGCCGCTTCGCCACCAGCACGACTCTGCAGATCCTGGTGATCAACATCGATGCCTTTCGCAAGAACTTCGCCGGCACCGAAGAGGAGCGCAAGAGCAACGTCATCTACAAGGAAAGCGATCGGCTCTCCGGCCGGCAGCCCATCGAGTTTGTGCAGGCCGCCCGCCCCATCGTCATCATTGACGAGCCGCAGAGCGTCGATTCCACGGAAAAGGCTCAGGAGGCCATCAAAGCCCTCAATCCCCTGTGCACGCTGCGCTACTCCGCCACTCATCGCAACCTGTACAACCTGGTCTATCGGCTCGACCCGGTGCGGGCCTTCGAGCTGAAACTGGTCAAGCAGATCGTGGTGGCGAGCGCGGCCGCGGAGGGAGGAGCCAACGACGCCTTCGTGCGGGTCGAATCGGTCGACTACAAAGGGGGCATACGGGCGAAGGTGCGCATCCACGCGCAGACTTCAGCCGGACCCAAGGAGAAGTCCGTCACGGTCAAGAGTGGGGTCGACCTGTTCGCCCTCTCCAATGAGCGCGCCGCCTATGCGCAGGGTTTCTCGGTTGCCGAGATCAGTGCCGAGCCCGGAGGCGAGTTCATCCGCTTCAACGGCGGCCGCACCGTGCGCCTCGGCGAGGAGATCGGCGGCATGCGCGACGACGTCTGGCAGGCGCAGATCAAGCACACGATCAAACGCCATCTGACCAAGGAACTGGAACTGCGTGGCCAGGGGATCAAGGTGCTGTCGTTGTTCTTCGTCGACCGGGTGGCGAACTACCGAGACTACGACGACGATGGGCATCCCGCGAAAGGCAAGTTCGCGAAGCTGTTTGAAGCGGAGTTGGCGGCGCTGGCGCGCGAGGAGGCCTACCGCGACCTCGAGTGGCTCAGTCAACCGCTCGATCGTTTGCACAATGGCTACTTCGCTCAAGACAAGAAGGGTGTGCTCAAGGATACGCGCGGCGACACACAGGCCGATGATGAGGTCTACAACCTGATCATGAAGGAGAAGGAACGTCTGCTCTCCCTCGACGAGCCGTTGCGCTTCATCTTCAGTCATTCGGCCCTACGCGAGGGTTGGGATAACCCCAACGTCTTCCAAATCTGCACGCTCAATGAGACCAGAAGCGCCGTCAAGAAGAGGCAGGAGATCGGCCGGGGTCTCCGTCTGCCGGTGGATCAGAACGGGCTACGGGTGTTCGACGAATCGGTGAACCGGCTGTACGTCATGGCGAACGAGAGCTACGAGGACTTCGCCCGTGCACTCCAGACCGAGTACGAGGAGGAGTGCGGCGTCACGTTCGGCACCGTGCCGCTGACGGCGATAGCGAAGCTCACCACGGTGATGGATGGTGAGGAGCGACCCATCGGCCGGGAGGCAGCGGAGTCGATTCGAGCAGCGCTGGTGGAGCAGCGGATGTTGGACGATGCCGGGCGGATCCAGCCGGATTTCGCCCCGCTTCGCCCGGGTTTCAGCTTGGAGCTTCCGGACCCGCACCGCGATCTCAGGCCGGCGGTCATTGACCTGCTGGCAGCCTACCAGATCGAGCGCCACATCCGCCGCGAACGCGACGATGGTCCCAACCGGCTCAAGAAAGAAGTGGCCCTCGGTCCTGAGTTCCAGGCGTTGTGGGACCACATCAAACCCAGGACGACCTACCGCGTGGAGTTCGACACCGACGAATTGGTCAGGCGGGCCGTGGAGGGCATTAGGCGGATGGAACCGATTCGCCGGCCGATCGTACGGGTGACGACCGGGCGGTTGGAGGTGGCGAAAGCCGGGGTTGTCGCAACGGGCGCGGCCGTTGCGCAGGAGAACATTACCCTCGCCGGCGGACCCGTGCCCGACCTGCTGGCGTACCTGCAGAACGAGACGGAGCTGACACGATCGACGCTGGCCCGCATTCTCACCGACTCCGGCCGCTTGGACGAGTTCTTCAACGACCCCCAACGCTTCCTCGATGCTGTCGCCGCTGTTCTCAAGTACGAGCTTCACCGTCTGCTGGTCGACGGCATCAAGTATGAGCGTGTCGACGTCGGCACCCGCTCCGAGACGGAGTGGGAGATGCTCCTCTTCAAGAACGAGGAGCTGATCAACTACTTCACGGCTCTGCACGTGGACAAATCGGTGTACGAGTACGTGGTCTACGACTCCGAGGTCGAGCGCGAGTTCGCCCGACGTCTGGATGAGCGCGACGACATCAAGCTATTCGTGAAGTTGCCGGCGTGGTTCAAGATCGACACTCCCCTCGGCGAGTACAACCCCGACTGGGCCTTGTTGAAGGACGACGGCCGGGCCGTGTATTTGGTCCGGGAGACCAAAGGGACCCGCGACTTTATGAAGCTGCGCACCAGTGAGGCCGACAAGATCCGATGTGGACAGCGGCACTTCGAGGCGCTGGGCGTCCCCTTTGACGTGGTGGTAACCGCGGGCGAGGTCTAGCCCGTCCGGACTAAGAACGAAGACGCCACCACCAGCCGGGAACTACCCCCCAAGAGCGGTCCGAAGAGCGTGCTTATCTCACGCGCCTTGGCGGCCACGCGCTCACCGCGTGCACCCCGGTCTGCACTCTGCCAAGGTCGACGCCGTAGTCGTTGACGCGCGCCTCCGTGCCGTCGCTCTCACTGGGCCGTCTCTTCCCGCTTCTCCTTGAGTGCCGCGAGCACCATCTCCGACGTTACCGGCAACCGGTCGAATTGCACACCGATGGCGTCGGCGATGGCGTTCACGATGGCGGGCGCGGGCGCCAGTTGCGTGCCCTCGCCGGCTTCCTTGGCCCCGAACGGGCCGATGGGGTCGTCGGTGTCGATATGGTAGCCCTCCATGCTGGGCATCTCCATCATGGTGGGGAAGCCGTAGTCTACGAAAGACGGGTTGTACTGCTGGCCGTCGATGCAGCTGCTGTCCTCGTACAGAGCCTGCCCCATACCGCCCATGATGCTGCCTTCCAGTTGGCCTTCAACCAACATGGGGTTGATGGGTTGGCCGCAATCGTGCGCGGTGAGCATCTTGACCACCCGCACCTTGCCGGTCTCCAGGTCGATGTCCAC
>JBBRDB010000219.1:0-3954 GCA_038204345.1 Thermoleophilia bacterium | reverse complement strand
ATCACCCAGGTGCCCTCGTGCTCCACGGCGCCCCCGTAGTCCTCGGCCACCTCGTGGCAGTCCTCGCAGGCGACTTCGGCGGCGGCCATGCTGCTCCGCCCGTATTGCTCCACGATCCCGGTGGTCGCCCGACGATGGCACGCCACGCACTCGTTGTCGCTTTCCGCGAGCGCATTCACCTCGCGGTCGGTCTCGGCCAGTTCTCTCGATTCTTCTATGGCCTCGGCAACGAGGATAAGGCCGGCGACAAGGAGAACAGCGACACCCGCCAGAATGAGTACGCGTCCCGCCGTGAACCACTGCAGCAGCCCGTCGGTTGACTCTCGATCCTGCATCTGAGCTCCTCCCTGCGTTTGCTCTGGAGCTCTACCCTGTGAATCAATTCACTACACGTGTCGGGTTCGGTGACCTCCCCCCGTCACGCGGGTGCGGTTGCCCAAGGCGGGTGCAGGTGCCCAAGGAGTCAAGGATCGAGCGGCCGGCCGTGGCCGGACCCCTGGGGATCAGTCCCCTCCCTGCTCCACCGGCTCGAGAACAGCCAAGACTGGTCGCTCAACTGCGGGACCGGGCACATCATGGGTCTTGCGTAAGGGTATCTCCTCCAGGAACCAGTTGACCAACCACGCGAGCGCCACGACGCCCAGACCGATCAAGAACACCAGGGAGATCGATCCCGCAAGTGCCGTGCGGAGGGTGTCGAGCAGCTGCGTCATGAGGTTCTCGCTCCCCGGCGGGAGCTGAGCCGCGATACCGGCTTTCGCCTCTGGATTGAGGAGCGCTTGTGGATTGCTGAGGGCCGCGATCGCTTCGGGAGACAGGGCGTCGCCTAGCGCCTTGGGCAAAGATTCGACCACCCGGGTCTGGAAGCTCGCCGCCATCAGGCTGCCCATCACCGCCACGCCCACAGTACCTCCGATGCTCCTGAAGAAGGTGACCGCGCTGGTGACCACGCCCATGCGGGCGTGCTCGAAGGCGTTCTGCACCGCGATCACGTACAGCGGCATGGTCACGCCCAAGCCCAATCCGGTGACGATCATGTAAAAGACCGCCGTTCTGCTGGTGGTGCCCGTGCCCATGCTCGCAAGGAGCCCCATGCCCAAAGCCATGACGGCGAGGCCGACAAGGGCGATGATGCGGTAGCGTCCCCAACGGCTTATGAGCTGGCCCCCGATCACCGAGGAGGCGATCAACGCCATCATCATCGGGGTGAGGATGTAGCCTGAGCTGGTGGCCGAAGTGCCGATGACCCCTTGGACGAACAGGGGAATATACATGATCGTGCCGAACATGCCGGCGGCGGTGAGGAACACGGCCACCACGGAGACGGTGAAGATCTTGTTGCGGAAGAGGCCCAAGGGCAGGAGCGGCTCGCTGACCTTCGATTCGATCAGGACGAACAACGCCAGCATCGCGGCGGATACGCCGAACAGGCCGAGGATGTATGGCGAGAGCCAGGGGTGATCACCTCCGGCGAGTGAGAGCCCCAGCAAGAGAGGCACCATGGAGGCCACCAGGGTGGCGGCGCCCGCGTAGTCAACGCGCCGGCCCTCTCTGTTAGTGCTCCCGCGAGGCATGGTCAGACCTACTACGGCCAGGGCGGCGATGCCCACGGGGATATTGACGTAGAAGACCCAACGCCAGTTCAAGTTGTCGGTGATATAGCCGCCGAGGCTCGGTCCCACCACGCTCGAGATGCCGAACACGGTCCCCATGAGACCCTGCACCTTGCCCCGCTGGCCGGGAGGGAAGAGATCGCCGATGACCGCCAAGGCCACCGGCATGAGCGCACCTGCGCCGATGCCTTGGATGCCACGGAAGATGATGAGTTGCGTCATGGTGCCGGCAGCGCCGCTGAGTATCGACCCTGCCATGAAGACCACCATGCCGAACATAAAGAACAGCTTGCGGCCGTATAGGTCGGAGAGCTTGCCGTAGATGGGCACGGTGACGGTGGAGGTGAGCATGTAGGCTGTGAAGACCCACGAATAGAGTTCGAAGCCCCCAAGGTGCGCGACCACGTTGGGCATAGCGGTAGACACGATGGTCTGGTCAAGGGCCGCCAGCAGCATCCCGAGGCCGACTCCCACCATCACCGCAATAAGTCTACGTCGAGAGAGCCCGGTCATACGTGCGTCCTTCCATTACTCTGTGTGAGTCGCGAGTGGGTTGCGAGTGGTATAGTTAGCGCTCGCTAAGCGAGAGACAAGGGCACATTGAACCACAGCGCGAAGGAAGTCGTCAAGGTGGACCGGAGTCCCCACGGGCACACCGCCACCCACCAAGAAGGGTGTGGTGTGAGGGAGCGCATCTTGGCGGTCGCCGGAGCCCTCTTCGCGGAGAAGGGTTATTCCACGACGTCAGTGCGGGAGATCGCTGACGGAGTGGGCGTAACGGTGCCGGCCCTCTACTACCATTTCGGTTCGAAGCGCGGAATGTTACTGGAGTTGGTGGCATCGCACTGCGAGACCGTGACCGGAACCGTGGTCCAGGCGCTTGAGCGGAACGTCGACCCGGGACATGCTGGTGACACTGTGCGGTCCGTCCGGCCGGGCGCCGCCGCTGCGCTGGTCGCCGGTCTACAGGCCTACGTGGCCACCTTGTCCAGTCTGGCCGGCACTTCCCCGCTCGCGCTTCGCGACCCCTCGCTCTACGTGGATCCCGAGATTCGGGCGCTCATCTCGGCCGCTGAGCGGACCCTCGTGGCACACCTCGCCAAAGTGCTCCGCGAGGGAACCGCTTCCGGAGAACTGTGCGCGCTCGATGCCGAGAAGACGGCGTCGCTGCTCCTGGCAGCCGCACGCGGCGTACACATGAGCCCCGGCCTGTGGGACGGCACAGGGGACGCAGCCGCACTCGGCCGCTCACTCGGAGAACTCATGTTGGACGGACTCAGACCGTAGCGGGAGGCTCGCGGCTAGGGGCCCGCGGGTGACGGAGGTTCCGCGACCGGCGGCCGGTCCGCGTGGCAGATCCCTCCAACGGCCCAATCGGACTTGTCCACCTCGTAGAGCAAGACCTCCACGGCCTGGTCCGGGCAGCCGATAGACTTCACCACAGCGTCGGTCACGTTGCGGATGAGAGCGTTCTTTTCTTCCCGCGCACGTCCCGGCCACAACTCTATACGTACGATAGGCATGATCGCTCCTCCTTTTTCGCTCACTCGATTCACGAGGCCTGGATAGGCCTTGACGTCGTCCGGCGCGAGCCGAAGACTCGCCGCCCACGCTACCCCTAGCCACGCAGACTTTCAACCGCCACGTGTAGGGCGAGCAGGGACCACAGGAGCGCCACATCCACGATAAGCGGGAGGACGGCCCAGCCGGAGATCCAGATGACCTGCAGCACGATGGACACGACGGCCCCCGTAACGACCAACGCGGAAAACCACGACTCAGGAACGAACCATCCCAAAAGAGCGGCGATGGCCAGGAGAAAGCTGACAGCCGCGGCCACCCCCAAGATCGGCGAGAGCGCATCGCGGATGCCGCCCGCAGGCAGGAGGGTGCTGGTGTCAGAGAAGAAATGCCACAGGAGACCGCCCCCGGTCCACCACGGCGGAGGGACCTGCCCGGGAGCGGCTCATGGAAACTTGTTACAGTTTGAGTTTTCTTTGGGCCTAATTAGAACCGCGCTTGACGCGACCCGGCTAGGCGGCCGCCTGACCTCCAGCCGAGCTAGCCTACAAACCTGCCGATGCGCTCGAGCAACTCCCTCTCGTGGTCGTACGCCGGGTTTGCGTTCACCAGTAGCAGATACTCGACGATCATCGCGGCGATCATCCTCTCGACCAGCGAGGCGTCACCAGGCCGGAATTCGCCCGCGTCCATCCCGCCCTGCACGAGTTCGCGCAGCAGATCCCCATTCGCCTTACGGAACGCATCCGCAGCGATCTCGTACTCGCGGAGCCACTCGTCCTCACCTGTCTCCACGATGTGCGCCCTGCCCTGTTCCAGG
>JBBRDB010000218.1:0-4000 GCA_038204345.1 Thermoleophilia bacterium | reverse complement strand
TCCCTCTGCTCGTCGACGCGGCTCAGACCGCCGGGTCCCGGCCGCTCGACGTGGACGCCATGTGCATAGACATGCTGGCCCTCCCCGGTCACAAAGGCCTCCTCGGCCCCCAAGGCGCGGGGGCTCTGTACGTGGGACCCGACATCCGCCTGGACACCTTGATGGAGGGTGGATCCGGCTCTGACTCCGCTTCGGCCGAAGCTCCCGAAGACATGCCCGACCGCTACGAGGCCGGCACCCCTAACACACCGGGCGTCGCCGGTTTCGGCATGGGGGTGGACCTCGTCATGAAGAGGGGCGTGGAGCAGATCGGTGACCATGAGGACCGACTAGCGCTTCGGCTGCACGCCGGGTTGGAAGAGATCGAGGGCATCACCGTATACGGACCCCCCGCAGGCGTGCCCCGCGCTCCCGTGATCTCGGTCCACTTCGCGGGTCTGCCGTCGGCCGAGGCGGCTTTCGTCCTCGACCGGGCTTTCGGCATCGCGGTGCGGGCGGGCCTGCATTGCGCGCCGGAGGCTCACCGCACCGCCGGTACCCTCGAAGAAGGATTGGTGCGCTTCAGCATTGGGCACGCCAATACCGAGGCCGATATCGAGGCAGCCATCGAGGCAGCCCGAGAGGTAGCCGCCAAAGCCGGCATGCGCACTTGACCGCCAAAGCCGGCATGCGCACTTGAACCATACGCCCCATCCGCTTCCGCGGGAGACACACCAGGAGAAGGACGTGGAGCCCACCGACATCACCATCCCCACCCACGACGACGCGCCCAGTCGCAGCGTCGAATCGGATGTGCCGAACCCAGATGCGGCCGCCATTCTGGCCACGCGCATCATAGATAACGTGGGCACCGTGATCCGCGGCAAGAGGAGTGTGGCCCGCGACTGCGTGGTGGCGCTCCTGGCCGGCGGACACTTGATCATCGAGGACTTCCCCGGGGTGGGCAAGACCATGCTGGCCAAAGCCTTGGCGCTCTCGATACGCTGCCGTTTCTCCCGCATTCAGTTCACTCCCGACCTTCTGCCCAGCGACGTCACCGGCGTGAACATCTTCAATCAGAAGAATGAGGAGTTCGACTTCAGACCGGGACCGATCTTTGCGAACATCGTGCTCGCCGACGAGATCAACCGCGCTTCTCCCAAGACGCAATCCGCGTTGCTCGAGTGCATGGAGGAACGTCAGGCCACCATAGACTCTCACACCTACCCTTTGTCCGCGCCCTTCATGGTGATAGCCACGCAGAATCCTATCGAATACGAGGGCACCTTCCCCCTGCCTGAAGCCCAACTCGACCGGTTCATGCTCCGCATCTCGGTGGGCTATCCCGCACCCGAGGAGGAGTCCGCGATGCTGGAAGACCAGACGTCGCGCGACCCGATCTCCGAACTGCGGCCCGTCCTAGATGCGGACGGCCTCCTCGCGCTGATCGAGTCGACGCGGCGGGTACGCGCCACCCCGGCTATCCGCGACTATATCGTCGCCCTGATGGAAGCCACGCGCACGAGCGCAGACCTCTACCTGGGAGCGAGCCCGCGGGCCGGTATCGGGCTGCTGCGAGCGGCCAAGGCCAGCGCTCTGCTGGACGGGAGGGACTTCGTGACCCCGCAAGACGTCAAGGGTCTGACCGTGCGGGTGCTCTCGCACAGGGTGATCCTCTCCCCCGATGGACGACTCCACGGTAGGACCACGGCCTCCGTGATCGAGAACATACTCGACACTGTTCCTGTGCCGTCCGGCTGACGGAGGAACGTTGGCGTGACCAGACGCGGCATCGGCATCCTAGCGCTCGCCGTCGGCGCCTACATCGCCGGGCGCGTCCTCGGGACCTATGACCTCTACCTGCTGGCGGCTTCCTTCGTCGTCCTCGTGCTTCTGGCGCAGATCCTGGTGACCGTCACCGGCGCGGGCCTCTCGGTGTCGCGCACTATAGTCCCGTCACCTCCGAGCGCGAAACAGCCGGTCTCGATGACCGTGACCGTTCACAACCGCACCATCGCACCGACCGCCGCCGCCCGCGTCTTCATGGATCTGCGTGAGGCGGCAGGGGCCGACCTACGGGTGGAACTCGGTGCCCTGGCCCCCCGAGGTCACGTGACCAAGGCCACGGCGATTCCCGGCCTCCGCCGCGGCGTCTACGCACTCCCCGCTCCACGGCTGGAGACCGAGGACCCTCTTGGTATCGCCCGCCGCAGGCGCCGCGTGGGCGACGAGACCCCTCTCACGGTCTTCCCGTGGATCGCGTTGCTGGATTCGTGCGTGTTCTTCAGCGGACGCGGGCACGGTCAGGATCCGCGCACTCGGGCCGCCCTCGCCCACTCCTCGTTCGACCTGCGCGGCGTCCGCCCGCATCAACCGGGCGAGCCCCTCAGCCGCATAGACTGGAAGAGCACGGCCAAGACGGGCGCGCTCATGCTTCGGGAGACAGAAGAGCACACCCGCTCTGCCGTCATACTCATCTTGGACGGTGCCGAGACCGCCCAAGTGGGACCGCCGGGCGAGAACACGTTCGAACTCTCGGTGTCGGCGCTCGGTAGTGTCGGTGCCTTCCTCTTGAGAGAGGGCCTCGCGGTGATGGTCCTCGCACACTGCGCGCACCCGCTGGAGCTGACCCTGGAGCCGGGCGAACGCGGGATCCAACGGTTGCTTGCGACCCTGGCACAGGTGCAGCCCGGAGGCGACCAACCGGTCTCGTCGTCGCTGCGCGCCTTCCGCGCCACTATCGCGGGTGGCATCTCCGTGGTACTCGTCACGCCGTCGCTCGACCAAGCCCTCGTGGTAGGGCTTACTTCACTCGTCCAGCAGGGCACCCCTGCCTATCTTCTCCATGTAGACTCGGCCGCCTTCCGCGAAGAACATGAGTTCGTGACCCAGGAAAAACACAAGATCCTCCTTAAGTTGGAGGCCCGCGGGGTACCCTCTCTGACCCTCCGGCCCGACCAAGACCTGGCATCCGTCTTGTCCGCATCGGACCAGAGGTTCGACGCCGCCGGGATGCGCCGCTCACGGCCGGCGTGAGGATCGCACGATGAGGATCGCACGATGAGGATCGCACGATGAGGACCACACCATGAGGATCGTGTGGAAGATCGCTCACCTGCTCGCCTTCGCGGCGTTGGCAGCGA
Organism: Thermoleophilia bacterium; assembly: GCA_038204345.1. Lineage (GTDB taxonomy): Bacteria > Actinomycetota > Thermoleophilia > RBG-16-64-13 > RBG-16-64-13 > JAHJSA01. The sequence goes on along the minus strand of JBBRDB010000218.1, from coordinate 878 downwards.
CCGCGGTGCTCACGGTCGACCGAGTCGTCCAACCGTCGATCAAGACGACGCTCCTGCTGGCCCTGGGGTTAGGCCTGTTGGTCGGGTTGCCGGGCTACCTCCATGAGCGCGCATTGCCGGGCGGCATCATCCTCCTGCCGGCAAGCCTCTATCTCCTCATGCGGGTGGTACTGCCCCTCACGCCCGACATCGACACCCGAGCCGACCAGCTCGCGTTCTATAGCGACGCCTTGAAGCTGGGCCTCCAGGCCTACGCCGACGACATCTTCCCGCTCACGCTGAGCGCTGTGTCCGGATTCGAGCTGCTCATCGCGGTAGCGGTGTTCCTGCTGGTGGCCACCGCCTCCTTCCTCGGACTGGGCGCCCGCCTGCCTGTGGTCGGCCTTGCCGTGCTGGTCGTGCCCCTGGGTTTCACGACGACGGTGGACCCGTCGCCCAGCACCGTCCCCACGCTGCTCTTCCTCGGCTTCGCGGTGCTCACCCTCATCACCTCCGAGGGCGCGCGCCGACACAGCTGGCGCCTCCGCGACGCCCTGGGCGGCACGGGGATGGGAGCTGCAGCCGTCGGCCTGGCCCTGGTCTTGTTGGCCGGGTTCCCGGGTCTCACTCGTCCCGGTTGGGCCGACTGGCAAACGTGGGATCTCTTCGCCGACAACCGCTCAGCCGTGTTGGTGTTCAACTGGAATCAGAACTACCCGCGGCTCCTCGATCCGGGCAATCCCGTCCCCATCATGAGGGTCACCTCCCCCCTGCCCTCCTACTGGCGGGCCACCACCCTCGATTTCTTCACCGGAGATTCTTGGGTGAGTTCGACACCCTTCCCTTTCACGCTTCCCGGCGGTCCCGACCCCCGCGAGGTCCCCCGGGCGAATCCCGAA
>JBBRDB010000217.1:0-4055 GCA_038204345.1 Thermoleophilia bacterium | reverse complement strand
TACCGGAGCACCGTGCTCCACGCAGGACTCACATGCTAGCCGAAACTGTCTCACGAAACGGGGTACAGAGCACGCTGCGAAACCCACCAGATGTTCCCGCAGGGATCTCGGACACCGCCTTGCCGGTCATCGTACGGCATATCTGAGACAGCCATGATCTGGGTCGCGCCGGCTGCCACCGCCCGAGCCACTGATTCATCGGCGTTTTCGACATAGACGTAGTACGAGCCAGGCATGGCTGGGAACTCGGCTGAGGCTTCGCTCACCATGACCGTCGAGGTGCCAATGACTATCTGGGCATTTGCAACTCGATCGCCGTTCATGTGTCGCAGGATTTCTATGCCACCGAGGCCATGGACAAGGAAATCCAGGAGCTCATCGGCTCGGTCGGCAAACAGGTATGGCGTGATGGTATTGAAGCCTGGGGGAATGCGCATGAAGCCTCCTTGTGCGACCTAACGATCTGCGCTTCTGCCGCGGGATCCGCCGAGGCCACCGCGTTCTCGAAGAATCTACGTCGCGGTGGCCGAGGCAGTTGGCCCCGTCCGCAGGAAGCGCAGGTTAGCTCTCAGCCCGCCACCAGATGCGCGATCGGTGAATGCGCGGGGTGTGAGCACCTCGATGTCCCGCCAACCGGACACCTCAAGCAGATCGTGATCGCCAGACACCACGATGCTGACCTGGGCGGCGATGGCCGCAGCGTGGAACTTGTCGTCATCCGGATCCACGCTGACGCGCTCGGGTAACGGCGCGGCATCGACCACTGTTGCGTTCATGGCAATCAGCGCGAGCACCGGAGCGAACGCCTCGCCTCGCGCGGGGTACTTTGCTGCCAACTCTGCGCCTACTCGTCGGTATTCATCGAGGATCGCCGGGGAGAGCACCAACTCGACGCGACCAAGCGTCCACGCCTCCAAGAGGCGGCTGGGCACTCCTCCGAAGAAGATGCCCGACATGGCCACGTTGGTGTCCAGCACGACCCTCACCGGGACCGGCGGACCTTCTTCACAGCCTTGGCCACGTCAGCTTGCGTCATTCCCGTCTGCTTCGCCACCTGGCGCGCGCGACGAACTAAGGTGGCAAACTCGCTGAGTGCGGGAGGTTCGAGCCGTTTGAAGATCACGACATCGCGGTCGGCAATCACAACGAACTGGGCCCCGGCCTCCAGGCCGAGCTGCAGGCGGATCTCTTCGGGAATGACCACCTGCCCTTTGGAGGACAGCGTGGTGGTGGCAGCGGTCGTCATGGTGGCTCCGGGTAAGACTTACCAGTAAGACTACCGGTCGGATCAACCCGTGTCAAGCAGAGCACTGTGGCTGGAGAGCTAACGACGTGCCAATCAGCCGCGTGCGCGCTCGCGCCGGAGGCGCATCATGTGCGCGCTCGCCGGCTGCATTGGCCTGTTAGAGCGCCGCCTCACAGGTCATCCGGCTTGAGCCCGGTATGTCGGGCGATTCGGACCAGCATCCTCGGTCCGATTTCTTCACCATCGTGAAACGCAAACACAAAATCCGGCCAGCCATCCCGCCGTAGCGTGCGGTGGCTGCCGGACTCGCGCTTGACTGCCCATCCCATCCGCAGGAGCGCCGCCAAGACCCGCCGCGCCTTCGCGGCACCCCACGCGGTCATGCCGGCTGGAAGGCAAGCTGAAGGAACTCCGGCACCGCTTCGCCTTGTTCCATACGGTCGGCCAGAGCCCGTAGGGCCAGTGCCTGCACCCGGGCCACCGCGTCTGGACGGGTGACCCCGTAGGCCATCACGCCAGGCAGATCCGTGATCTCGGCGATCCAGCGCCCGTCGGCTTCCTGCTCGATCTCAAGATGGAGCACCATCGTTCCTCCCGCATTGGGGCCTGAATCTACCACGAAAGTCTACTCCTGATCACGAATCGTCCTAGTACCAGCGAGAATCACTCGCACGAGACTAGCCCCTCCAAGTCCCAAGGCAGCACCACTTGCGGTGCTCATCATGAGTACCCGAAGGAGGGGGAAGTGCACCGAGGCAACGCTGAGGAAAAGGCCACCACCGAGGCCAAGCACTGCGCCAGCTGCCGTGCCGCGTAGCAAGCTGGGGAAGAGTCCGTGGGATCGGCACATCCATCCAGTTACGGCGCCCGCAGCTACCGCGAGAACGAACGGGATGAGTAGAGCGACTTCCATAGATCATCTCCGAGCGCGCTAACGACCTGCGCTTCTGCGGCGGGGCCCGCCGAGGCCGCGCCGGAATTCCATAAGTCTACGTCGGTTCGGCCGAGGCAGATGGCCCCGACCGCAGCAAGCGCTGGTTGGGCCGTATTCAATCGAAGGAAACTCTGCGAGTGATGCAGGACGCCCTGCTACCCTGACTCATGGTAGGGTTACCCGGCTACCCAGCATCTCCACGGAGATCGGTCCATCGGTTGGTGTACCAGCAGAGTCAAAGAACCTCGCGCTGGCCGTGCCGATGATGCTGTCGCCTCGGACGACGACGCGGAAGGAAATCTCTCCTCGTCCCAGAAATGCATGCGTTGTCCGATCAGCCAGCATTTCCACGAATTTGCCCGTGACCGTGTCGGCGGAGCTGATCCAGATGCCCTTCCCGTCACTGTCGCTGGTGCGCGGGTTGCCAGCGTCGGGATTGGCCTGCTGCAGCGTACTGTCGGCGTTGAAGACATACATATGGTACGGAAACGGGGCGCCCTGATGCCGGACCACCCACACGCCCACGACCGGGTGCGTATCCGGCGATCCTCCGCAGGCAAGGAGGCCGGCAAGCAAGATGAAGTGGTAGAAGCGGATGACGGGCCGTGGAAGACGCGAGATCATAACCACCTGGGTATCGGGTACTCGGAGTGTGTGGTGCACCATCGATGCGACGGTGAAGTGCCCGAGCTAGGGTCCTTCGAATCGGCCTAACGACCCCACATAAGCTGCAGGGACGCGGCGCGGGTGGCTAGGCTTGGCCTTGTAAGGTGGGTTGTCTCAGCCTTAAGCGAACCGATGGCCGCGCCCTGTCGGCTTCATGCGGTGGTTAGGCCGAACCGCGCCATTGGGACAGGGGAGGATCCTCTACACCGGGGTGAGATGGTCGCTCTCCCTATGGTGCGCGTCTGCGCCCGGGAGTTGCGCCCTGCGTGCCAAGAGCCGCTCGGAGAAGTCCAGGCGCTCTTGGAGGTCGCTCACGGCGGTCGTGAACTCCGCCTCGAGGGTGTCGACCTGCGCAGAGAGTCGCTTCAGCTCCTGCTGATCCGTGGCCAGCCGTCGCTCGTGGCGCAGCTTCAACCAGAAGCCAAGCAGGCCAGAGCCGCAGATAATGACCGTGGGGTAGATGACGGTCATTAGTCGCACGAGCCATTCGTCCATAGGAGCCGCCTTGTCGAGGAAGAGAACAGGCGCTGAATGGTGCAGTGGGAAGGCTGTCCCCGTCAACAGCGCCGGCCGATTGGGGGAAGGAGGCCTAGGGCCGGGGGGCGCGGTACTTCAGGGGCGTTTGCCGGCCCGAATGGTTGCGACTCTAGTCGACGAGAAACGGACGGTGGCGGTTACGGCCTAACGACCTGCGCTTCTGCGGCGGGGCCGGCCGAGGCCACCGCGTGTCCAAGCAATCTACGTCGCGGTGGCCGAGGCAGTGTGGCCCCGCCCGCAGCAAGCGCGGGTTATGCCTTTGCCCGACGTCGACGCTCGCCACGCTCTACGGCTACTCGCTCGGCGAGATAGACCTTCATCAAGCTTTGATACGGAACGTCCTGTTCGTTCGCCAACCGCTTGATTTCTGTCAGCAGCGTTTCGGGCAGCCGCATCGAGATCGGCGTAGTCGTCGGCTTGAGATTCGGGAACACGACCGTGCGAGCCTTCGAATAGTCGAAGTACTCCGTCGTGTCCGCCGACTCCCAGAAGGTCTGCTCGGCGGCCTCGGAGGCGAACTTCGGAATCGGCTTCAGTTTACTCGAGGGCTTGGGCATAGTGCCGACGCTCCTTCCGGCTCATGGGCCGGGCCGACAGGGGGCGAATACGCTCCCCGCGCAGGGTGAAGATGACGGTGAGGGTCCGTCCCTCACTGGTGCGCCCGAGGGCGAC
>JBBRDB010000216.1:0-4094 GCA_038204345.1 Thermoleophilia bacterium | reverse complement strand
TCGCTTCCTCACATTCTTTGTTCTATGAACCCAAGCCCTAGTAGTTAGAATGGTAGAGCGTCATTTTCCCCATGTAAGCGTTAGAAAACCAACCCTGTTGGGACGCTACGGCATTGTACAGATTATCGTTCCACCATGTATTGCCTACAAAAAGCGAAAGGGTATAGAGGTAGTTGTCCTCAGTCGTTTCCCAATCCTCGTCTATTGCGTGGTCATAGATGATCCAATGTTCATGGTGAATGGCTGAGACGGAGTTATGGTAGGCGTAGCTTCCACCAGCTGTCTTGTAAGGATCGCGAAATAGTCTCGTATGGATACTTGAGAGATACCAGTCACCGTACCGGACGGAGTAAACAACGTCTGGACTTGTGTAGTAATCATGCTCGCTGAGCCACACATAGCTACTGTCGCTGCCTCGAAACTTTACGTACTGCAGTGTGACGATCGGGTCGCCGTTGTGGATACCGTCACCGAGAGCATCCATCAATTCGTAGAGAATTCCGAAGGGGTCGCCATGGATCCCGTTGTCAGCCGTCCCGCCGAAAAGCACATTGACTGGATCTTTGATCGCGCCGTCAACCGACGCATGAGTGTACTACGGATACTGTATGAGGTAAGCATCCGCTACAGCGGTCGTCAGACCAAATGGGAGCAAGGTCGAAGCTAATAAAGTGATGAAGCAGGCGCAAGCGAACGAGAGACAAGCCCGAATCCTAGGCAACGAGACGCGATGCGATGCGAGGTATCTGGACGCGCCACTATCTCTCTCGCTATTTGGACCAGTTCTGGTTACCGTCTGCTTTGAATACTCTGTATGAACATGCGAGTCTCGCGGTGGCATTCCTTCTCCCCCCGTATAATAAACAGTTGCTCGCTGACCACACCCACAATGCCGGCTCGTGATTGCATCCTCACCGAATAGAGACATATCGGTCGCTTTGCTTCTCTCCTGTCTTGGCCGCTCGCCCTACTGGTTCTCCTAGACCCTAGGACGAGGGCGACGTGCTGTCAAGACCTGTACGAGTCCGAATGCTCCATCCCGAGCTTCCGAAGGAACATCAGCTCGCCATGAGCAAGGGCGTCACCTCCTCGTCGAGCACATTGACCCCTTCCCCGGGGGCGTAGACCTTAGCCAGGGACTCCGCGCTCATGTAGCGACGGCTCACCTGCCATTCGTCGTGCTGTTCGGTCAGGACGTCACCGATCAGGCGGATCACCGAGGAGCGGTCGGGAAAGATGCCCACAACCTCGGATCGCCGGCGGATCTCCCCGTTCAGGCGCTCTTGCGGGTTGTTGGACCAGATCTGGCGCCAGTGCTCGGTGGGGAACGACGAGAAGGCGGTGATGTCGGGGCCAGCTTCTTCGAGCATGCGGGCCACATCCGGGAAGCGGCCTTCGAGCTGACCCCGCACCCTCCCGAGCTGGGCCCAGCCCTCCGCGGCGGAGGGCTGGGCGGCAGGCAAACGCTGGAGAGCCCCCGGGCCACCAGATCGCGCAGGAACGCCGTCCAGGCGGCCCCGTCCTCGGCCGTGAAAAGGTCGAGGCCCAGGATCTGCCGGTGTCCCTTCGCGGAGATGGCGGTGGCACACACACCCCAGATCGAGACCACGGGTCCTTCTTCCCGCGCCTTTATGGACAGGGCGTCCAGCCACAGTTAGGGGTAGGGGCCGGCATCGAGCGGCCTGAGCGGAAGGCGGCCACTTCTTGGTCGAGGCTCTTGGCCATGACCGAGACCTGGCTTTTGGAGATCCCCTCCATGCCGAGGGCCTTGACCAAACCGTCCACCCGCCGGGTGGAGACACCCCGGACGTAGCTTTCGGCGATGACCGTGGTGAGCGCCCGTTCCGCCCGCTTGCGGTTTTCGAAGAGCCACTCGGGATAGTAACTCCCCTGCCGGAACTTGGGGACCCGGAGCTCGATGGTGCCGGCCCGGGTATCGAAGTCGCGTTCACGGTAGCCATTTCGGCGGTTCACCCGCTCCGCACTGCGCTCCCCGTACGGTGCGCCGCAGACGGCGTCCGCCTCCGCGGACATGAGCGTCTCCGCGAAGGCGCGCACCATCTCACGCAGAAGATCGACGTCCGCCGTCTCGAGCTGCTTGCGCAACCAGTCCAAGGGGTCCATCCTTGTCTCGACACTGTCTCCTCCTCGATGAATGGGATTCAAGCACCCTCGAGGATGGAGCAGTGGTCACCTCATCTCAAGAGGTAAGCACCGGGAACTTCGTACACCACTGGTGTGGACGCTAATGGCACGAGTGTGATCGGGTCCAAGGTGGGTCGCCGGCCTTGTCTTGAGACGAGTGGCAATCGATGCAGTCAAGTGGGAGAATGTACTCATGAGATGGCCAAAGGCTAATCACTTAGCGGCGATCGTGTGCTTGGGTGTTTTGATCGCCGAACTAGTGCTTGCTGGAACGGCCAGATTCCTACAATCACGACCGGATTCGGACGGGGTTGACTACCTGAAGTTGTTCATCGAGTTCGTTTTCGTCGAGATCGTTCTTGGAGTTCTTGGCCTGTGGGCATCATTCAGGGCTGATGCGGCAGCCGTTGCCTTTGCGGACATCCTGCTGATCGTTATGGTGTTCGCAGCTCTAATCCTATTTGGCTTTCGGCCCGTGTATCTGATATTCGTGTTGGGCGCTCCCCCTGTGTTTCTTACGGTCGCGGCGCTCGACACTGCTCGCAGTTCCATAGGCAGGAAAGGGTCGGGTCATCTTCACTCATCCTGACCTGCCCAGCAATCGATGATTTAGCCGCGGGAGCGGTGAAGCGAGAGGGTGAAGAAAGCGGCTGACGCGGAAGTTCGCAGTGGAATGCCGCACTCTCTGTACGACCCGCGGTGAGAGTCCCCTGGGTCATGATGTGAGCTTCTCGACCTCCCTGGACGCGGCTCACGAGGCCATCTTCTCCCTCAGTGTCTCGTACGGTGTCTTGCCACTGAGCCCTCCGTGCGGTCGGTGGAGATTGTAGAACTGCTCCCAGGCGGCCAACTTCCCTCGCAGGTCGACATCATCGGTGTAGTCGAGCAGCTGGTAGAACTCGAGCTCGTCGGTGAGATGTGAGCGTTCGACCTTGCCGTTGAGGTTGGGGCTCCCCGGTTTGATGTAGATGTGCCGGATCCCGAGGTCCTCCACGTGCCAGTGGAACTTGGTCTGGAATTCGTGGCCGTTGTCTGTGCGGATGGTGTGGAGGCGGAAGGGGAAGCGCTCGATCACCTGGTCGATGAATTCGATCGCCGCGGCTTGGGTGTGGTTCTCGTGGACCCTGAGGCAGCGAATCCGGGTCGCATCGTCGATAGCGGTGTACTGGAACCGCCTGACCTTGTGACCGGCCCCATCGACCAACTCCAGGAACTTCACGTCTACCTGCACGTGGTGCCCAGGCACCTTCTTCTCATACCGGATCACGCTCGGCATGGAGCGCCGGTGGCAACCGCCGGGGAGTCGGTTGATCCCATTCCTGACGAGCACGTTGTACACCCCGTGGGTCGAGATACTGAACCCGTGGTAGCGACCCAGATACCAGGCGATCCGGGTGGGACCGAAGTGATAGGTGAGGCGCAGGTGGACGATCTTCTCCTCGATCGCGGCCGGCGTCCGCAAAGAGTGGTTCTCCGGACACGGCCTGCTGTCGATGAGACCCGCCTCCCCCCGGCGCTCGTAGGCGTGTAGCCAGTTGTAGTAGCACTGGCGCGAGATCCCGAAGTAACGGCATGTCTTGGCGACGTTGCCGGACTTTTTCGCGTGCTTAAGAACCTTCATCTTCCGCTTGATGTCTCGCTGTGTATGGGCCACCCGCAACCTCCGATTGACGACTGGTGCTTTCTATTGTGTCAACCGAGGTCGGGAATGTCAGACTCCCTGCGTCTTTGGCGGCCTTTTCGACCCAGTCGCTGATGTTCGTATAACCGTCGTCTTTGAACCAAAGGTAGAAGCTGTAACCCGCAGGGATCTTAGAAGTGGCCGGGCGAATTCGGACAGCCCCATAGGTGATACTGCTCCGAGGCACATGACCAAGGAGGAGCAGCGCGATGCCGAGGAGACCACGACGCAACCACTCACCCGCCTTCAAGGCCAAGGTGGCCTTGGA
>JBBRDB010000215.1:0-4112 GCA_038204345.1 Thermoleophilia bacterium | reverse complement strand
ATGGCTTCCAAGGCCACCTTGGCCTTGAAGGCGGGTGAGTGGTTGCGTCGTGGTCTCCTCGGCATCGCGCTGCTCCTCCTTGGTCATGTGCCTCGGAGCAGTATCACCTATGGGGCTGTCCGAATTCGCCCGGCCACTTCTTACATGGTGGAACGATAATCTGTACAATGCCGCAGCGTCCCAACAGGGTTGGTTTTCTAACGCTTACATGGGGAAAATGACGCTCTACCATTCTAACTACTAGGGCTTGGGTTCATAGAACAAAGAATGTGAGGAAGCGATGAGACGACTCTTGAAGAGCCGAAAGGCCCACTGGGCAGCTGCTATTTCTATTCTTGCAGTCGCAAGCCTGCTCTTGGGAGGCGTGGCTGCAGGCGTGGTCAATAGCAGCGAGACGAGCTCGTTGAGGGATCAGGCGAGTGCAGTCAAGGCTGGCCAGGTATTACGAGAGCAGAGGAGTGACGGTAAAGGAGCACTCCTCGAGGAACAAATAGTCGACCCAGCTGCCAAGAGGTTACGCGTAGAAAAGCGATTGAATGATGTAGTATCAACGGTGATCATCTATGATGCTGAGGGACACAGCACCATGAATGGCGTTACCCTTGAAGTCTTTTCCGCTGATGCTAATTATGATGAAGTGAGCGCATCGCGCGACCCTTACGTTGGGCTAGCAGTCAAGAAAGTCGGCAGCGCGAGTGTTGACGGACGGGAGGTCGGAGTCTTCGAAGGCGACGACGCTCGGCTGCCGTCGAAACTAGGGTTGAGAGTTCTTGTCGATGAAGCCAGTGGACTTCGAGTCAGAGAGGAATTGCGCGAAGACGGCGTCCTCCTTAGTGTTGTCACTCGCGAGATCATATCGTCGGTCGGGTTGAATCGAGTTCTTGACCGGGCGGGATTGGCGAGCGAGCAGGATACCGCCGCCTCGTTACGCGCTCAGCAACTTCACCAACTAGACTACCCGGTGTTTGGGCTGCCTGATGGTTTCCAGAACTTGCATCTATCCCGCATAGTTCCGGGACCAGAATGGAACAGCGTGCGTCTCGAGTACAAGACCACGTCGCCAGTTGCCTCCGGCGCTCCCGTTGTCATCACGACCGTGAACACTCAAGCGGACCGTAGCTACCCCGCCGCTTTCCTACGTCCCATTGACTCTGCCGAGCGGCTGCCGGACGAGTCCGGAGAGGTAGTCCTATTCGGAAAAGACGGAGTCGGCGTGAAGATCCAAGTAGCGAAGGAAGAGATTGATCTATCTGCAAGATCCGTCGCCGACGCTTTGGTTCGACAAAACCGATAGCGAGGATAGTCTGGTACCGCCAACACCGTGGCGGCCAGCGAAGGCTCAAGCCCAGAGAGCGGCCAAACTTAAGACAGAGCCGAGGTGGCTTCGGCGTCGTCCGGCCAGAGCCACTTCGTTTTCGGCCCCCTCTTCTGGGTGACATCGATTGCCCAAGCAGAGGGAGACCTCTTGGACGGAAGAAACGCTACCCGGCCATCCGACCGGATTACGTCTCGGAAGCAATAACGCATATCGGCATTGCCGGGGAGAGCACACTCGCAGACATCGCCTCTGCCGATATAGCCTTGTAGCCAGCCAACAGCATCGCCATACGGTTCCGAGGGATTCGAATCCCTCCATCTGCTGATCCACCAAGTGCTGCCGCGCACTCTCTCCCGTCTGGCCCGACCAACTTCAAACAAGTGAAGAGGGGTCAGCTCCTGGGTTGACGGACGCCGTGGCACTATAATTCGATGCCATCGAGAAGAACATGAACAAGCCCATCTGGAAGGTGGATTCCAGGCACCGTCGCAACACTCAGCACTCGGAAGAGCCTATCGCACCCGCGTAGACCTGCAACGGCGTGCGCCATCCCACGCCCTTTCGCGGCCGGTGGTTGAGCAACACCTCGACCGCGCGCAGGTCCTGGGGCGTGTGCTTGGAGAGATCGCCCCCCTTGGGGAAGTACTGGCGCAGCAAACCGTTGGTGTTCTCGCTGGTGCCGCGCTGCCACGGGGCTGCAGGGTATGGAGGGTGGAGAACGGGCCTTCACGCTCAGGAAGGAGAAATATGGCTTTTAGTGTCCAGCCGATGTTCCCGTGGAGTTGGCGGCGGATCACTATCCGGGCCATCCACAAAGACCCGCCAGACGACCAGAATCTAGCGCAGGCGTTCTTGCAGCTGCTACAAGATATGGAGCGGCGACTGCGCTCTTAGACGATTGCGAACGGACGTTCGCTTGGGCTATACTGTTCCCACAGATTAGTGCGAAGGCAAAGGGGTCATTATGAATGAACACGGAAAACACGATAAGACGTACCGTATTGAAGTAAATGGAGTAAGTGAGACAGTCAATCACGATGTTCTCACGTACGAAGAAGTAGTTAGCCTGGCATTTCCGCAGCCAGTCGCAAACGCGATCTACAGCGTCATGTTCGAGAAGGCAAAGGACCCCAAGGACGGCGATCTGGTCGCTGGTCAATCGATCACCGTCAAGGAGGGCACTGAATTTGATGTCGACGACACTGGTAGATCATAGTGATGACCTGACCAGGTTGGTAGAAGACGGATACGATATTGAAGTGCGTGATGGTAACCTACTGGTGCACCACGTACCTTATGTGACCGCTTCAGGTGAAGTCGATTACTGCATCTTAGTTTCCGAGCTTACCACCAATGGTGCACAGACGGTGCAACCCGGTGGTCACGACGTTTTCGTAGTAGGTGATGTTCCACACGATCATCAAGGCAGTGTCGTTTCCATCGTTATTGATCAGAACCAACACGACTATGGCGGGGGCCTTGTGGCGTCATGTCGCATAGTCCCTCCCCTCAGCCTGCAGCACCTCCTTGCCCTTCCCCTTCAGACGGTAGCTGTCTCCGCGGAGCACGATGACCTCGGCGTGATGGACGAGACGATCGACGAGAGCAGCCACGGCCACCGCGTCCCCGAAGATCTCAGCCCAGGCGGAGAAGGTCTTGTTGGAGCTCACGATCATGCTGGAGCGTTCGTAACGGGAGGAGACTAGAGCGAAGAAGAGGGCGGCTGCTTCTGGGTCGAAGGGGATGTAGCCCACTTCGTCCGCGACGAGGAGAGGGATGCGGCGCAGGCGTTCGAGCTCCTGGTCGAGCCTGCCCTGCCGTTTGTGTTCGGCCAGGCGGGCCACCCACTGGTGGGCTGTGGCGAAGGCCACTCGGTAGCCGCGGCGTGCCGCCTGGACGGAGATGGCGATGGAAAGGTGCGTCTTGCCCGTCCCCGGCGGCCCCAGGAACACGATGTTCTTGCGCTCGACCAGGAAGTCGAGCTGGGCCAGGTGGCTGACGAGGTCCCGCTTCACGCTCCGCTGGAAGGAGAAGTCGAAGTCGTCTAGGGTCTTCACTTGGGGGAAACGCGCCGCCCGGACGCGGTGTTCGCCCCCGTGCTCTTCCCGGGCCGTGACCTCCTCGGAGAGGACGGCGGCCAGGTAGCTTTCGTGGTCCCAGCCCTCCTCGCGGGCCCGTTCGGCCAGGAGCGTGGCCGTCTCCCGGATGCGCGGAGCCTTCAGGGCTCGGGAGAGGTAACCGATCTCGGACGTGGGCCGGCTCACAGCGACGCTCCGAGCAGAGCGTCGTAGTGGGTGAGGTCGGGCACCTCCGCGGGGACGTCTCCCCGGGCCAGGGAGGCACGGGCCTCTCGGGCCAGACGGAGCAGACGGACGTGGTCGGGGTCCGTGACCACGTCCGCGGGCACGTAGCTCCGCTCGTGGCAGGCGATCAGACGTCCCTCGAGGAACACCCGCACCGCAGTGGGTGAGAGCCGGACCTGTACGCGTCGGCGGGTAAGGCCGGGCGGCACCGAGTAATCGACCCCTGCCGCGCGCACGAACGCGTCCTTGGCCACGCGCGTCTCGAGGTGCCGATCGGTGTCGGGGAGGATGTCGGGGAGAGGAGCCAGGAAACGCTTCTCCACCGTCCAGGCATCCCCGACCCGGGCACCGACACGACGGTGGTGACGGCGGTAGGCCACCTCGCAGGTCCAGGTGTCCATCTGGGTCTGTAGATCGGTCAGGTTGTCGAACCCGCGCTGGGCAGGAAGGAGCCTTCCAGATACTTATTGGTGCGCTCCACCTGACCCTTG
>JBBRDB010000214.1:0-4162 GCA_038204345.1 Thermoleophilia bacterium | reverse complement strand
CCTCGGGCACGACCGAGAACGGCTCTCCCACCCGTCCGTCGCTCAACTCCACCATGGTGGTGGGACCGCTGATGGAGATCTCGTCCAAGCCGTCGTCGCCGTGGGCGAAAAGGGCGTGCTCTGACCCAAGCCGTGCCAGGGCCGTCGCCAGTGTGGACAGGTAGCGCGCCTCGCTGACTCCGGTGAGCTGCCGTTTAGCTCCGGCCGGATTGAGGATGGGAGCGATGAAGTTGAAAATGGTGCGCATGTTGAGACCGCGGCGCATGGGCAGCATGTGTCGTATGGGTTGGTAATGAAGAGGCGCGAACATGAAACCGATGCCAACGCGACGCACACAGGCCGCGATGGCGTCGGGAGGCAGGTCCACGCGGGCGCCGAGCGCCTGCAGTAGGTCGGCCGAGCCGGAGTGCGACGTCTGCCCCCGGCTCCCGTGCTTCGCGATGCGCACCCCGGCGCCCGCGGCCACGAAGGCGGCTGTGGTGGAGATGTTGAAGGTGGCAAGTCGGTCGCCGCCGGTACTGACTATATCCACGAGCGGTTCGTCGCACGGGATGACCACCGGAGTGCCGAAAGCCCGCATAGTGCGTGCGATGCCGTAGATCTCGTCAGCGGTCTCGCCCTTGGTGCGCAGCCCCATGAGGAAGGCTGCCGCTTGTATGTCGCTCACCTGTCCCTCGACGATGAGTTCGAACACTCGCGAGGCCAGATCGGCGTCGAGGTCGCGTTGTTCGGCCAGCTGATCGAGGACCCTCGACACCAAAGGTACCGCGATCGCGTCCAGCGACCGGGCGCGGCTCACCAGCAGGTCGTAGAAGAGATCGACCAACTCAGGGTGGTCGGAGATGGTCTGTTCTATCTGGTGGCGGCGGTATTCTTGGAAGTACTCGGGGGACACGCCGAGGCTCTCGGCCATGGCCTCGATGGCCTCAGCTTGGAGAGTGCGCTCGCCGGATATCTGCTTGCGCAGCGTCTCGTATTTCCAGCCTTTGACCCGGCCGAAGAACTCCCGCAAATTGACTCGTGAATGCGGGTCTCCGTTCTCCTGTCGCAGCAACTCGGCTAAAGCGTCGGCAAAACGTCGGCTTGTGTAGTCCATGCGAGGGTAGCGTGGATCCATCACGTGGCTTCGCCTCCAGCGTTTGAGTACTTCCACCATACTACGTCTATGTAGGAATGACTACAGCGGTGTTGACACTGGGGAACGGTAGTTCTACTGTAGGGGATGTTCGCGGTCGTCCGTTCGCGGGAGTCGAGGAGGGGTGTGATTCCATGTTGGATCTGAAGATAGTCAACGGCACGTTGGTCATTCCGGGAACCGGTCTCGTGTGGGGGGGGGTCGGCTGCAAGGACGGGAAGGTCGTCTCCATCGGCCCGGAAGCGGGGATGGAAGATGCCGTCCGGACCGTCGACGCCGTTGGTAAGTACGTGCTCCCGGGCGTCATAGACCCCCACGTCCACCTGGGCATCTTCACCGGCGACTTCGCTCTCGAGACCGAGAATGAGACGCGCGCGGCCCTGGCGGGTGGCATCACCACGGTGGGCGTGTTCATGGGCGGCGATCAGTCGTACCTGGGCGTGCTTCCCGGACTCATCGAGACGGTCGAAGCCAAGTCGTCCACCGACCTGTTCTTTCACCTGAGCATGTTCACCCCGCAGCAGCTCGACGAGATCCCTCAGTACATAGAAGATTTCGGAGTCACCTCGTTCAAGTTCTACATGTGCGGAGTGACCGGGGTGTTCCCGAACGTGGACGACGAGTTCATCGCCGACGGCCTCAAGCGCTTGGTCGACTTAGGCGGTCACCTGACCGGCTGCGTGCACTGCGAGAACCAGGACATGTTCAATGCCGACTTTGCCAAGGTCGCAGAGTCCACACCCGATGGCGGCCTGCGGGATTGGGCCGGTGTGGGCACGGCGGAGTCAGAGGCGGACGCGGTGGCACGGGCATGCCGCCTGTCCCGCGACACCGGCGCGCGCTTCTATCTGGTGCACATGTCCTCGGACAAGGGTGTATCTACAGCCAAGGCCGAGCGGCCGGATACGGTGTTCGTGGAGACCACGTCGGCCTACCTCTCGCTCGACAGAGACGATCCGTCCGGGCTTCTCGCGAAGATGCTGCCCCCGATCAAGGACGCCTCAGACCGGGAAGCACTCTGGGAGGCGGTCAAGGACGGCACGATCAACAGCATCGGCACCGACAACGTCTCGCTGAACAGGGAGATCAAAGGGGCCGAGAAGGGCATGTTGAACACCATGCCCGGCTACGCGGTGCTCCAGACACATCTTCCGGTGCTGCTGCACGAAGGTGTGAACAAGCGCGGCGTCTCGCTCGAGCGCCTGGTGGAACTCATCAGCAAGGGCCCGGCAGAGATCTACGGTCTGTATCCGAAGAAGGGCACTATCGCGGTGGGCTCCGATGCCGACCTCGTCATAGTGGACCTCGAAAAAGAGCAAGCCGTGGACGAAAGCAAGCTCTACTCTTTCTCCGACTTCTCCATCTACAACGGCCGCACCCTCAAAGGCTGGCCGGTGATGACGGTGAAGGCCGGGGAAGTCGTCGTGGAAGACGGTGAAGTCGTGGCAGAGCCCGGAATCGGGAGCTACCTGCGCCGCACGAAGTAATCGACGCAGGACGGTATCGCGCCCGCCGACAAGATTGGCGGGCGCGGCCGCTGCTGTGGTCGTCAAGCGGGAGGCGTGTGTCGAAGCCTCCGAAGGAGGTGTTCAAGAGGTGCTGCAGTTAAGGATTCAAGGTCGAGGCGGGCAGGGGGCCCAGATGGCGGGGGAGGTGCTCGCGACGGCCTTCTTCCAGGAGGGCAAGTACGTGCAGGCTTACTCCACGTACGGGGGGGCGCGGCGAGGCACGCCCGTGTCCACCTTCATCCGCGTGGACGACGACCCGGTGCGCGAACGCTGCGACATCGAGGAACCGGATGCCATCATCTGTTTCGACCCCTCCTTGTTGAGCCCAGCACTCCTGCTCGGGTCTCGCCCTGACACCGTGGTGCTCATCAACTCCAGCCGCGGGCCCGAAGAGTTCGCCGACCTAGGTGACCTGCGCGTGGCAACGATCGACGCTCTGGCCGTGGCTCAGAGCAATGGTTTGGGACGGATCGTGAACTCCACCCTCCTGGGGGCGTTCGCCCGCGTGATGGGCGCGCCGAGCATCGAAGTGGTGGCCGAGGTGGTCCGTCAGGTCTCGCCCCGTAAGCAAGACGAGAACGTGAAGTCGACCCGCGACGGCTACGAATTGGTGCGCATCTTGAAAGGGGCCACCGCATGAGCGCCGCGTCGGGAAAGAGCGGCGGCCGCACGCGTACGGCTCCGGCCACACACCGCCCCAAAGAAGTCACCGGTCCGCCGGCGAGCAGCACCGCCGCAGGGGCCGCCGGGGAGGTGCCCACCATCTGGACCACCGGCTGGACCGACGTGTTCAACACCGGTACCTGGCGCGCCGCCACCCCGGTGCACGAGTGGCGCCCGTCGCCCTGTCACGTGGATTGCCCGATCGGCAACGCCATCCCTCGCTGGATCAAGCCCCTCGGCGAGGGCGCATACCAGGAAGCGTGGCTGGCCCTGGCCGAGACGAACCCCTTCCCGGCTGTCGCCGGGCGCGTGTGTCACCACCCGTGCGAGGGGCACTGCAACCGTGAGGTGCTGGAAGCGGTGGTGGGCATCAACGGTCTCGAGCATTTCCTCGGCGACCGTGCTCTCAAGGAAGGCTGGGCTCTGCCGGAGCCCGGTGCCGCGCAGGGTAAGCGCGTGGCCGTCGTGGGGGGAGGTCCGGCCGGGCTGTCGTGCGCCTACCACCTGCGCCGCTTGGGCTATGACGTGACCGTTTTCGAGGCCCGGGCCGAACTCGGCGGTCTGCTCCGCTACGGCATCCCCGAGTATCGCCTGAGCGCTTCGGTGGTCGATGGAGAGATCCAGCGCATCCTCGATATGGGAGTCGAGGCGCGCACGGGCGCGCCGGTGTCCGACGCTGCCGGCCTCGAAGCGCTGAGCACTGAGTTCGACGCGGTGTTCTTGGCGGTGGGGGCGCAGCGGGCAAAGACCCTTTCGCACCTCGAGGATGGAGCCGGCGCCGGCCGCACGCTCGATGGTTTGGAGTACCTGCGGCGCTGCACCGAGGGCGTTGCTCGAGACTTGGGCGAGCGCATGA
>JBBRDB010000213.1:0-4165 GCA_038204345.1 Thermoleophilia bacterium | reverse complement strand
AGACATCTTCGACGAATTGTCGTGTGCGGTCCGCGGTGAGCATACGCGCCTGCTCGAAGATGCGGGCCACGAATGCCGCCAAGTCGGCGACGGAGCCGGTGTTCACATAGGTCACGTCCGCGGCGGTCGATCGGGCCTCTTCGCCCGCCAGCCGCGAATCCAGGTAGTCGAAGACCTCCGGAGCCAGGCGGCCTGAGGCACGCTCCCGGCGTACTTCCAGCGGAGCCTCGATCGTCGCGACAAGGTCGAAGATGCCCTGGAGCCCGCCCTCGAACAGGAGCGGCACCTCGCACACGTTCACGCTCCCCGGCGGGCCTTCGGTGACGAACACCCCCAACTCCCGCATGACATGCGGGTGCACGAGGGCCTCCAGGGCACCGAGTCCGTTATCGTCGTCGGCGACGAGCCGGGCGAGAGCCCGCCGGTCGGTATCGCCGTCCGAATCGAAGATGCCGTCGCCAAAACGCTCGCGGAGCAACAGCTTCACATCAGTCCGCTCGTAGAGCGCATGGACAAGGGTGTCGGCGGAGATCGTCCGCGCGCCCAGTTCGGCGAACATGGCAAGCGCTGTGCTCTTGCCCGACGCCAACCCTCCCGTGAGCCCTACCGCCGCGACACCGCCGGCCGGCGATCCGGGGTCGGGTAAACGCTCCGGGAGCGAAGGGAGTGCGGGTGGACGTTCGGAAGTCATGCGTCCATTGTACCGCCGACCCCGGACAGAAACCTACCTCAATAATGAAAAGCGCGTGCATGCGAAGAGGGCGCCCGGAGGCGCCCTCTGTCAACGAATCAGATCGGTTCGGGGAGGATCACTCCGCCTCGAACACCTCCTCCGAGAGCTTCAAGCTGTCTGCATCGATCGGAATAGCGTCGGATTCAGGCTCCACCTCAGTCGCGGACTCAGTCTCCGCCTCGGTGCCTGCTTCGGCTTCCGGCTCATCGTTTGCTGCGGCGGCTGTGTCGGCGGCAGCTTCAGCTTCCTCAGCTTCCGGCTCTGCCTCGGCAGCTGTGTCCGCGGCGGCTTCAGCTTCCGGCTCTGCCTCGGCAGCTTCGGCTTCGGGCTCTGCCTCCGCCGCTGCTTGCGCCTCGGGCTCATCGTCTGTTTCAGCGGCGGCTTCGGCCTCATCGTCCGCGACCTCTGCTTCCGGCTCAGCCTCGACGACGGCCTCCGCTGCAACATCGGTGTCGGCTTCGGCGGCCGCTTCGCCTTCGTCAGCTTCGGTGTCGGCTTCCGCATCAGCCGGCGCCTCCGCGCCGGCTTCAGAGGCCACTTCGCCTTCAGCGGCTTCGGCACCGGCGTCAACCTCGGCTTCAGCGCCGGCATCGACCCCAGCTTCGCCGGCCTCGCCGGCAGCTGCGGCCGCCTCGGCCCTCTCGGCGGCCTTGGCTTCTTCAGCCTCGGCCTCTTGAGCCATCGCGTCTTCGTGGATTCGGTATTCAGGCTCGAGACGCTTCAGGCTGAGCGAAAGGCGGCGACGGTCGGGGTCGATCTCAATGATCTTGACGTTGACTTCCATCCCGTTGCGCAGCACCTCGGAGGGATCCTCCACGTGGTGTTGGGCCAACTCGGAGATGTGGATGAGACCCTCGACACCCTCTTCGATCTCCACGAACGCTCCGAAGGAGACCAGCTTCGTGACCCGACCGTGAACGATCTCGTTCACCTGCCGGTTCTCGAACACCTCTTGCCATGGGTCCTTCTGGGTCTGCTTCAACCCGAGCGAGATCCTTTGGCGATCTCGGTCGATATCCAGGACCTTGACGGTGACCTCTTGATTGATGGAGAGAGCCTCCGACGGATGATTGACGTGGCTCCAAGAGAGCTCCGAAATATGTATCAGGCCGTCGATGCCGTTCAGGTCGACGAACGCGCCGAAGTCCACTATGTTCGAGATCGTGCCGGTGACGAAGTCGCCCACGTTCATGCGGTCGAGGATCTGTTCGCGCACGCCGCGCCGCTCTTCTTCCAGCACCGCGCGGCGACTCAGCACCACGTTGTTGCGGAAGCGGTTCAGTTCGATGACGCGGCACAGCAGCTGCTGGCCGACGAACTCGTCCAGATCGGCCACACGGCGGATGTCCACCAGAGAGGCGGGCAGGAAACCACGCACTCCGAGGTCGAGTATGAGTCCGCCCTTGACCACTTCGATGACCGTGCCTTCGACAGGCGTGCCTTCTTCAGCGGCCTTCTCGATGCGCTGCCACGCCCGCTCGAACCGCGCGCGCTTCTTCGAAAGGATCAACCGACCGTCCGCGTCCTCTTTGGTGAGGACAAGGGCGTCGATCACATCCCCAACCGCCACCTCGTCACTCGGGTCCACCGATTTCTTGATGGACAGCTCGTTGACGGGTACGACCCCTTCACTCTTGTAGCCGATGTCCACAAGGACCTCGTCCTTGTCAACCCGGACAACCGTGCCGGTGACGATGTCACCTTCCTCGAAAGTCACCATCGTCGCGTCGTAGTTGGGAACCATCTCACCATCGACCTCGATCATGAGGTCTTGGCCGCCCTGCAGGGTTTCTACGTTTTCGTCGGTCAGTTGGTCTGGCATCGTGGTCTCTTTTTCCTCCTCGCAGAAAAAAATGCGCGCGCCATCAGAAGCCTGGCTATACGCTGGCCGCTAGTATACCTAGGGGGGCGGCAATTGCAACAGGTGCCGGGCTCGGCAGCCTGGGGGCGCGACTCTGGAGAGGGTCGCTTCCTGGGCCGCTTCCTGGGCCGCTTCCTACTTGGCCGACAACCAGTCGTTGCCGATGCCCACGTCCACTACGAGCGGCGGGTCGATGGACCAGGCCTCCACCATCTCCTCACGCACCGATTCCGCGACGCGATCTGCCACATCTTGCGGACACTCGAAGATGAGTTCATCGTGTACCTGCAGGACCAGGTCTGTCTCCTTGCATTCCCTAGCCAGCCTCTCGTGGCAGCGGAGCATCGCCACCTTGATGATGTCGGCCGCGCTCCCCTGGATGACGGAGTTCACCGCCAGCCGCTCTCCCAGCTGCCGGGTCTGGTGGTTGTCGGAGCGCAGCTCTGGGATGGGCCGGCGGCGGCCCATGATGGTGGCCACGTACCCCTTGGCGAGCGCATCGGCGATGGTCGCCTCGATGAACGCTCTCACGTGGGGCATGCGCTCGAAGTACCGCTCGATGTACTCGCCCGCCACGTCGCGGCTGATGCACAGTTGCTGTGCCAATCCGAAGGCGGAGATGCCGTATATGATGCCGAAGTTCACTGCCTTCGCGTAACGGCGATGGGTCGAGTCCACGGCGTGCTCAGGCAGATCGAACACCTCCGCAGCCGTGCGCGTGTGGATGTCTTCCCCCCGATGGAAGGCCTCGAGCAGCGTGGGCTCGCCGGACAGGCTGGCGACGATGCGCAACTCGATCTGTGAGTAGTCGGCCACGACGAGCGCCCGTCCCTCCTCCGCGGTGAAGCACTCGCGTATGCGCGCCCCGAGATCGGAGCGGATAGGGATGTTCTGCAGATTGGGATCGCTGGACGAAAGACGTCCGGTCGAGGTCACCACTTGATGGAAGGTGCTGTGGAGTCTCCCCGTCTTCGGGTCTACTGCGCCGGGCAGGGCCAACAGGTACGTGGAGAGAAGTTTGGAGAGCTCGCGATGGGTCTCGATCAACTCGATGATGGGGTGAAGACCCCTCAGGGAGTCGAGCGTGCGCGCGTCGGTGGAGTAGCCGGTCTTCGTCTTGCGCTGCCGGGGTAGGTCGAGCTTCTCGAACAAGACGTGGGCCAACTGCTGCGGCGAGCCGAGGTTGAATTCTTCCCCGGCGGCTTCGTACAGTTCCGCCTCCAGTCCCTCCAACTGGTCCTCCACCTTGGCCGTGATCTCACCCAGCCGGTAGCAGTCAAGGTGGATGCCGGCGGCCTCCATGTCGAGAAGCACCCTTGAAAGAGGCAGCTCCACCGTACGGAACAGATCCCACATGCCGGTGTCGCGCAGGGCCTTCTCCTGGACGTGGGCCACATCGAGAACCGTCAGAGCCTTAATCGCGGAAGCAGGCGTGCCGCCGGGCGCGCCGTCGGACGGTGTCTCCGCCACGTCCTCGGCCAGGGGCGACCCCGCCGCCCTCGCAAGGTCGGCGAGGGCGTAGGACCGCCTCCCCGGCGCCAGGAGGTAGGCGGCCACCAGTGTGTCGTGAC
>JBBRDB010000212.1:0-4186 GCA_038204345.1 Thermoleophilia bacterium | reverse complement strand
CCATCGGTGTCGTCGGTGAGCAGCTTGGACACGGTTCCGTGACCCTCGACCTCCAGACCGGCGGCTCGATCCGCGTAGGCCCGCGCGAAGCCGGAGTCGTCCCCGACGGCGGAGGTGGCCTGCATGTCGGTGTCCGCCACGGTGGAGGTACCGGTCGTCGCACACCCGACGTCCATGACGCCAAGGAGCGCGGCGATCGCAGTCAACACGGCGACCGCAAGCAGCAACCTCTTCACGCCATAGCCCCCACCACGTCTTCTCCCTGAGCTTCGGTGCCTACCGGCATGTCAACGCTGCCCCGAACGTACCACACCCGCGCGAGAGTCCGGTCATCCTATTCTCAGACAAGCCGGCAGGTGGCAAGTTAGCGTCTGCGTCCTTCTCCTCGCGCGCGAACGTCCCGCACCTTTTCGGCGGCATCGGACTTGATCTCGTTTCGCAGCTTGAGGTAGGCGGAGAGTCGCTTCTGGGAAAGCATGCCGCGCTCCGCTGCGTCGCGTACGGCGCAACCGGGCTCTGTTCTGTGGCTGCAGTCGCGGAAGCGGCAGGACGCCGCCAGAGTCTCTATATCGGTGAAGGCGGCCGCCAGGCCGGTCTCCGCATCCTTGATGGCGAGAGTGCGCAGGCCCGGCGTGTCGATGAGAGAGCCGCCGCCGGGGAGGACGATCAGCTCCCGGGCAACGGTCGTGTGCCGGCCTCTTGAGTCACCTTCACGCACGGCTCCGATCCTTTGCACCGCGGCGCCAACTAGGCAGTTCACCAGGGTGGATTTTCCGACCCCCGAGGCGCCGACCAGGGCGATGGTCCGGTTGCCGCGCGTGTAGGGTTCGAGTACCTCGAGTCCCATGCTCGTTATGGCGCTCACGACGTGAACCGGCTGGTCCAGGGCTGCGGTCTCGGCCTCCGCCTGCGCCCGAGAGGCCTCGTCGTCCGACACGAGGTCGGCTTTGTTCAGGACTATCACCGGCGTCGCGCGGCTCTCGTACGCCAGCACCAGTTCTCGTTCGAGGCGGCGCACGTTGAGAGAGCGCGTGAGCGAGTGGACCAGGAACACGGTGTCGATGTTGGCGGCAAGGATCTGGGACACCCCCGCGCGGGTGGGATCACCGCGCGTGAAGATGCTGGTCCTCGGGAGGATATGTTCGATGCGGGCCCGCCCGTCCTCATCGACCCGAAAGGCTACCCAGTCTCCGACGGTGGGCGGGGCAAGTCCCAATCGGTCTCGGTGCAGATGGGGAGGCGTCTCCGCCCGCACCGGGTCCCCGGCTGTGATCACGTAGCTGCTTCCGCGGTCGACGCGGGCGACCCGTCCTGGCTGCAGTCCCTCGGCGAGGAAAGGTCGGAAGAGGTTCTCCAGCCGGTCGTCGAACCCGAGCGGCTCGAGTGAACGGCGCAGCGCGGTTTTACCCATGCGTGTGGCTGGCGGCTTGAGAAGCTGTGGCGTGCCGCATACGACTCCCGGGTGCGGGACAGTGGGATACTTCCGACTCGGGCAGCATAATACGGGCCGAGAGGGCCGTCAACCGTGGACGGCGGCTCCTCGACGCTATACTGGTACTGAAGGATTGCGGCCCCGTTTCCGGGAACGTATACCTGATGCCTCGACGAGGAGATTCTTGAATGGGAACTGTACTTGATGATCGCGGCCTGCGGGCCGCAGGCCGTGCGCTTGAGAGCGCCCGTCTGGCGACCGGCCGGACTCTCGATCAGGTAGCCGCATCCCTGGGCGTCCGACTACCGTATCTCGAGGCCCTGGAGAATGGTGAGTTCGGCCGGATCCTGGGGCCCACCTACGCCGAGGGCATGATCGTCCGCTATGCGGTGCACTTGGGACTGAACCCCGAGTCGCTTCTCTCGGCTGCGACGAAGCCTCTTACCGAAGGTCGGGCGCAGCCGGCCGAGGCGGTCCCGGTCTCACCTGAAGCGTCCGCCGGAGCGAAGTCGGCACCGATGGCCGTTGACGCTCCCAGGAGCAGCCCGGCCGCGGCGCGGAGAAGAGTTCGCGCACGCTCGGGCGGTTGGCTTGACGCCTTCCGTGCCCGGTCTCCGCTGTTCCGCGCCGGAATCATGTCGGTCTTGGTGCTGGCGGTTGTCGCCCTGGCGCTGTTCGGGGCAGTGCAGCTGGGCGTGCTGTCGCTCTTCGGCGCAGGTGGAGCCGCGGACGCCGTCACCTCGGACCCGTCGGTGGCGCTCGAAACGACAAGAAGCGTCACGAGTGTGACTGATGGGTCGGCATCTGTGGTCTCGACGACGGGTGCAAGCGCAGTCACGACCGTCGTGACGTCGGCGACGACCGTGCCGACAACGACGCCGTCGAGGTCGGTCACGACGCAACCACCCCCTGCACCAGTTGCCTTCTCTCTGCTCATCACCGCCAAAGAAGATGTCTGGGTCGAGTTTCGCGACGCGGCATCCGACAAGACGCTCCAGGTGGGGATCATCACCAAAGGAGACTCGGTGACTCTCGAGGCCGAAGGCCCGGTGACCGCGGTCGTAGGCAAACCCGGCGCGCTGTCACTCGAAGTGAACGGCCGGACGGCAGAGCCCCCCAACTCGTACCGCTGGGTCATCGACTCCACGGGGGTCGAAGAGAGACCCTGACCGAGAACGCGGGCGGCATCGCAGGGCGGATCAATCCGCGTCGTTCAACCCGGTTCCTTGCATTGAGGGTAGGCGATGCACTACACTAGCGCCTCATGGATCCCAACGACCTATCCGCCGACCAGCTTGAGACTGTTGAGCTCGGTGACTACCTACGAGTCATCCGGGAGCGCAAGTGGATCATCATCCTGGCGGTCGCGGTGGTCGTGGTGGCCGCGCTCGCGGTCTCCCTGCTGACGACTCCCAAGTACCGGGCGTCATCGCAACTGCTGTACAAAGTCTCGAACCTGGACGTCACCCTGTTCGGCTCTCGCGCCTTCGAAGTGCGCGATCAGAACCGGGAGCTGCAGACCGGTGCCGGTATGGTCCGGCTGAACGTCGTCGCACAAGCGGTAGCGGACGAGCTGGGCTCTACGCGCACCGTCGGGCAACTTCTAGCCATGGTAGAAGTCCGGCCCGACGCGCAGACCAACTTCATCGACGTCACAGCTACGAGCGTCTACCCCGACGAAGCGGCCGATATCGCGGATACTTTCGCTCTGAAATTCGTGGAGTTCAGGCGTGACGCAGACCGCGCGGCGGTAGCCGAAGCACGGGATCTGGTACGCGATGAGATCGACTCGCTGACGCCGGCCGAAGCGGCTTCTCCTTACGGAACCCAGCTGCGCGACAAACTCCAAGATCTTGAGATCTTGGTGTCGATGCAAACCGGCGGATACGAGATCGTGCAGGCGGCCACCGTCCCCACATCCCCGTTCAGTCCTCAGCCCATTCGTAACGCGGTCCTAGCTTTGGCCGTCGGCCTCGTGTTGGGGATGGGCCTGGCGTTCCTCCTCGAGTACTTGGATCGCCGCATAAAGGACGACGAGGCGATGGCGCGTGAGTACGGCGTGCCCGTGTTGGCGCAGATCCCCCTGGTCGGAAAGAAGTGGGTCCTCGGGGGTGACGAACGCTCCGCTCGACCGATCGGTTTCATGTCGTCTCAGTCACCCATCCTCGAGGCGTTCCGCACCCTGAGGTCGAACCTGCACTACTTCGAGGTGGACCGGCCTATACACACCCTGATGATCACGAGCGCGCTGCCCCAGGAAGGGAAGACGGTGACGTCGGTCAACCTCGGCCTCAGCCTCGCTCTTTCGGGATCGAGGGTGATCATCGTGGAAGCCGATCTCCGCCGGCCGCAGCTCCATAAGTATCTTGAGATCGACAACGAGGTCGGGGTCTCCAACGTCCTAGCGGGCACGCATACTTTCGCTGAAGCCATGCAGTTGGTGCGTGTGGACGACTTCGTCCCGTCTGAGAGTTGGCGCTCCGGCCGCGGCGGCGTAGCGCCCAGTCTGCTGATGCAGAAGAACCTGTACTGTCTGACGTCGGGCCCGCTGCCGCCCAATCCCGCAGAACTCCTGGCAAGTGCAAAGATGGCTGAGCTCCTCGCGACGGCGGCGGAGGCGGCCGACTATGTGATCGTCGACACGCCGCCGCTGTTGTTGGTGTCTGACGGGCTTGCGATCTCCGGTCTTGTCGACGGTGTCGTGCTCGCTTCGCGCATGGCCTACAGTACGGTGGACGAAGCGCGGCAGGTGCG
>JBBRDB010000211.1:0-4202 GCA_038204345.1 Thermoleophilia bacterium | reverse complement strand
CACACGTCCCATAGGCACACCGTGGCTCCCTCGGCGGCGAACACCCGGGCGATACCCTCGCCGTTCCCTCTTGCCCCCCCAGTCACCACGGCCACTTTTCCCGTCAACATGTCCGCCATGATCCCCCTCCTTCTTCCCCGACCCGCTACGACCCTCCGCCACTCCCAGCCGAGGCCGGCGTACTACTGACGAAGACCAGTACCTCTTTAAGGAGTGCCCCCAGCGACTCCAGGTCCACGTTCTCCGGATCCAACGCCCATTGGATGGCGAGCCCGTCGATGACGGCCACGAAGAGGGTGGCGAGGCCCTTGAGGCGCTCGGACTGCGACGGGTCGGCGTCCGGATCCAGACACATGGCGTTGACTTCGCGATACCAGCCGTAGAGCTTCGCCAGGCGCTCGCGGAAATCGTCGTTGCGGAAGGCTGCAGGAACCACATCCAAGGTGGCCAAGAACTCGGGCGTCTGCATGAGACTGAAGGTGCTGTCGACGTGGGCGTTCACGCGTTCGTCGCCGGCTGGAAGACTCTCTGCCTGAGTGGCCAACTCTTGGACGGCTTCGTGTATGAGGGAATCCACCACCACGGCCAGCATCGCGGCCTTCCCGCCGAAGTAGTAGCTCACCATGGCTTTGTTCTGGCCTGCGGCCTTCGTGATGGCGCCGACACGGAGGGCATCCATCCCCTCAGCCACCAGCAACCGCTTGGCCGCATCAACGAGAGCGGCCGCGCCGGGCGCCAGGGCGGTCAACGATTCGGCCTTCGTTTCACTTGAGGGCACCATGCGCGTGGGCACTCCTATCTGCCTGGGGTCTGCCCCCATTATCATCGTAGGTACCGTCACATAGTATTACACTCTTGACAAGTTAACCGAACGTTTAGATAATGGCTCAGCAGGCTGATGTGCGGCTTGGTCCGGCTGGTCACGACGGCCCGGACGGACTCTCAGGAACGACCAGCGATCTCGGGGGGGAACGCGAATGGTCCAAGGGGAAACAACGCGCAGCACGCGCACCCAAAGCCAAGCTTCCCTGCATGCCCGGAGACGCACGAAGAGTCCCAGAGCGCCCTCCATTCCCACCCTGGCCCCGCACCTCGACCTAGGTCTGTTTCTCGACTAACGTCCCTACCGTCGGTAACAAGCACGAGCGCAAGGAGAATGATCATGGCGGCAAAGCAATCCGGCAAGAGCAAGACCAAAGGCATCACCGAAGGCGAGATCTCCGAGTTCAGCTACCCCGACGCTCCGAAGATCGTAACCAAGACGGTCCCGGGCCCGAAGACCAAGATGATGTGGGACGACGCAATGAAGTACGAGAGCCCGACGCGTGTGGGCGGGGTCTACCTGCCCTTCGTGTGGGAGTCGGCCCTGGGCTCCACGATCAAAGACCCTGACGGCAACGTCTTCGTGGACCTCACCGGCGGCTTGGGCACGAACAACACGGGCCACACCCACCCCCGCGTGGTGCAGACGATCATCGAGCAGGCCCCGAAACTCATGCACACCCTGGACATGCCCAACCCGCCTGAGATCGAGCTCTCCAAGCGGCTGGCCGAGATCATGCCCGGCGATCTGAAGAACAACTGCTTCACCTGTTATGCCACCAGCGGCTCCGCCGCCGTGGAGATCGCCATCAAGTTCGCCAAATACGTGACCAAGCGCCCGGAGATCATCGCCTTCCAAGGTGCCTACCACGGCGTCTACAACGGCTCCCTGGCTCTGACCACCTCCTACCACTACCGCAAGGACTTCGGTCCCTTCATGCCGGGCGTCACGCACCTGCCTTACGCCTACTGCTACCGCTGCTTCGCCGGCCTCGAGTACCCCAGCTGCGGTATGCAGTGCGCCAAGTACAACGACAGCATCATCAACGGCCCCTACACCGGGGTCTACGAACCCGCCGCCGTGATCGTCGAGACGTTCCAGGGCGAAGGTGGCTACCTGATTCCGCCCGACGAGTTCTACCCCATGATCCGTGAGACCTGTGACAAGGCCGGCGCCCTCATGATCGTGGACGAGATCCAGTGCGGCTTCGGCCGAAGCGGCAAGATGTGGGCCATAGAGCACTACGGAGTCACGCCCGATATCGTCGTGTGGGGCAAGGGTGTGGGCGGCGATCAACCTCTCACCGGCGTCACCATGCACTCCAAGTATCAAGGCATGCTCGACCCGGGCTCGCAACCGGCGACCTTCGTGGGCAACGCCCTCTCCTGCGCCGTGGGTGTTACCAACATCGACATCATGACGGACCCCAACGACAACCTGATCGGCCGTACGGCCGAGGTGGGCGACGAGATGCTGGCCAAGATGCACGAGGCCGCTAAAGACAGCGCCGTGATCGGCGAGGTGCGCGGCAAAGGCTTCTACCTCTCCATGGAGATCGTCAAGAACAAGGAGACACGCGAGCCGGCCGACGCCATGAAGATCTTCGGCCTGATGATGCAGATGTTGAACCAGGGCTACGTGTCCTTCGTCTGCGGACGGCACGGCAATGTGTTCCGCCTGATGCCTCCGCTCACGACCTCGCGCGACTACTTCACGGCCGCTGTGGACGCTCTCGTGGCGACCATCAAGCGCAACGAAGCCGACCTGCAGATCTAGGGGGATCATGATGGCCGATATCATCAGAGTAGATCTTGCGACCGGGGCGGCATCCGCCGCCCCGCTAACCGGCGATCTCGCCGGCCTTGGAGGCCGAGGACTTACCTCGGCCCTGGTAGCTGCGGAAGTGGATCCCACCTGCGATCCACTGGGCCCGGATAACCTCCTGGTCGTGGCGGCCGGTATCCTGGCCGGCACCTCGGTGCCGAACAGCGGGCGCGTCTCGGTGGGCGCCAAGAGCCCACTCACCGGCGGCATCAAAGAGGCCAACGCCGGCGGTCAGACAGCCCGCAAGCTTGCCAACCTAGGCGCTCGGGCCATCGCCGTCAGTGGCAAGGCCTCCGAGCTCAGCCTCATCGAGGTAGACGTCGACGGCACGCGGGTGAAGCCGGCTCCCCAGCTGAAAGGACTCGGCACCTACGCGACCATAGAGGCGCTCCGCGCCGACTACGGCGACGACGCCACCTTCGTCTGTTGCGGGCCGGCCGGCGAGATGGGCGCGAAAGCGGCCGCCGTCATCACCACCACGCCCGAATTCCTGCCGCGTACGGCCGCCCGTGGCGGCCTGGGCTCGGTGATGGGCTCCAAGAACCTCAAGGCCATCGTGATCAACGATAAGGGCGCAGGCCGCGTCAAGGCCGTCGACCCCGATGCATTGAAAGCCGCGGCCTCGGGACTGTCCGAGGGCATCCGATCGCACCCGGCCATGGGGGCGCTTGAAGCACTCGGCACCGCGTTCCTGCTGAACGTGGCCAACGCCATCGGTTCTCTCGCCACCAAGAACTTCTCCGCGGGTCAGTTCGACGGCGCCGAAAGCATCAGCGGCGAGACCATGCTGGGTCTCATGGGCGAACGCGACAACTCCAAGGCAAGCCATCGCTGCATGACCGGATGCATCGTCAACTGTTCGCAGGTGTACACCGACAAGGACGGCGAGTACGTCACCTCGGGCTTCGAGTTCGAGACGCTCGGACTGCTCGGCTCCAACTGCGGCATCACCGACATCGACCTGCTCGCCCGACTCGACCGACTCTGTGATGACCTGGGTCTGGACACCATGGAGATCGGCGCCGCCTTGGGCGTTGCCATGGAGGGTGGCATGCTGGCCTGGGGCGACGGTCCGGCTGCATACGCCTTGGTTGAGGGAGTGGCCACAGGCAACGCGCAGTCGAAGCTCATCGCCGACGGCTGCGTGGCCACGGGCACCTCGCTGGGCGTGAAGCGCATCCCCGCCGTGAAGGGCCAAGGCATCGCAGCCTGGGAGCCCCGCGCCCTCAAGGGCACGGGCGTTACCTACGCCACCACGCCCATGGGCGCCGACCACACCTGCGGCAACATCCTGCCTGGGCCGAACATGCCCGACTACAACCCGAACGTCCCCGAAGGCCAGGCTCAGATGTCGCAGTTCGTGCAGGCTTGGTTCGCGGCCGTGGACACACTGGGATTCTGTCTCTTCCCCTCATTGGCCTGTCTCGACATCCCCACCTTGCCGCCCCTGTTGGTGCAGGCGGCCGGAGCGGTGCTCGGGGAGCAGCTGCCCGAGGACTACCTGGGCGCCCTCGGCACCAAGGTGGTCATGATGGAGAAGGACTTCAACCGCCGC
>JBBRDB010000210.1:0-4215 GCA_038204345.1 Thermoleophilia bacterium | reverse complement strand
ATCGAGGCGGCCGCGGGCAAGCTGGGCGGACCGCCCGCCGGCCCGGCGGGCGAGGCGTTCTTCCAGACGATCGTCACGGTGAGCAAGCGGCAGATCAACGACGTGGCCGCCCTCAAGCCACCGGCGGACATGAAGGCCGAGATGGACAGCATCGTCGCCGATTCCTTGGCGACGCTGGACGACATGGAGGCGAAGGGGTCGGACGCACTGTTCGCCACGGAGGCGGACCCGTTCGCGAAGATCAACCCACGGCTCAAGGCGATCGGGCTCGCGGACTGTGCGCCGGACAGCGAGGGGTAGGCGGTCGGTGCATGCGCGGATGGCGACATCGGCCGCCATCCGCGTCAGCCGTTCGCGTTGAAGTCGCTGGTCGCGATGCTCGGCAGGACGAGGCCGGACCTGCTGAACCGCGCCCCGACACAGGTCGGTATCGCGGTCTTGAGCCACTCGGGCCCACCCGCCGGCCGCCAGACCACCCCGAACCGGTTCTCGCTCAGTTCGATGACCGCACACACCCGGCCGGCGTTGTCCAAACCGATCGGCTTGCAGTACCGCGCCTGCCCGTCGCTTCCGGCGATGCCGAGCCAGCCGTACTGGTCGATCCAGCGGATCGTCCACCCGGGTCGGAAGGGCGGCAGGACCACCTGCGCACCGCTGTCGACGTCGTGGATGAGCACCTCGAACAGGAATTCCTCGCCGATCTGGCGAAGGGCCAGCAGCCGGCCGTGATCGTCCAGATCGTAGGTGTAGGTCAACCCCTGGATGAGCGTGGCCAGGTCGATCGTCTCGCCGGTAGCTCGCCGCAGCAAGTGGAACCGGCTGGCTCCCGACGCGCTGCCCGGCGCCATCTCGGCGATCAGCACCTCGTCGCGGTTGTTGATGCGCATTGCCTCGGACGCGTTGTCCGTCAGGAGCGGGGCGACGGGCTCACCATCGACCCAGAGCATGGCCCGCACGTACGGCTCGCCCGGCTCGCCCGTGTAGTGTCCCAAGGACGCGCCGACGGCGTGGCCGAGATCGTTGATGTCATACGGGATCGTGCGGACGCCGACGTTGAACGCGCCGGGGTGCTGCGGCCAGTTCGGGGTGTATCGGAAGGGGGGCAGTTCGGTGAGCTTCACGGCAACGGCTCCTTGCGGAACGACCCCGCCAGGTGTCAGGCGTCGTCGCCCGGCCGGCCTGTGTCTGGCTCCTCGCGCCGCCAGCCGCCGAACGGTAGTACCCCCAGTAGGACTCGAACCTACGCACGCGGTTTAGGAACTCGCCCAGGCCGCGTCCGCCAAGGTTCGCCACGTGTCACGGCGTATCACCTTTCTCTGCCAGGACGCCGCGACCAGTCCGCTACCGTCAACCACGTATCACCGCTGTACGTCTGGGTAAGGGTATCGGTTAGGGTACCACGGCGCCTCAGCAAGCACGATTCCCAATAATCCGCTTGTGCCCACGCCCAGCGACAGCTCCCCAGAGGAGCATCTCTCCATGCCGCGTATTCTGCGCTCGATCACGAGCCGTGGCCTTGCGGTCGGGGCTCTCGGACTATCTCTCACCTGTCTCCTGGCCTCTGGCCTCGACAATGTTGCCCACGCCTTCGCCGAAGTGAAGATGGGAAGCTCGCCCCTGGTGCCCTGGGGCGGGGCGATCGCCGTCGAACTCGGAGTAGTCGCCCTCGGCCTCACCATCGCGGTCAGAGCGCAATCCGGCCGGAGGCCCCTCATCCTATACGGCGGCGTTCTCCTCTTTGTCGCCGCCTCGATCTTCGCGAACTACGACGCGAGCCTCGAATCCCTCACCAACCAGGAGATGCGCTGGTCGGTCGTGAGCCAGCTCGATCCCTGGACGCTGGCCAAGGCGCTTCTCCTCGGAGGCGCGATTCCGCTCATGGTGCTCCTTGTCATCGAAGCCCTTCGTGAGCTCGCCCTGGACTTCGCCGCCAACCGAAGACCCGTTCTGGACTTCGCGGAACAACGGACAGTGATGCAGGTTGCCGTCGAAGCCGGCCGCTGGTCAGAGGCACTCCCCTCCTCGACCGGCGAAGGTCGACCTGAACTTGAGGATGCTGAGCGTGGAACGCCTGAGAGGATGCGTGAACTGACGGCCACAGAGCCGGCGATCTCGGCCGTTGAGCTTGCCGAGCGACTCAAAGTTGCTCGGGCCACTGTCTACCGCTGGCGAGATGAGCTTGGCCTCGTGCGGGTTGAGGGCCGGTGGACGATGCCGTAGTCCCGGTCCCCGATCCCGAGAGAATGGCCCGGCGACCAGCCGGGCCATTCTTCTTGTGTGGCGAATTCTTGCTGCCGACCGGAAGAAATGCCCCTTACCGAGGTTAGACTGGATGCAATGACGACGATGGCACCACGTCACCGCCATAGCAGGCGGAACGGCCTCGGAGGATACACATGGCAGAGGCGCTGCTCACGATCAAAGATGTAATAAGAGTCACGAAATTGAGTCGAACCACGATCTACGCGTTGATTCGCGATCGCGACCTCCCGACCGTGCGCATCGGACGCACCGTCCGAGTGAGACAAGTTGAACTCGACCATTGGATCATAAGTCACGAGGACTCGTCTGATGGGCTCGGCTCTCCACCTTCCCCACTCCGCTGCCCTACATGCGGCGGGAATCTCGCGGAAACGAATGGTCAGAAGGTCCTGTCGCTCCAGAAGGCCGCTGCACGAGGCAAATGTCACGAGCGCTAGTTGGTCGAATCCAGGCAAGGCACCCTCGAAGTTGCTCGAACTTCAACATACCCCTTGACAAGTTGGACGACTATTTCATACACTGTTTGTGTATGGACGTAGTTTCGCATTTACATCTCAATGAGACTCCCTTTCGCATCTCGCCCGATCCTCGGTTTCTCTTTCTATCCGACCAAGTGCGCGAGGCCATTGCGAAGTGCGAGTATATGACCCGCAATCGAATCGGGCCGCTCTATATCTACGGCCCAATCGGATCGGGAAAGACCAGCATTCTGAGACGCCTCCACGAGACGCTGCGCGAAGACCCGGCGTATCGCGTCTCTATGCTCATTGCCGCAAACATCAAGACGTCCAATGCATTCCTTCGGATCATCATGGAGGAATTCGGTGTCAAGACGGCCCGTGCCTACGATCGGTCGCTTCGAAATTTCGAAGAGTTCCTGATCGAGCAGTACCAGGCCGGGGTCGTCCCAATACTCCTCGTCGACGAGGCCCAGAATATGAGCCGCGACACGTTGCGCCTGATCCACTATCTCTTGAACTTCGAGACTACCAAAGCCAAGCTGCTCCAGGTCGTACTCGTCGGACAAGAAGAGCTGGCATCTCGAATCCTACGGTACCGGGAGCTAGCGTCTCGCATGTTCCCCATCGCTATAAACGCCATGTCGCCTGACGATTTGCAGCGCATGATCGAGTTTCGGTGGATGGTTGCAGGAGGAACAATGCCTCCGCTCTCCCCCGATGCGTATGAGGCGCTGTTTGCCTTCACGAAGGGATTGCCACGAGACGCGGTGAAACTGTGTGATGAAGCGCTCCGTCATATCGTAGCTAATGACCACGACGTTATCAGTTCAGCAGACGTAGAGGTGACCGCCTCAAGTCTCAACCTCACTCGCTAGTATGGGACTCTACGACAAGCTGTCCAAGCTCGATGCCAAAGTGCCGGAGCCACCTGTCAGTAATCTGCCGGTGGAAGAAGCTCCTCAAACTATGGAGACGGTGCCCAACCAGCCCGTTGTGACGCCAAGCGTGCCTGACGCCACGGCCGAGGTCAGCGAGTCACCACGTCATGACGTTATGACTGACGTCATGATGTCAGTCCTCCCAGAGGACATCTCACTATGGCGGAAGGTGCTTGCGGTGTCCGAGACTCATAATTCGGCGCTACGCTTATCAGCTCAGGAACGCGACGACATCGAGGACTGCGTCCTACTCCTGCGGAGGAAATTCGGAATCAAGACGTCTATGAACGAGCTGGCGCGACTTGGGCTTCTGTTGCTCGTACGCGACGTTCGGATGCGTAAGAGCGAGTCACTCGTCAGTGCAGTCAAGCAATTATGACGCCCGTTACGACGTCATGACGTCAACACACTATGAAGGACATCAAGAGCATACTCAAGAAGCGATATGGTAACTCGGGTGAGGACATTATCCTCCGCGGCGCTGATTACGTCAGCCAGAAGGGGTACACGAATATCCCGAACTACGTTCTCTATGCGACAAAGATCGGGTCACA
>JBBRDB010000209.1:0-4216 GCA_038204345.1 Thermoleophilia bacterium | reverse complement strand
CCCCTCGGCTCCCCGCCCCCCGCCGGGCCCCCCCCCCCCCCCCCCCCGCGCGGGCCGGGGGGCCCACGACTTCGCAGTCGCCAACCTCTTGATGGCGCCGACAGTGCTGTGGCTCGTGCTCTTTCTCATACTGCCGCTGGGCGTGATCCTGGTCTACAGCTTTGGGAGCCGGGGCACCTACGGTGATGTCATCCTGGGGTTCTCGTTCGACAATTACCTCCGGGCCTTCAATCCCACCTGGTTCCCGGTCATCCTGCGCTCGTTCGGCTTCGCCGCGCTAGCCACCGCGTTCACCCTACTGCTCGGCTACCCATTGGCCTATTTCATCGCGGTGTATGGGGGCAGGCGTAAGAACGTCTACCTCATCTTGGTGATGCTTCCGTTCTGGACCAGCTACCTGATCCGCACCTACTCCTGGATCATCATCCTGCGTTCCCAAGGAGTCATCAACACGGTGCTCGAGTGGATGCACGTGATAAACGAGCCCATCGACATGCTCAACACGTCCTTTTCGGTGATCTTGGGGCTCACCTACGGCTTCTTACCTTTTATGACCCTCCCCTTGTACGCGAGTCTCGAGAAGCTCGACAAGAGCCTCATCGAAGCTGCCTGGGATCTGGGTGCGACTCGCTTGGCGGCTCTCTTGAAGGTTACCATCCCTCTTTCGATGCCGGGCATCATCGCGGGGACGCTGCTCACATTCATCCCCGCGGTCGGAGACTTCATCACGCCCGACCTGCTGGGGGGCCCCGACACCCTCATGATAGGCAACCTGATCCAGCAGCAGTTCCTCTCCGCCCGCGACTGGGCCTACGGCTCGGCTCTGTCGTTCAGTCTCATGGCCATCCTCCTTCTCGGCATCTTCTTCTATGTTAGAAGAACGGGTGCGGAGAATCTGGCGTGAGTCCCGCGACGAGAGCCACGCTGCTGCGGAGAAAACCCCGCGACCAGCGGATCAAGGGCAAGGGCCTGCGCCTCTACGTGGCGGGCGTCTATGCCTTCCTGTTCGCGCCGATCGTGGTCCTGGTGCTCTTCTCGTTCAACGACTCCAGGCGGAACGCCACGTGGCAGGGTTTCACCCTGCGCTGGTACCAGGCCCTGTTTCACGACCAACCCGTGCTCGACGCCCTCTGGCTGACCCTCCGGGTGGCGGTCATCTCGACGATCCTCGCCACCCTATTCGGCGCCTTTGCCGCGTACGCACTCACACGCTACAAGTTCCGCGGGTCGGGGCTCTATAACGGTGCCATCTACGTGCCTCTGGTGATCCCCGAGATCGTGTTCGCGGTCGCGCTGTTGAGCGGCTTCAACGCCTCTGGATTCGGGCTCAGCATACGCACCGTTATCATCGCCCACGTGGCTTTCATGGTGTCCTTCGTGATAGTGGTGGTCAAGGCCCGCATGTCGGGCTTCGACAAGACGCTGGAGGAGGCCTCCATGGACCTGGGGGCCAATGAGATCCAGACGTTCTTGTACGTGACCTTGCCCTTCATGGTGCCGGGCATCCTTGCCGGTGCCCTACTCGCCTTCGTGCTCTCGTTCGATGACTTCGTGATCACGTTCTTCAATTCGGGTGTGGGCAACACGACGCTTCCCCTGAAGGTCTACTCGATGGTGAAATTCGGAGTGACGCCCGAGATCAACGCTATCTCTGTGTTCATGCTCCTCTTCTCTATCCTGCTACTTCTTGCTTCGTATAAGATGCAGGGCGCCCCGCCCACCATCACGATCGAGGAGCCGGCCAAGAAATAGGGATCCGAACAGGTGGCGGGAGTCGGATGTGTCTCAGGTGAACGAAGGTCAAGGAGGAGTCTGTGGGCGTCATTGCGTGGATAGTGCTGGGAGGCCTGGCGGGTTGGGTCGCGAGCATGATCATGGGTCGGAACGACCAGATGGGCTGCATCACGAACATCGTGGTGGGGATCGTCGGCGCCTTCCTCGGCGGTTTGATCGTGGGACTGTTCGGTAAGGAGGGGATCACCGGCTTCAATCTATGGAGCTTCATCGTGGCCCTCGTAGGGGCTGTCGTGCTGCTCTTCATAGTGAATCTCATCCGGGGGAGGCGCTGACCTCGACCGGCGGAAGCGCTGACCTCGACCGGAGGAGGCGCTGACCTCGACCGCGGAGGTACTGACTCCCGCCCGGGCGCCGATCTCGAGGGCGATCAGGGCGTCGGCGGCGCCCCCTGGGGCCATCCGCGGATGTCGTAGTAGGCCTCGAGCCAGTCTCCCAGTTCCCGCTTGCCGATCGGCGGCTTGTCGTCCAGGCCTTCGGTGAAGAAGCGCCGGGGCAACGTGTCGTTGGCGGCACTCAGGCCCATGGCGAAGTTGAGGCGGCGCACACGGGTGAGCAGATCGCCGGCCAGCTTCTGGAGGGTCGGTGCATCGATGGGTGCGCCGCCAAGCTCGGAGGCCACCGTGGCCAGGTCGTCCCAGGACATGAAGTCGCGATAGAAGCGGCACATGATGAAGCAGTCGTACAGGAACATGCGGTCTTCGAAGTCCACGAACACCTCTGCCGTCCCCCGAGCATCCTTGTCCTTGACCATGCCGGAAAGGATAGGTTTGTAGAAGGTGGCGCGTAGGTGGCAGGCCCCTCGGGGGCTGGTGGCGTAGGCCAAGGCCATGCCGCGGAGGGAGCGCGGATCGTAGCCCGCGGGTTCCATGCCCTTGACGTGGATGGCCTCGTCTTCCATGCCCAGCGCGGCAGCCGCGCCGCGGATGCCGCGCGACAGTATGTCGCCGAGCTCGGAATCACGGTAGGCCATATGCGCCAGGAGATCGGAGATGGCGTTTGTGTCGCCGGCGGCGGGACCGTCCGCGCGCCGGCCGGTCTCGGCGGCCTTGATGACCAAAGAGACCAGGTTACCCGCGCTCATGGTGTCCATGCCCAGTCGGTTGCACTCTTCGTGTAGGAAGAGCACGTCCCGGGCGTGCTCCACCATGCAGAGCCCGCCGAACGAGTAGAGCGATTCGTACTCGGGGCCGTGGATCTCGCGCCCCGCGTGCGGGCCCTCGAGGACGGTGAGGTGGCGCCTGCAGCGGATCGGGCAGGGCGGGCAGGTGCCCGTCTCCACCTTCGCCCACGTGGGGAAGTTCTCGGCCTCGAGGTCGGCGCGGTGCGCAGCCCGGCCCGATTCCCAGTAGCCGGTGGGGAACGCCCCTACTTCGTTCAACACGGCCACCATCATGGAGGTGCCGAACGAGCGGTAGGCTTTGGCCGCTGGAGAGTCGGTGGCCAGCTTCGACACCGCCCGTCGCACCGTCTCGAATGCGTCGCCCGTCTCCAGCCGCACCGCACCCGGAGACGTCACGGTGACGGTTTTCACTTTCTTACTGCCGAGGACGGCGCCGAGGCCGCCCCGTCCGAGGGCGTGGTCCTTCTCCAGAATGACGGCCGCCAGCGCGGAGTGGGTCTCGCCGGCGGGGCCAATGATCATGGTGGACGATCGTCTGGCGAGGGAGGCTCGGAGCGAATCCTCGGTCTGGAACACATCGGTGCCCCACAGATCGGCCGCAGGCAGCACCTCGGCTCCATCATCGTCGATGTGCACGCGCACCGGGGCGCCGGAGGCGCCCCGTAAGACTACCGCGTCCCACCCGGTCTCCCGAAGGGTTCGTGCCATGGTGCCGCCCGCGTATGATTCCAGGAACGCGCCCGTCATGGGGCTCTTGGTGAAGGCGCCGAAGCGGTCCGAACCCGAGAAGCCGTAGGCGGCCAGCGGACTCGGTGTGAACACCACCACGTTACCCGGCGCGAGCGGGTCGATGGTGGGGTCGAGGTACCTCTCGAGCAACTCCACTGCCAGCGCCTTGCCGCCCAGCCCGTCGAGACCCGCGATCTCGAGTTCCTCGACCTCCACCGTGCCCGCCGTCAAATCCACGAACAGCGTACGTGCCGCACTTGCGTTCGTGGCGCGAGTCCCTGTGGTGAAGGCGCGCGTCATACGTAGTCTCCCAATTGCAGCTCATCGATCAGAACCTGCGTGGGTCTTCCCGCCTCGTCCCAACCGCGTACCGCGTAATAGTCCTTCTTCATGGCTTCGAAGGTCGCGATAGGTAGAGCGCGGCCGGAGTCGTCGAGCGGATTATGGATGGCTTTCGGAACGTAGTCGTCGTCGGAGGTCCAGCCCTGGCGCAGGTTGAAGAGGCGCACCATGTTCCAGATTCGCGTTCCCATCCGGCGGTACTCGGCAACACTCTGGTCGATACCGACG
>JBBRDB010000208.1:0-4278 GCA_038204345.1 Thermoleophilia bacterium | reverse complement strand
ATGGTGCGGGGCGCGGACATCTCCCTGCTTACCACCGATCGCGGCCTGTTCGACGAGGGGAGCGGAGGGAGTTGGACCCCCGCCGCCGTTGCCCAGGCGCTGGACTGCCCCGTCGCCCTGGTCGTGGATTGCCGGGCCTGGAGCCAGGGCCTGGGGGCTCTGGTCGAGGGTTTCAATGCCCGATCGTGGCCCGGAGGACTGGCCGGCATCGTGCTCACCGGGGTGCAGGACCACGCGCACCGAGACGTCCTCCGAAAGGCGCTGGGAAATGTGGGGGTCCCCGTGGTGGGATGCATGTACGCTGGCGACGGGCCGGGTTGGGACGATGCCGCTCCCGGGGCGTGGAACGTGCCTATCGGCCCGGAGGTGATCGAATCCGTGCACCGACAGGTGGACGCGTCCGGTCTGGAGGGCCTGGCCGGCCTCCGCGGGTTCTTTCCCGGGCCGCCTGCCGGCGCCGGCAGGCGGCAAGACGACACGCGGCCCCTGGTCATGGTGGCCGGCGGCCGTGGTTTCACGCCGTGGAGTCGGGATTCGATAGAGCTGTTGCGCGCCGCCGGCGCCAGGATCATGCGACTCGATCTGACGGGGGATGAGGTCCTCCCTCCCGAGACGGCCGGCGTGGTGTTGGCGGGCCATCTGTGGGTGGAGGCGCTGCCCGAGTTGGCTGAGAACTACCAACTCATGCGGGAGCTGCGGGTGAGAGTGGCCGAAGGCATGCCCTTGCTGGCCTTGGGCGGCGGCATGCTCTACCTGCTGCGGCGCATCCAGGACGACCGCGGACGGTCGTTCGATCTTGCGGGTCTGCTCCCCTCCGAAGGCGAGATCATCGCCGACCTGGATGAGGCCACGTACCTCGACGTCGAGGTCAAGCGCGAGTGCCTTCTCTTTTCCGAAGGGGATCGGCTGAAGGGGTGGGTGTCCACCGACGCGGAAATCATGGAGGCGCCGGCCAGCCGCAG
This sequence comes from Thermoleophilia bacterium, assembly GCA_038204345.1. Classification (GTDB taxonomy): domain Bacteria; phylum Actinomycetota; class Thermoleophilia; order RBG-16-64-13; family RBG-16-64-13; genus JAHJSA01. The sequence goes on along the minus strand of JBBRDB010000208.1, from coordinate 3,316 downwards.
CCTGCCCTTCGCGGTGTCCGCTCCGGGGTGGCCGGCGCCTCAGCTGGAGGGCGCGGCGGCCCAGAATCTGCTGTGCTCGCGGGTGCTGGTGCACCTCGCTTCGGTTCCGCAAAGCGCCGGGCGCTTCGTCGCGGCCTGCGGACGTTACGCCGAGGCCTGACCCTCGGGCACCCGATCGGGGACCGTGCTTTCCAAGAAGATCTTGTGCTCGAGCAGGGCGATCTCGCGGATGCGCGCATCGACCCGCTGTTCATCGCCGAACAGATCGGCGAGCACGAGCCTCCCGTCGTCGTCGTAGCTGATGCGCACGACGTTCTCCATGATCTTCTCCTGGCCGGATGCGGTCAGCATGTAGGCGTGGGCCTCACACACGTCATTGACCTCCCAGGTAGGGCGCCAATTCGCTGGACAGTCGCGCTTTGGGGAGGGCTCCGATCAGCTTCTTGACGATCTCACCATCCTTAAAAAGCAGTAGTGTGGGGATGGAGAGGACGTTGAAACGAGCCGCGAGTTCCTGGTGCTCATCGACGTTCAGCTTGCCGACCGTGAGCGTGCCCGCGTGTTCCTCTCCCAGTTCCTCGAGCACGGGGCCCATAGTCCGGCAGGGGCCGCACCACGGTGCCCAAAAATCCACCAAGACCGGCTCCGCCGCCTTCATAACACTGGCGTCGAAGTTGTCTGCTGTGATCTCGATAGTCGAAGTGCCCATAGCGTCTCAGCCTCCTTGGGGTCCACACTATACCATGACGTATAAGAGGTCGATTCGGCGCGCAGGTGGTAGCCTATGCGATTCATTTGTCCATCCCGGGAGGCGATCGAGCAGCCGTAGCCGGGGCCACGAAGGAGCATCAGTGTGAGCACACCCACCACCGACCCGGTCGTCAAGCAGTACCGGGAACAGATCAGCGACAACGATCTCAAGATCGTGGAAGCTCTCAACAAGCGTATCCAACTGGTGGAGAAACTCAAGAGCTACAAAGAGAGCCAGGGGATGGAATTCTTCGATCCCCGTCAGGAAGACTGGGTGTTCACCTATCTCACTCGCTCGAACCGCGGGACCCTCAGCCCGGAAGGTTTGCGCGAGATCTTCACCGTGATCCTCGACGTGGTCAAGCGGGAGGCAGCCGCGCGCGCCGCCGACTGACCGGCATCTGTCCCGGTGGCGGGTTCAGGCCGCCGCAGCCGACGAGCGGCGCCTCAAAAATCTTCGGGCGAGATGGCGTCCAGGAACTGCTTGAACTCCGTCACCACGCCCTCGACGTCCTCGGTCTCTTCTTGATCCAACTCGACGCCGTTGGTGTCGAGGAGTTCGTTAGCTGCGAATATGGGAGCCTCGCTGCGCACGGCCAAGGCGATGGCGTCAGAAGGCCGAGAGTCCACATCCATCTCGCGTTCGCCCGATAACAGGTGTAGCACCGCGTAGAAGGTGTTGTCACGCAACTCGGTGACGAGAACGTGCTGCAGCGACGTCGAGAGGAATCCCAGCACGTTGGTGAAGAGATCGTGCGTCATGGGCCTCGGGAGTTCCGTCTCTTGGAGGCGCATCAGGATAGCCGCGGCTTCCGGATGGCCGATCCAGATAGGCAGAAACCGGTTCGTGTTCTCGGACTTGAGCAACACTATCGGCTGCTTGCTGGCGACATCGAAGCTCACGCCATAGACCGACATCTTTTCGTAGCCGTCCATAGGTATTCTTCCGCTCCATAAGGTCGACTGTGACTCTAGAGTAGCTCATGCCGGGGCGCCGTACCACCCACTCTTGTAGCTTGACAAAGGTCTGATTGAAGGTAAACTACTCCCTCGCTCGGGGGGCCTGTAGCTCAGTTGGTTAGAGCGCATCCCTGATAAGGATGAGGTCCGTGGTTCGAATCCACGCAGGCCCACTTTGCCGCTCTGGCTCGTGAGCAACGCACGGCCCTTCCGGTGCGTCGTTTCGCGGGGGATTAGCTCAGCTGGGAGAGCGCCGCCTTTGCAAGGCGGAGGTCGCCGGTTCGATCCCGGTATCCTCCACTGGCCTTTGACAGCCGGACACGGTCACGATACATCACGGCACGGGGTCACACGACACAGGGTCGCGACCCATAGGCGAGTGAGGGAGGTCACGTCGTGTTCCAGCGCATCTTGGTGCCATCCGATGGATCCGAGCACGCCTTGCGAGCCGTCCGCGTGGCGGGCGATCTCGCGAAGAAGTTCGACTCCGAGGTCGTTCTCCTCACCGTGGTGCCCATCCCTCAAGCACTCGTTATGGTAGCCGGCATCGGCGAAAAGGTCATCGACGAGTACGTTGAGCGGGAGGGGCGCGAGTCCCTTGAGTCGGCCCTGAAGGTTCTTGAGGACGCCGGTGTGGGCGCCGAGGTCAAGATCGCGGTGGGCGCGGCGGCGGACGAGATAGTCCGCGAGGCCGAGGAGACCGGCGTCGATGTGGTGGTCATGGGCAAGCGTGGCCTGGGTGAGTTCAAGGGGCTTCTGCTTGGCAGCGTCAGCCATCGCGTGAGCCTCCGGCTGACCGTCCCGGTGCTTTTGATCCCGTAGCGTAGGGCCTCGGGTCAGCGGGTCGGCTGTCTGACGCCCGGCCCGGCCGCCGGTGCCGCGCCGGCCAACACGACACCATGCGCGGGTCGACCCTGACCGTTCGTTGGACGCGCGCCATTCCCAGGAGCCGGCCCCGGCTGGCCCGGTAGCCCCGGCCGTCCGGCCACCTCTGTAGTCGGCCCCGCGTTCGGCCCTGGGATCGGCTGCGGACGCTGTCCGTTGGGCGGCAGAGGCTGACTCCACCCGGCTTGGGCGGGCGCGGCTCCTTTCCCCTTGTACTCGCCGCATTGGGCTTCGAAGCCCGCGCGGTCCTGGGCCTTCGCCTCCGCGTCCTCGTAGGACACCACGCCCTTTGCGACGAGCGCGGTGAGGTCCTGGTCGAGCGTGTGCATGCCGTGCCGACTCCCCGCCTGGATCATGTTGACCATCTGGTGGGTCTTGGCTTCCCTGATCAGGTTGGCGATCGAGGTGAGGCACACCATGATCTCGTGCGCAGCCACCCGGCCGCCGCCGATCTTCGGCATGAGCGTCTGGGAGATAACCCCCTGCAGCGTGATGGAGAGCTGCATCCTTATCTGTTCTTGCTGGTGGGGCGGGAACACGTCGATCATGCGGTCGATGGTCGAAGGAGCTGAGGTGGTGTGCAACGTGCCGAAGACCAGGTGGCCCGTCTCCGCCGCGGTGCAGGCCGCAGAGATGGTCTCCAGGTCGCGCAGCTCGCCCACCAGGATGACGTCGGGGTCCTGTCGCAAGACCCTCTTTAGAGCTTGAGCGAAACCCTTCG
>JBBRDB010000207.1:0-4284 GCA_038204345.1 Thermoleophilia bacterium | reverse complement strand
GCGAACATGACATTGTTCTCCAGGTGCACGTGCCGGTGGATGTCTGCTTCGAGAGCCCGCAGATCCTGGAATAAAGCGCCGTAGGTGGCGCACGCGCCGGCAGGAGTCTGGTAGCTGGAAGTGATGCCCCGCATGGCCTTGAGCAAGTCGCCCACGCCGTCGTGGTCGCTTTCGAGACCTCGGAGCGAGTCAAGAAGCGCGGCGCGTTTGGAGCCCTTCGGCTCTTCCCGCACGAGTTCCCTCAGGGCCGGGAACACCACCTCCTCTTCGGTCTTCAGATGCTGCTCCAATTCGACGCGGAGTTTCTCGAACACGCGACCGAGTTCGAAGAGTTCGGGATGGTTCTCTCCGTGGACAGAGAGGACGGTGGCCATCTTGCGGCCCACGCCGGGCAGGCGCTCGCGCAGGTAGCTATGGTGGACGGCTTCGACGTGGTCGGCCAAGGCCGCGGGGTCGCGCTGCGCCCAGTCCTCGTGCAGCTGGTCCTCGGCTTGTATGGACGAGGCCGCGGATTCGATCTCGGCCAGCACGTCTCCCACGGAGAGGCCGGTCCCCCGTAGGGCTTCGCTAAGGGGAGTATCGCCGCCACAGCAGAAATCCACCCCGTAGCGTTCGAAGACGGTGATGGAGGCCGGGATCGTCGTGGCGATGTCGCCGACCCGTGTGTCACTCGTGATGTCCATGGTACAGACCCCCGTTTAGTGTAGATCGATGCACTAATCGTACCCCGAATCCGGCCGATAGGCAACATCGGACCCCTAAAAAGTGTGGCGTAGGTATCCTGTGGCCGTGAGTGGGTCACGGACGGGTCGTTCCAGATGTAGTCCAAAACACGGTCCAGCTGTCATACTTGACCGGACGGCCAGTTGGCAATGATAATCTGTACCATTGAAAGACAGGCCAGGAGGAGAGCACACGGCGACGTCGGAGTCGTCTGGCTCGCGAATCGGAAGGTGGAGTTCATGTTCACGAAGGCATTCATCCCGTACGGGGGCTACTACAGTTCGCCTTTTGTCCGTTGGCAGGGCAGTATCGCCAATGTGCATTCGTTGCCCCTGGGCGCGGCCACAGCCAAGAAGTGGATGGCCGAGAAGGGTATCGACCCGGGGATCATCGACTACGTCAACTTCGGATCCACGATCGCACAGCCTCGCATCTTCTTCGGAGGTCCGTGGGCGGCGGCTCTCATCGGGGCGGACGGCGTGCCGGGCATCTGGATCAGCCAGGCCTGCAGCACCTCCACCACGGCCATATATCAGGCCTCCATGGCGCTGGAGGTCGGGTCCGCCGGCACCGTGTTCAACCTGATGGCCGACCGGTGTTCGAACGGCCCCCACACAGTGTGGCCCAATCCCAACGGCCCGGGCGGTCAGGTGGACCAGGAGAACTGGGTCATGGACAATTTCGCCTACGACCCCTGGGCGGGCGAACCGATGATAGCCACCGCCGAGAACGTATCCAAACAGTCAGGAGTGACCCGGGAAGAATGCGACGAGGTTGCCCTGCGCCGCTACGAGCAGTACCTCGATGCCCTGGCCGACGATCGTGCCTTCCAGAAGCGCTACATGTTCCCGCTCGACGTGCAGGTGAGCAGGAAGAAGATGGTGACCATCGATGCCGACGAAGGCATCTTCCCCACCACGGCTGAAGGCCTCGCGGCCTTGAATCCCGTGCTGCCCGGGGGCGTTCACACCTTCGGCGCACAGACCCATCCGGCCGACGGCAACGCCGCCGTCATAGTGACGACGCGCGAGAAGGCGAAGGAGATCGCGGCCGACGGCCCAGAGATCCAGGTGCTGTCGTTCGGCTATTCGCGTGTGGGCAAGGCACTCATGCCTTCTGCTCCGGTTCCGGCCGCCGAAGCGGCGCTGGCGAACGCCGGCCTCTCCGTCGGCGATATGAATGCCATCAAGACCCACAACCCGTTCGCCGCCAACGACCTGTATATGGCCAAGACCATGGGCCTGGACGTGATGAGCTTCAACAATTACGGCAGCCCGCTGGTATTCGGCCACCCGCAAGGTCCCACAGCAGCCCGTTGCGTGATCGAGCTCATCGAGGAGCTGGCCATCGCCGGAGGCGGCCTCGGCCTCTTCACCGGCTGCGCCGCGGGTGACACCGGTGCCGCTCTCGTCATCAAGGTCGGCTAGGTGGAGGACATGAGCACGAACCTCTACCCCGGCTTCCGCAACCCGCTGCTCGGCTCACCACGCACCGACCTGCCCAAACACGTGGCCATCGTCGGCGCGGGCACCATCGGCCCCGATATCGGCTATTACCTCAAGACGGCTTTGCCGGCCATCACCCTCACACTTGTCGATATCAGCGAGGAAGCTCTCGCCGCCGTGCGCGGACGCTTCGAGGGCTACGCCCAGAAGGGCATCAAGCGCGGAAAGATGACGGAGGAGAAGGCCGCCAAGGTCTTGGCCAACATCGTGACCACGTCGGACTACGATGCGCTGGCCTCCGCGGACCTGGTCATAGAGGCCGCCACCGAGAGCATCCCGCTCAAGAAGAAGATATTCGCCATGATCGAGGAACGGGTGTCTTCGGACACGATCATCTGCTCGAACACCAGCTCAATCCCGGCCGCGTGGCTCTTCGACGAGATGGAGCGGCCCGGGCGCACCACCATCACGCACTTCTTCGCCCCGGCCTGGCGTAATCCGGCCGTCGAGGTGATCACCTGGAAGGGCGGGGATCGCGAGACCGTCGATTACTTGCGCTGGCTCTTCGCGTTCACCGGCAAGGCACCGCTGGTCACCGACGACGTGATCGCATTCATGCTCGACCGCATCTTCGACAACTGGACCAACGACTCGGCGTTGCTCCTGGGTCGTGGGGACGTGACGGCCAAGCAGGTGGATGCGGTGGCCGAGGAGTTCGTGCACGCCGGCCCGTTCTTCGTGCTGAACATGGCCAACGGTAATCCCATCACCTACGAATGTAACCAACGCCAGATGGAGGAGAGCCCCGCCTACAAACCGGCGGAGATCCTGCACAGCGTGGACCGTTGGGCCGTCAACCGCCCCGGTACTGCCGTCGAGGTTCCTCCCTACCTGCGCGATGCGGTGCGTGACCGTCTGCTCGGCATCCTGTTTAGCCAGTCACTGGATATCGTCGCCCGCGGCATCGGCGCTCCGGAAGACCTGCACCTCGGCTCGCTGCTCGCTCTGGGCTTCAAGCAGAGCTCGCTCGACCTCATGCGGCAGATGGGTCGCGACGAGGTGGCGCGCATCCTGGGACGCCTGGCCGAGGAACGTCCCGGTCTGCCCGGCCCCGAACTCATGGATCATTTCGACGAAGCCACCAAGTTCAACCGCTATCTGCTGGTAGACCGGCTGGACGACGTGGTGGTCATCACGCTGCGGCGGCCCGCGCAGATGAACGCGCTCACCGACGCCACCAACGATGAGATCCTGGGGGTCATCAAGGCCTTCGAAGGCGACGCTTCCGTCGCCGGTTTCGTGATCGTGGGATACGGGCCGCGCGCCTTCTGCGCCGGCGCAGAGATCGGCAAGTTCACCGAGATGCTCGGCGACGCTGCGGCATCGGCTCAATATTCGCGCGACTCCTCGCGCCTGTTGGTGCACTTGGACCAGATGACCAAGCCGGTGGTCGCGGCGGTCAACGGCATGGCCCTGGGCGGCGGGGCCGAGCTCGCCACGCGCTGCCACGAGATAGTCGCCCATTCTCGGGCGTTCTTCCAATTCCCGGAGGTGGGTTTGGGCATCCTCCCCGGTATCGGCGGCGTGGTCGTGCCGTATCGGAAGTGGCCTGCAGCTGCCAAGAAGTTCACGGCCATGATCACCCAGGCCGAGCGGCTCTCAGCCGCCGAAGCGCTCGAGATCGGCATGGTCTCGGGCCTCGAGGACGACTACGAGTCGCTGGTGTGCCTGGCCGCCGAGCGCGTCCGGGCCCTGGTAGGTTCTGTGCCACTCCCGTGGCCGGACCTGAGCGCGGTGCGCGAGGAAGACATCGTGGTCGGCGAGGCGGTGTCGGCCGACGGCGCCGTGCTCTCCCGCGAGGTGGTGGACATAATCGCGGATGCCATCAAGGAAGGTCTGCGGGCTCCCGATCTGCCCGCGGCACTGGAGGCCGGCTACGTGGCCTTCGGCCGTGTGGCTGAGACCAAGGCCGCAGCGGAGGGTATCGGAGCCTTCTTGAGCGGGAGGAAGCCGGACTTCACGGGCATGTAAGAAGGTAGCACCCCGCACTCTGGAGGCCGAGGCCCGCTGCTGCGGGCCGCGGCCCCACCGGATTCTTCGAGGTGACGCATGACAA
>JBBRDB010000206.1:0-4360 GCA_038204345.1 Thermoleophilia bacterium | reverse complement strand
GGTCAGCAGGTGACTGTTCAGGAACACGGTCATCCCGCGGTCCCGGAGGTGCAGAAGGATGTCGCGCACGTCGAGGCGGCCGAGAGGATCGAGCGCGCTGGTGGGCTCGTCCAGGAACACTATCTCCGGGTCGCCGACCAGGGCCTGCGCCAAGCCCAGCCGTTGCTGCATGCCCTTGGAGTATCCGCCGATCCTGCGGTCGGCGGCACGGGTCAAGCCCACGAGTTCGAGAAGGTAGGCGTCGTCGGGGTCCGTCCCCGCCAGGCCCCCGTGCACGTGCAGTAGCTCACGTCCGGTGAGCCAGGAGGGGAAACGGAAGTGCTCGGGGAGGTAACCGAGACGACGTTGCACCGCCCGCGCACCAGGGCGGCCGCCGACGACCTCCACGCGGCCCTCACTTGGCCGCACCAGCCCGGTGAGGATCTTGACGAGTGTGGACTTGCCGGCTCCGTTCGGTCCGAGGAACCCGAAGATGCTCCCGGCGTCTACACGCAGATCCACGCCGACCAGCGCCTGAGTCCCGCCGTAGTGCTTCTTGAGCCCCCAACACTCGATGACCGCTGAGCGTTCCGCGGTCATCCGATCAGCCTGCGTCTCATGCTACGCAGGGCCAACTCCACGAACACGAGTGTCGTGACCGCGACATAGCCCAGCTCGAGCAATGAGTTCATGCCCAGCCTGTCGAGCATGATGCTCCGCGTCAGGTCGATGGCCGAGGTGAGCGGCACCGCCCAAGCGATGGGTTGCAACACCTCGGGGATGCGCGAGAGGGGGAAGAAAGCACCCGTCAGCATCTGCGCCGGGAAGATAACGCCGCTCAGGAAGAAGTTGAAGTATTCGGTCTGGCGGACCTTGCTGGTGATGAGCAGGGAGAGAGCGCCGAATTGCATGCCTATCAGGAACTGCAAGGCGAGGATGGCCGGGGCCCAGGCCAGGTCCAATCGTCCGAAGATGGCCAGGCTGATCATCAAGGCCGCGGCGTTGATGATCGATCGCGTGGCGCCCCAGCAGATCTCTCCCAGGCTCACCTCCTCCGGGTTCACGGGAGTGGAGATGATGGCGTCGAAGGTGCTCTGGAAGGCCATGCGGAAGTACGAGCCGTACGTGCATTCGAAGGTGGCCTGCATGATCGAGGTCGTGACTATGATGCCGGGGGCGACGAAGGTGAGGTAGTCGACACCGTCCATCTGGTTCACGTAGAAGCCCACCCCCAAGCCCAAGGCGAGCAAGTAGAGGTAAGGTTCGATGAGCGGCGGAAAGAGGTTGGTCTTCCACAACTTGACGAACACGTACGCGTTGCGGAACCACACCTGGCGAAAGCGGCCTCCCACCGCGGCCAGGCCGCGCCGCGCGCGAGGCGATCCCGCAGTCCACTCCGCGCCCTCGCGCGTGCAGGCGTCGACGGCGGGCTCGATCGGGCAGGTCTCGGTGCCTGCGACGTGTGCGCCGGCCAACCCCCGGGGGTCGGCCGGCGCGGCGTCAGTGGCGGGGGCGTCCGCGTCGGGGAGCCCTCGCCCGTCCTGCGGCCCTCGCCCGTCCTGCGGCCCTCGCCCGTTGGGCAGCACCCGCCCTCGAGGTCCCTCTGGCGCGCTCACTCGCGTATCTCCCGGCCGGTGAGCTTCAAGAACACATCCTCGATCGACGCAGGCCGCAGTCGGGTCTCTCGTTCGGCGTACCGAGTGACGAGGGGCGTGAACTCCTCGCTAGAGGAGCCGTATAGGTAGAGGCGTTGGCCGCTCCGCTGCCAGGGGATGTCGGGATGCTCCTCGTGTATCTGCCGCTCGATCTCCTGATCGGCGACTATCTCGAGAACGTACTCGCCCACGTGTTTTTGCACCAACTCCAGCGGCCGTCCGCTCGTGACGATACGCCCTCGATCCATGATGTAGAGCCGGTCGCAGAGCTTCTCCGCCTCCTCCATGTAGTGCGTGGTGAGGAGGAAGGTGAGACCTTGGTCGCGGAGTTCCAGCAGCCGGTCCCAGATCAGGTGGCGCACCTGTGGGTCGAGACCGGTGGTCGGCTCGTCGAGGATGACGATGTCGGGGTCGTTGAGCAGTGCGCGGGCGATGACCAACCGACGCTTCATGCCGCCGGAGAGGTGCATGATCACGGTGTCCCGGCGGTCCCAGAGCTCCATGAACTCCAGCGATTCACGGGCGCGGGCCTTGATCTCGGGGCCGCGGAGCCCGAAGTAACGCGCGTAGATCATCAGGTTGTCCCACACCGAGAGGTCGGGATCGAGGTTGTTCTCCTGGGATACCACACCCAACCTGGACTTGATGCTCCGTGGGTCGGCCAACACATCGGTGCCGAAGACCGAGAGCCGGCCCGCGGTAGGTTCGGCCAGACAGTAGATCATCTTCATCAACGTTGTCTTACCAGCGCCGTTCGGCCCCAGGAATCCCAGGAAATCGCGCGGGAGCACGTGGAAGTCGGCGTCATTGACGGCCATGAGGTCGCCGTAGCACTTGAACAGGCCGCGGGCCTCGATCAGAGCACCTGTGGGGGAAGGCGTGACCATGCCGCCAATGGTACCAGCGCCGCTCCGAGAGTATCCGCTCTTTGACGCGGACCCACCGGGCTGGTTTACTCTGCTGACCATGGATGTTCAAGGCTTGAAAATCGACACGATGAGCGCTCGGGCGCGTCCGCGCGTCGTCGTGCTACAGCATGTAGCGTGCGAACCTTTGGGCACGCTCGAGCCTATCTTCCAACGATCGTTCGAACTCGTGGAGTTCGAGGCCTTTTCGGATCCCGTCGCCTACCACCACGCGGTGCAGGATCTTCTCAAGGATCATGCTGGGGGCGGACCCTCGTCGTTCGAAGGCCTGGTGGCGCTCGGCGGCCCCATGTCCGTGTACGATCACGCCGAGGTGGAGGGTCTCGACGACTCTCTGCGCCTGCTCCAGGTCGCGGTACACGCGGATATCCCTATCCTCGGGATCTGTCTCGGCGCTCAACTGCTGGCATGGACTCTGGGGGCTCAGGTGAGGGCCGGGGTCGTCACCGGTCGTCGCAGGGAGATCGGCTGGTTCCCGGTGGAACTCACCGAGCGCGGGCGTGTCGATCCCGCGTTCCATGGGTTCGACACGAGGGAGCCTGTCTTCCATTGGCACGGCGACACCTTCGATCTTCCCGAGGATGGTCGGCTGCTCGCCTCCAGCCGGATGTATCCGCACCAGGCCTTCCGCTGGGGCCGCTGGGCGTACGGCGTGCAGTTCCATGTGGAGGTCACTCCGACCCTGGTCGAGGAGTGGACCCGCCGGTACGCAGACGAACTGGCCACCCTCGACTACGTAGATGCCGCCGCGCTCGTGGCCGAGGCCTCGGTGCGCGCGCGCGGCATGGAGGCGAAGGCGCGGGTACTGGCGGAACGGTTCGTGGGGTGCGTGCGGGAGTATGCGCGCGAGAAGCACGAGGGTCTGGGTGCCGGACTGGGCCTCGATTCGAGTGCCGGACTCGGCCTCGGTCCGGGCTCCGGCGCCGGTTCGGGCTCCGGCGCTCGGTCTGGGCTCCGGCGCCGGTTCGGGCTCCGACCCCCGTTCGGGCTCCGACCCCGGAGATACCCCCGGAGCCACCCGATGACCGCACCTTCGCGTCGGCACTCCGGGGAAGCGTCCCGGATAGCCGTGCTGCAGCACTCACCCCTGGCGCCGCTCGGCCTCCTCCAGCCGGTGCTTTCAGCGGGTGCCGCGCTCGTGACGGTGGACTTGACTCAGGGGACGCCGGAAGTGGAGATGGAGTCGGCGGCGTCGGTGGAGGCTCTCGTCCGCGATGAGGGCTACGACGGGCTGATCGCTCTGGGCGGCCCCATGGGCGTCTACGAGCGCCGCGAGTACCGGGCCCTGGACCACTCCTTGCTCCTCATGTCCGACGCGGTGAGGCGCGGGGTGCCCATCCTCGGCCTCGGACTGGGATCTCAGCTTCTGGCCGAGGCGCTCGGTAGCCCGGTGTTCGCGGGGTCGAAATGGGGGCTGCCCCGCGAGATGGACTTTCTACCTCTGTTTGTGACCAAGGCGGGAGCCTACGACCCGGTGATGCGCATCCTCGCGGCACCGGAGCCGCAGTTCTTCTGGCATCGCGATACCCATGACGTGCCGCCTGAGGCGCTGCACCTCGCCTCCACCGCTGTATACAGCATGGCCGCCTTCCGCTGGGGCAGGTGGGCGTACGGCCTGCAGTTCCACCCCGAGGCCACGGTGGACATGGTGGAGCGCTGGGTCGAAGAGGAGGCCGAACAGCTGGATGCTCAGGACGTCGACCCGCTCCGCCTCGTTAGTCAGGCGAAGATGCTCGAAGACTCCCTCAGGGAGAAGGCCGAGAGGCTGGGGGAATTGTTCCTCGACTGGATCGCGGAGTC
>JBBRDB010000205.1:0-4362 GCA_038204345.1 Thermoleophilia bacterium | reverse complement strand
CGGACAACACGACCTCGCCCGCCACGCGATCAGTCGAGGGCTCCGCGGGCTACCCGGCGACGAGCACCTCTACAGGCTCCGCATGCGACTCGAGGCGCACGCCGGCAACACCCGTGGACTCGTCGGCGCCTACGAGGAACTGTGCGTGTACCTCGCCGACCTCGAGGCCGAACCGTCGCCAGCAACGACAGCGCTCTACAACGAACTCCGATCGCAGCGAACCCCAAGCAGCGTCAGCTGAGCGGCGGGACGGCGGAGGCGACAATCGTCCAGCCGCATGGATTCGCAAACGCAGCGGCGGCCTCGAACAGCGCGATCTGCTCCTCGGCGAGCGCCCCGCCAACGGTGACCGTGACGTACTCAGCGTTCCCGCGGACACGGACCCACTCGCAACCGGCAGCGAGACGACGCAACTCCTCGTAGAACTCGGAGAGTTGCCGCGAGGCTGCGACCTCGGTCGGGTCACCGTGAACGATCGTCAGGTGCCGGCGCCCATGCGCCAGCTCGATGGCCTCACGGAGTAGCGAGTCGCAGCTGATCCCCGCGCCTACACGCTCGCCGAAATGATCCAAGAAGACTGCCCGCCGGACGCCGAAGGGGTCGGCTTCACTCTGGTCATCGATACGCATAGCCATCGCCCCTCAAGGTACGGGCCGTGGACCCACGAGCACGGCGGTGATCACGAGCGGGATAGTCAACCGTACTCCTACGCGAGTCCGCAGTGATCCGATGGATCGCCCCGGTCAGGCTCGGCGCACGGTGCTACCTGCTCTCGGTCCACCCCGCTCACCGTGGCCAAGTTCACGCTCGCTGGCCACCAGGCGCCTCACGCGTCGGCAACCTCGTGTCCGGTGACGATCTACGCGTCGAGGGGACACCAACCGCGGCGTCGTGTCTTCCAGTCAGTCGCCAGGCCTGCGCTCACGCTCGATCGCCAAGTCCAACATCGCAAGCCACTCCAGACTTCCCAACTCTCGTCTAGCGAGTGCATCCGATCCCGACATGATCATCCGCCAACCAAGCCCATGGGTGCCTGGGCAGAGCCATGTCGCGCCCGCCGTTGCTGCGTCCTGCCCGGCTGTGTTCTGAGCGGCGTTCTGGACGGTCCACCCGAGAGAACCTTGCGCGGCAAGCCGCCAGAGCGGAAACCACGTTGCCGCCGACATCCCAGCACTCGCTGCAAGAATCGATGAAGAGTCATCAAAGCGGTCTGCGCGACGGACCACCGAGAGCAGACTGAGAACTTCCGCCTCCTGCGTGGAGGTTGACTCGGATGTGAGGGTCTTCCATTCCGCCTCCATTCCACCGAAGGCGGCGCGGATCTCTTCACGCAGCTGTTTCTGGCCTGCCCAGTTCTTCCTAGACAAAGTACCGGCGTCGAGGAGGTGCATGATTCGCGTGCGGTACTTGGCGATGCCATCCCCGATGTCATCGAGGACCTCACCCAAGCGATCCAGTGGCACCCCCTCGATAAAGGGAATGTTCACAGAACCAAGGTCTAGTTCCCGCTCGGGCCAGGCTGGGCCTCCTACTGTGGCGTTCACGGCACCGCCGAGCAATCGCTGGGATAGCACAGCGTCTGTCCAGCCGACAGCGGATCGATTGCAGCCGACCACAGCAGCCGGCACCACTACGAGACGGCCGGTCGCCCAGAGTCGCAGGGCTCGAGTCAGCAGGAAGCCCATCACCTCAGGCGGAAGCCTGGTCGATGAGGCCGAAGCTACCTTGGTCCATTCGGCGCCGAGTCGCACAGTGGTACCCGCCAGAATTTCGAATCCGTGCCCACCCCTCAAGAAGAAGCCATCCGGTACCGCGCCGATGGCGACGCCACACTCCATCTCACCCTTCCATTTGATGACTACTGTCTCAAAGAGCGGGCAGAGAAGCCTGCACGCTGAAGCGATATCACCAACACTCGACGCGTCAATGGTGATCACATCTAGTGGGTCTGTCGATAGCGCCGTTGCGATGTGGAGAAACCAGCCTCGGTGCCAGTAGTCGTACAGAAACGACGCCTCCTTCCAGTCCACTGTCTGCAACAGCTCGATAAGTTGGGCGTAGCTCCGTGTTAGCCACTCGCGGGGTGATGTCTCGACAGCTTCTAATCGGGTCTGAGTGCATTCAGGCCCATCGAGCCAGTCGATTACCGGCCGAATGCGCGTTTCGATGTGGGTCGCAAGAGATGTCGCAGCTAGTCCGGCATCACCCGGCAGAGCGGCGGCCTGACGGGCAGAAGCCGCCGCCGTCTCCCAGTCCCCTTCGAGCAGAGCTGCCCGGGCACCCGCCAACAACGCAGTCCCGGAGAGCCGCTTGGGTGACAAGCGATGACACCGCTCGAAGTGTTCCCGCGCCTTTGTTAGCGCGCCGGCCATCGCGGCACAGCGCCCGTTGAGCAAAGCAATATCCGCTGCTAGCTCGGTGGGTATCGGCCGTCGGACGTCGTTCGCCATGGAATCAGCCTGTCCGAGTTCGAATGAAGCCCGGTTGAGAATGTCCGACACCGTTCCATCGTCGGCAGTCTCTGCCCAGCGGGTGAGTACCTGCGCTCTCTGAATATGCAGGAGGATGGGCGCCAAGCTGTCGAAACCATCGACACCGGTGGCCAGAAGGCGCTCGGCTTCGGCGAGATGTTCGAGTGCTACATCTGGGCGACTCGGACTACTTTCCATAGCGCAGTCCGCAAGAACCTGCTGGGCGAAGAACAGACATCCGAGGTCCTCGGCCTTCTCTCCGAGGACTTGAAGATGTAGCGCTAGCTCAGCCGCGTCTAGCAGCGGGGATTCTGAGATACAGGCGATCAGCTCGACTATCGCACGACCGATGACAGTTGGGTCGGCGTGCGCTGCAGCAACTGCCAACAGCGCGACCTTCTCGGCGTCCGCTCTGGTCGTCAGACCCACTCGCGCAAGACTTCGGTACCTGAGTACTTCGATGATCATCGCAAGCTCTGGCGAGAACATGGCGGTCTGTGTATCGGGGGCTGACTCGACAAGCTGTTGGAGTTCAACCTGATCGCCCGTCGCCCAGATGAGCGACACCTGCATGCCCCACACCTGTGCCAACTCTGGGGCGGTCACCTCCGGTGAGCGACGGATCTCAGAAAGGAGGTCGAGGGCGTCACCCTCCCGTCTCTCCGCGATGGCAAGCACGGCGTGCATGAGGGACTGCTGAGTGTCGAGGTCACCGACGATCGCAGCCCGACGCGTAGTTGCGTCGCTCCAGAGCTTGACGAGTTCGGTTCGCCGGCTTTCCAACAGCGCGCCGGAAAAGAGGCAATTGGTCACTGCCCCTCCCGCAGCCTGAAGGGCCAGCGCTTCTGTGGACGACGATCCAAGCGATCTAGCGAGATCGGCTGTTCGTACCCACTCCTTGGCAGACTCCCAATACTCCGATTCATCGAAGAGTTTCCTCGCCTGTCGGCGGGCACCTTCGAGATCATTGCACTGGCTATCCAAGTGCGCCTGATACAGAACCGCCTGGCCGAGTTTGAGCTCTTCGAGATCATCGAGCACGGCCTGCATCACGAGCGGCGCCGGCGCTCTCTCGGCCGCGGAGCCATGCACAATTTTCACGAGATCGTCTGCGAAGCCTACTGGGACATCGACACCCGCTACGCGAAGATGCCATTTCAAGGGTTCGACGGTCGCATAGACCAGGTCGGCGACGTTCTGGCTGGGCGTGACAGCGATCAGGCGTCGAACCTCCGGGATCGCCAGCCAGTCGTTGACCGCGGCGGCAATCGCAACTGGCACGGACAACTCCGTCGCCAGCTTCCTCAGCTCCTTCCTCTCCTCATTGCGTTCCGCGAGCTTGGTGCCGGCCGAACGCTCAAGGACGAGACCCCCTACCAACTCCACCACCAGGGAAAGGACGTCGACCGGCACGCTCGTACCGTACCCCCCAACTCGGACTGCAAGGGGCGGCTGCGTGGGGTCGGAGTGAACGCAGACCGCACGTCGAGGCACTCGTGTCACAGGATGGGGTGTGCGACCGTCTGGGCCGAGTGGCCACATCACCTCGGTGTCGTCGAGACATCACGCCGGACCGAAGGCAGTTCTCGCCACGCATAGCGCAGGCCCGGACCGGGTCTGTCTCTCGCGAGCATCACGGCAACCCAACCGATCGTTCGACGACATGGGCTGCCCGTGCCAGGAGGCCGATCGTCAGTACCAGCAGCCGCTGGTCGGGAGCACCATCGTCGATACACCAACGCCATTCTCCCGAAGCGAGCGCAGCAGCGCCTGCGGGCAGCGCAGGACGCCGTCGGCGGTGCGGATCTGGAGGTGGAGGTGGGGGCCGCTGGATCGGCCGGTGTTGCCGGAGGTGAGGATCTGGGTTCCAGCGGCGATGGTCGTGCCGGCA
>JBBRDB010000204.1:0-4440 GCA_038204345.1 Thermoleophilia bacterium | reverse complement strand
GTTGTTCGCGGGTGGGCTTGCCGCCGCCGCGGCACCGCGGGCTACTATTGGGGGTCGGGGACGCAGCCGCCACCCCGACCGGAGCCCCCAGCGGTGCCGTCTCTCACCGGCGGGGGAGCCACGTCCCCGCCCGGGAGGCCCTCAGGCCCCGGCGCGGGAGATTCCGTGAGCTAGACGCTCTTCAGCTTCTCGATCAATGCCGGAACGACCTCGTAAAGGTCGCCCACGATGCCGTAGTCGGCCAGCTGGAAGATGGGGGCGTCCTTATCGGTGTTCACGGCGGCGATCAGCTTCGATGAGCTGATGCCGACCGTGTGCTGGATTTGGCCGGAGATGCCCACCGACAGGTACAGCTCGGGCTTCGTCTTGGCTCCGGACAGACCGATGATACGGTCCTCTCCGAGCCAGCCGAAATCGGCCAATCCCTTGGTGCAAGAGAGCTCGGCGCCTAAAGCGGCGGCGAGTTCCCGGCCGAGTTCCACGTCCTCACGCTTGTTCAGCCCGCGACCTATCCCCACGATGCGCTCGGCGTCTTCAAGGTTTACAGCGTCGCCTTCTTTCGCGCGACGCTCCACGAGCTTTACCGCCGAGGGCTGCAGTGCGAGTGCCGGCGTTACGATCTGGCCGGCGCCGGGCGTGGGCGCCCCGATCTCGAACGTCTTGGGCATGACCGCGAACACCTTGACCTCAGTGTCGAGGGTCTCTGCCGCCACGGTGTTGCCGCCGAAGGCATACCGAGTGGCCACCAGGGTGGAGCCCTCCAAGGTCAGCGAACTGACGTCGGAGACGCAGCCCGCGCCGAGCTTCTGCGCGAGGCGCGGCGCCAACTCCTTGCCGCGCCGGGTGGATGCCAGCAGGACCACCGTAGCGCCCGCCTCGCGGGCCACCTGCGCCAGGGCCTCAGCCGTCACGTCCACGGCCAGACCTTCCAACGCCGGGTCGTCAGTGACGTAGACTCTATCGGCGCCTAACTCGCCTAGTTTGCCTGCGGCATCGGAGCCGGAGCCGAGGACCGCCGCCGAGACACCCATGCCCATGGCTCCGGCGAGCTCCTTGGCCTTGAACGTGAGCTCAAGCGCCGCACCCTGCTTCTCTGAATATACGAGGATATCCGCCATGGTCATCTCCCCAGGACCCCTTCTTTGATGAGCGCGTTGACGAAGGCCTCGGCCTGCTCGGCCGCGCCGCCCTCGAACATGATGTGCTTACGGTCCTGCTCCTCCGCCAGGTTGGAGAGGATGCTGCGCACCGGCGCCACAGCCGCCGTGTCCAGGCCCATATCGGCCAGGCTCCACTCCTCCACGGGCTTCTTGCCGGCCTTCATGATGTTCATGAGCGAGGGGATGCGGGGTTCATTGATCTCGCTGACCACCGTCACTACCGCGGGCAGGGGAGCTTCCAGGGTCTCGATTGACTCGTCCATACTGCGCTCGGCCAACACTCCCGCGCCCCCGGCGGTGATCTTGCGGGCATACCCGACCTGGGGGAGCCCCAGGATCTCGGCCACCCGTGGGCCCACTTGACCCGTGTAGTTGTCGGTGGAGCCTTCACCGAAGAGCACCAGGTCGTACGATCCAATCTTCTGCAGTGCGGCGGCTAGGGCGGCGGCCACGCCTGCCTGGTCGGTGGTCTCCAGAGCCGGGTCGACAACCAGGACGGCCTCGTCGGCCCCCATGGCTAGGACTTCCTTCACGGTCTCGCGCACCTTGCGGTTACCCTCGGCCACCACGAGCACGACGACCTTGCCGTCGCCGGCGGCGTCACGCAGTTGCAGGGCGGCTTCGACCGCGTTCTTCTCCAGATCGCCCGCCTTGAAGGGGATGGCCTCCAAGACCGGCTCTCGGTTCTTGATTCGGATCATCTGCAGATCCGGATTGGTCTTGACGCATACGACAATGTCCAACCTCATCACCCTTCTCTCGTGTGGATCGCGCTCGCGGCCGAGCCCGAGCGTTGGAAGCAACCGGTGCGACAGTCACGTTGAGCCGCGCGACGGTCAGGGCAGGTGCGGACCTACCCCATGCGGTACTGGACTCCGTACTCGCCCCTGGGGTAGTGCCAGGTGAGGGCACGGTGGTCACAGGAAATGAGACAGGTGCCGCACTCCAAGCAACCCTCGTAGTTGACGGTGTTGTTGCCCTGGTCGTCTATCTCGTAGAGGTGCGCCGGGCAGACGTAGAGACAGGCTTTATCGGTGCAGACCGCGTTGCACACTTCCACGTCGATCGTGATGTGACGCTCTTTGTCGATCTTGAAGACGTCGAGCCCCAGTTTGCCTTCGATGTTCATCGCGCCCCTCCCTAGATCTTCCGCATGGCCCAGAGTTCCCTGAACGTAATGGGGTTCAGGAAGTCCTTGCGGACCGCGCTTATGACGGTGCTGGAGAGTTTCCGGGACGGCTGGGGGCCGATGGTGAACAACGTCTCGAGCAGGCTCGAGACGGCCTCCGGGTAATGCGTGAACAGACGGGGGTTCTCGATCGTATGCGGGATATCACGCGCGGTCTGGAGATCTTTCAAGACGAAACTGCTACGCAGCGACTGCTCGTACTGGGCCAACCCGGCCGCCGAGAAGTCTCCGCGTGCCTTGGCGTCGATCACGGCCCGGGCGGCGTAGAACCCGGAGGCTATAGCGAAGTCCATGCCGCGCACAGTGATGAGTGCGTTCAGGGCAAGACCCGCTGCGTCTCCCACCATCAGGTAGCCGTCGCCGAAGAGTTTGGGCACCTTCGCGATGCCCCCCTCGGGGATGGCGTGCGCGGAATACTCAACCAGCGTCCCACCCTCTACCAGAGGCTTGATCTGTGGCATCTCTTTGAACTCATCGAGCAACGTATACGAGTCCACCTTCTCCCGACGGTCCTTCATCGTCTGCATGCCCACTACGATCCCCAGGGAGATCGATTCTTTGTTCGTGTAGAGAAAACCGCCGCCCATCATGCCCTTGGTCACCTTGCCCATGAAGAGCTGAGCGGCGCCTTCGCCGTCGTTCAGGTGCCAGCGGTCCTGGATCACGCTCGGGGGAAGCTCCAGTATCTCCTTGTAACCCAGGGCGTGGTCGCGGGCGGCCGGCTCTTCCCGCAGACCGATCTTGCTGGACAGCAGCCCCAGTACCCCTTCCGCGATGATGGTGACGTCGGCGCCGATCTCGTCGTCACCCGCGCGGATGCCGACGACCTTGCCCGACTCGTCGCGCAGGATGTCGTCTACCAGGTTCTTGGTGATGACCATGCCGCCCTTCTCCATCACCTGGTCGGCGAACCACTGATCAAGGCGGGCGCGGAGAACGGTGTACGACTGGTGGGGCGCCGTCGCGAAGCGGTCGGAGGCCAACTCGACGGTGGTGGACGCGCCCTCGCCCATAAGGGTCACCAGCTCGCGGGCCACGTGGCGCTCGAAAGGCGCTGACTCCCAGAGTTCAGGGTAGATGTTACGTATGGGGCTCACATAGAGGCGCCCGCCGGTGACGTTCTTCGCGCCGCCGTAGTCGCCGCGCTCCACGACGATCACCTCGAGCCCCTCAGAGGCCAGACCGTAGGCCGCCGAAAGCCCGGCCAGACCGCCACCCACGACGATGCAATCGACCTTTTCCATGCTCACTTCCCTCGTCGGATACAGGCCGGGGGCGCCGCCCCCGAAGCGGCGGGGCCCCCCACCCCCGGGCGTTTCTTCAGATGAGTGGTGCGCTCTGAACGGGTTCGCGGCTTCGCCCCACAGGTCACGAGCGATGATGCCGCGCATGACGTTGAGGCCGCCCTCGGCGCCCACTTCGTACGACATGACGCCGCGGAGCATCATCTCGAGTGGGGTCTCCTTCGTGTATCCGAAGGCGCCGTGGTACATCATGCCGTGACGGGCGACTTCATGGCCCAGCGTCGGCGAGAGGCACTTGACGGTGGCGATGACCTTGTTGATGTCCTTGCGCGAGAAGGTGCCGGGATTCTGGCCTTCATAGCCGATCATCCAGGCGCCGCGCAGTAGGTTCAGCTTGAGCATGTCGAGCTGCATCCAGTCGTTCACCATCTCGAACGAGGTGGCCTCGTACTTGATGAGCGGACGGCCGAACATCTTGCGCTGCGTGCTGTACTCGGCGCTGATCTCGAGGCCCTTCTCGGCACCGCCGAGGCAGGCCGCGGCCACGAGCACGCGGGCGGCGTTGAAGCCCTCCATCACATGGTAGAAGCCTTTGCCCTCTTCACCGAGCAGACAGTACTCGGGCACCTTGGCGTCTTTGTACAGCCAGCCGCCGGTGGAGAGGCCCATGCGGCCCATGTCCTCGTAGACGGTCCAGCTGATGCCGTCGAGGTGAGCCGGGATGTAGATGAACGTGAGACCCTTGTGGCCGGTGGCGGGGTCGGTGACCACGAGAGAGCAGTGACCGGAGGGAGCGCCCAGCTTCATGCACTCTTTCGGACCGGAGACGTAGGCCTTCTCGCCGTTC
>JBBRDB010000203.1:0-4451 GCA_038204345.1 Thermoleophilia bacterium | reverse complement strand
AGGCGTTCTTCGGCGAAGGGGAGGCGCGCACACCGGCCGCGCACACCATCCTCGATCGGCTCGCCGATGTCGGGCTTGGCTACCTCAGCCTCGGCCAGCCGCTCACCACGCTGTCCGGCGGTGAGCGCCAGCGGCTCAAGCTGGCCACCCACCTGGGCGAGAAGGGGGGCGTCTACGTCCTCGACGAGCCGACGAGCGGCCTCCACCTCGCCGACGTCGAGCAGTTGCTCGGCCTGCTCGACCGGCTGGTGGACTCCGGCAAGTCGGTCATCGTCGTCGAGCACCACCAGGGGGTCATGGCGCACGCCGACTGGATCATCGACCTCGGTCCCGGCGCCGGCAACGACGGCGGCCGGATCGTCTTCATGGGCACACCCGCCCACCTCGTCGCCTCCCGCTCCACGCTCACCGGCAAGCACCTCGCGGCCTACGTCGGCGCCTGACTGGGAGCCCGAGACCTTCGGACAAGACTTCCGCTGATTACCTTCGCGTACCGGGTGTCAGGATCCCCCAGATTAGTTCGATAATTAATACCTTGCACTGATATGCATAGCAGTGCTAGCATGAACCCTGCAGAAGGGAGGCATGGTGCACATCGACAAGGATCTGGTGGCCGCCTCGGCGACCCCTCTCGTACTCTCCATCCTCACCGAGGGCGAGAGCTACGGCTACGCCATTCTGAAGCGGGTCAGGACGCTGTCCAGAGGGGAACTCAACTGGACGGACGGCATGCTCTACCCGCTGCTCCATCGTCTCCATCGGCTCGGCTACGTCACAACGGAGTGGCGCACTCCGCCCCAGGGTCGCCACCGCAAGTACTACGCCATCACCGACGAGGGCCGATCTGCCCTAGCCGAGCAACAGCGTCAATGGACGACCGTCACACGTGCACTGAACGACGCCTGGAAACTGTTCGACATCCAGCCGACGACCGCGGGAGCCTGACCGATGAACGAAGTCGAAACACAGATCGCCGAATGGCGCGCGTACGTCGGGCGGGCCCGGGCCGTCGACGGCGCCGACGTCGACGAGTTGGAGGCTCACCTCCGTGACCAGATGACAGACCTGGGCACGGCGGGTCTCAGCGACGACGAGGCCTTTCTCGTGGCCGTCAAGCGGATGGGTGACATCGACGGGCTTTCCCGGGAGTTCGCGCGCGAGCACAGTGACCGGCTCTGGAGGCAGCTCGTCCTGTCGGACCGAACGGAAAGCCAGCGCCGAGAGAACGGACTGGTCGAGACACTCGCCTTCGCGGTGGCGGCCGGCGTTGTCATCCAGATCGCGCGCCTCGCCTTCGACTTTCCCGACGAGGAGTCCCCCGCATTCTTTCGCAACCTTAGCCTGTTCGTGCTGCCGTTCCTCGCCGGGTACTTCGCCCTCCGGCGCCGCCTTAGCCTCACTCAAGGCCTGCTCAGCGTGGCGCCGTTCGTGGTAGCCGCCCTCGTCGTCAACCTCTATCCCTACGATCCGGATTCGTCCACCGAGATGCTGGTAGCCCTCCACCTACCCGTTGCGATGTGGTTCGTGGTTGCCTATCCCTATATGGCGGGCGCCTGGCGCTCGCACGAGCGACGGATGGACTTCGTCCGGTTCACCGGCGAGTGCTTCATCTACTACGTCCTCATCGCCCTCGGCGGAGGCGTGTTACTCGGCCTGACCTCGATCATCCTCCAACCGGTGGCACCTGACCTGGTGGAACGGCTATTCGAATGGGTGCTGCCCTCTGGGGCGGCCGGCGCGTTCATAGTGGCCGCCTGGCTGGTCGAGGCCAAGAAGAGCGTGGTGGAGAACATGGCCCCCGTGCTCACAATGATCTTCACACCGCTTTTCGCCGTGATGCTGGCGGCCTCCGCCGTCACCTACGCGGTGTCAGGGCTCGGTGACTTCGATCGGGACCGACTCGTGGCGTTCGACGCCCGGCTGATAGTCGTGCTCGCACTCGTGCTCTACGGGCTGTCGGCGCGGGAGCCTACCCGACGGGCAGGTTTGATGGATGCGATCCAACTCGTCGCGGTCGCCGGCGCCCTCATTCTCGACGTGATGGTGCTCGGCTCGATGCTTGCGCGGGTCGGCGACCTCGGATTCACCCCGAACCGAGTGGCGGCCCTCGGTCTCAACCTGGTGCTGCTCTTGAACCTGGCCTGGGCGGCTTGGCTCTCGATCCGCTTTCTTACGGGGCGAGCCACCTTCCATCGTCTCGAGCTATGGCAGACGCGATACCTGCCGGTCTTCGCCATATGGGCGGGCGCGGTGGTCGCTTTGCTCCCACCTCTCTTCCGCTTCGCTTGATCCGACCAGCGAGGATCCACCAGCAGGTTTTGATGAGGACCCGACCGGGCATATTTTTCACGAAATTGAGCCCGGGGGCGGCTCGAATGCACGACCGAAAAGGGGTGGAACGATGGCGGGTCTTGCCGAGACGATGGTGTGCGGGGTTGTCCGCGCCGAGAGTTACGATCGGGCCAAGAAATTCTACAGCGAAGTCTTGGGCCTCAAGCAAGGACAGGAGTTTCCCGGCCCCGCAGGCGGGGGGATGTTTGAGGCCGGCGGCGGGACCATGCTGATGGTGTATGAGAATCCCGGCCTGAAGGCCCCGGAGAATACGACGCTTGGATTTGGCGTCTCCGCAGACCACTTCGATGCCATCATGGCCGATCTTCGTTCGAAGGGCGTGACTTTCGAGGAGTACGACATCCCTGAGGTGGGCCTGAAAACGGTGAACGGCGTGGCAGAGATGAGCGGGATGAAGTCGGCGTGGTTCAAAGATAGCGAGGGCAACATACTCAATCTCGCCGTGATGTAGATCAAGCGCCGCGCCCGTGCGGCCGCGCGCCGATGGATGGGGGGCTGCCGCGGGCCACATCCCGACCGGATGTCCTCCGCGGCGCCCCTCCCGGATTCCACAGCCCAGCGCAGCGATCGGCTCGCCGGCGTTGCGAGCGCCGGGAGAGCGCTATTTCGAGCGGCCCGGTTTCGCCTTGCCTTTTGATGCTGCCGCGGGTTTGCTGGGCTTATGGCCTGACTTGCCCGTCAAGCTCGCCGTTTCGACCTCCACGTCCGCGTCTCCGTCATCCTCTGACGCGTCATCGGTCGCTGAATCCGGCGTCGTGCCCGCTGTCGTCGTGGTTGTCGTCGCTGCGTGCTTTTCCCAGCCGGGCACAGTCTTGCCCATGACTACCGCCGCCGGCCTGTGATCACCCTCGTGTCTGAGGGACGAGATCGTATGCCCGAACGGTTCGCCCTCGGTGGTGGGATCCGGATCGAGAAGGGAGTCTTCCGACTCGCTCCCCTCGGTTGGCGATGTGGTTTCGGTCGCCTCGGGAGTATCGGCCGTGGTTTCGGTCGCATCGGTGCTGTCCGTTGGCGACGTGGTTTCGATCGCCTCGGGAGTATCGGCCGGCGACGTGATTTCGGTCGCAATGGTTGACTCTGTCGGCTCCTCAGCCCCGGGGCCGGCCGCCGCTCTCACTGCTCCCGCGCCGACAAGCGCCAGGCCCAGGAATACGGCAACCATCACAGCGACTCTCTCTCGTTTGCCCACGGGCGCGGCTCCTTCACTGGTCGGCACGATCGGACGCAATGTATAACGAACCGGAGGGCTTTAGGGAACGACGGCACCAGCCCTGGTGCCCGCACGCGGTATCGGGGTTCGATTGCGCCGTCTCCGCTTTCCGGCCACGGGACAGAATGAGACGGGCTGCACAGCGCGGAGGCTACAAAATCCTGGTGTCGCGATATCATGGGCACGACAACAAGAGCGAACGGTAAGGGGGAAGCATGGCATCGGTCCTATTCGTTCTGAACGACGCCCCGTACGGCAACGAACGCACGTTCAACGCGTTCCGCCACGCGATGGCCATCGCCAAGGTACGCGGCACCGAGGTGAGACTCTTCCTCATGGCCGACGCCGCGGCCTGCGCCGTCGCCGGTCAGGTGACCCCCGAGGGCTACTACTCCATCGAGAGCTTACTAAAGGGACTTATCGCCAAGAAGTCGCTCGTGGGGTTATGAGGCAGCTGCATGGACGCCCGGGGCTTGGCGTCCGTACCCCTCGTCGATGGCGTCGTGCGCAGTTCCATCGACGTGCTCGCCGAATGGACCCTCGAAGTGGACAAGATCGTGGTCTATTAGAGGAGGGCAATGATTTCCCATGGGGGCGCTCCGCGATAAGTGCGTCCTGCACGTCGATCTACAGCGGCATTAAGGAGAACTGAATGGTGAAGCTCAGCATCAAGTTCCATCCATTGCTGTTCCAGGCCTCGCTGGCGGCCGGCGGCGTCGCCCTGATGCCCTTCAATTACCTTCAATATGGTGTCGACCACGGCAAAGGCCTCATCACGTGGGTGAACATGCCATGGACCATGATGACCGGCACCCAATACGCGCTCAACGTGCCGCTCGTGGCCGCCATGCTGGCTTTTACCGTCCTGCACTTCTCACTGACAGGATAT
>JBBRDB010000202.1:0-4479 GCA_038204345.1 Thermoleophilia bacterium | reverse complement strand
ACTGGTCGAGGCTGAGCGCGGCGGCCCCGCTCTCGGCCATGATGGAAAGGATAGGGCGGGTGTCTCCGCAGATGTGCAGGATGACGGGTATGTGCGCCGCCGCGAACAAGCGCTGCTGGGCCGGCAGGACGAGAGTGCGGTACATGGCCGGCGAGATCATAGTTGCCGAGGCGACGGGGTCGGCGACGACGACGAACTCAGCCCCCGCCCGTGAGGCGGCACTGACGAAGTCCACGAGCACCTCGTTCACACGGGCTAGGGCGTCCACCAAAGCCTCTGAGTCTTTGATCGCCATGCGAAGTATGACCTCGGCACCGACGACGCGAGAGAGGGTCGTGAACGGGCCCTCGATCAGGGTGCCCACAGGCGTCCGTCCGTCACCATAGGCGGCAAGACCGGAGATCGCCTCGAGGACAACGGGTAGTCGTCCGTCGCTCATGCTTGGCGGGCGGTCACGGATCCTACTGAAAGGTAGGTGCTTCACCAGAGGTCCCGTTTCCAGAAGACGCAACTCGCACCCATACGCCTCGGGGGTGAAGAGAGCGTCGAAGTAGGCGAGAAGCGCATCCTGTCCGACCAGGTCGTGCACCGACTGTTGCGCTTTCACCAGCGCTTCTGCATCGTTCAGAAGCCGGTGCTGGGGGAGTCCTGAGATCCGCCCCGCCCACGCGCCTCCTGTGAAGAACACCGGGGAGCGCTCAGTCTGCCTTCCAGCCAGCGCCGTGCGAAATAGATCGGCGGCGGTCAAGCCAACCTGCGGCGGTCGTCGATCACCTCTGCTCCCTCCCCACGCGGGTCGCCCGCGCCAGCCGGGCAGCCGCCTGCGCCTCGTTCGCCCCCAGCACCTCGTCGACAGGACCGAAGCGCAGAGCCCTAGCCGGACACACCCGCACGCAGGCCGGTTCCAGGCCTTCCTCGACGCGTACGGAGCATAGATCGCACTTCTCCATGGCGCCATCGTCGCGGTAGCGAGGTATGCCGAAGGGGCAGGCGAGGGCGCAGCTGCGGCAGCCGATGCAGAGCGTGAGGTCCACTTCCACTGCGTCGCTGACAGCGTTGCGACTGATGGCCCCCGAGGGACAAGCCAGCGCGCAAGGCGCATCCCCGCAGTGCAGGCAGGCCAGGGAGACGAAGGCCACCTCGGCCGCAGGGAAGGCCCCGGTCTCCACCTGGAAAACCGTGCGCCACGCCTGCTTGTTGGGTCCCACCTCGAGGTCGTTCTGGTCCATGCACGCCACGGTGCACGCCTCGCAGCCCACGCAACGGTCGACGTCCACGTAGAGAACAGGGGCCATGGCTTCAGACCACCACTTTCTCGACGCGGCACAGCAGGGCCTTGAAGCCCGGAAAGCCGGAGATGGGATCCAGGTAGTCGGCGTCGATCAAATCGTTGACGTTCGCTTCGGCATACGCGTGATACATGTGGACCACTCCCGGTTGCGCGACCTGCGTCACGTTCGCCTTCACCGTTATGGCGGCTTTGGGCGTCGAGAGTCGGATGGTGTCACCCTGCGAAATGCCCAACCGCTCGGCGTCCTCCGGGTTGATATCGGCAGCCGCGTCGGGCCGCAGGCTGCGCGTCCAGGGCAGACGGAACGTCCGGCTGTGGATGAACATCGGCAGACGGCTACCGGTGTTCAGAGTGAGCGGATACTCCTCGGCGACTTCCGGCGTCGCCTCCCGGCTCATGCGAGGTGGATGGTAGACGGGCAGAGCTTCATAGCCGTGAGAATCACTGTACCTTGCCAGACGCGGCGACGAGAACTCGAACTTCCCGGAAAGGGTGCGGAAACCGGTCCGCTCGTAGGAGCGGCCCGTCGGCCGAGTGGGATCGGGCACCGGCATCCCCCCCGGGTACTCTTTGAGTTGGGCGACGGTGAGGCCGCTCGGCTCGAGTATCCAATCCAGGCAGGCCTCGTAGCCGGCATCGAAGAGCTCGTCATCGATTCCGAGCCGCCCGGCCAGGTCGAAGATGATGTCGGCATCCGACCTGGACTCATGGAGCGGGGCGATGGCCGGCTGAGTGAGGATGGCATATCGCTGACGGTAGCAGCGGAACTCGCTGCGTTCCACCGAACTCGCGGCCGGTAGCACGATGTCCGCGTAGCGGCAGGTGTCGGTCAAGAAGAGATCCACGTTGGCGATGAAGTCCAGGCGCTCGAGGCCCGCGAGCATACGCTCCGAGTCGGGCCACATGCGGTAGTTGATACCGAAGGCAAGCAGGGCGTGCAGCGGATAAGGCTCAGCGCTGTGGAGTTGGTCCGGCCAGTGCATGGCTTGACCTTCGTCCACCAACTCGGCCCACACGGGGAAGCGCTCCGTGCCGATGGGGGCGGCCATCTGGTCGTCTGGGCGGGGGTGACAGAACTCGTGCTCGCGGGACCGAAAGCCGCCAGGCACATACAGCCAACTGGAGGGATCTACCAGGTTGCCCCCGGGGACATCGTAGTTGCCGGTGAGACCGGCGAGGGCGAAGACCGCTCGGTAGTTCTGAACCCCGTTGGTGTGATGCACGACGGGAGCAGCGCTCGGCATGATGGCGGCCGGCTTGGTGGTGGCATAGAGTCGGGCGGCCGCCCGGATCTTCTCGGCCGGCACGCCGGTGAGTTCGGCGCCCCGCTCCGGCGAGAAGCCGTCCACGTAGGCGACGAACTCGTCGAAGCCGTGGGTGTAGTCAGCGACGAAGGCGCGGTCGTAGAGTCCCTCTGCGATGATGACGTGGGCCATAGCCAGGGCCAGGGCGCCGTCGGTGCCGGGACGCAGCTGCAGGTGCACATCGGAGTGCGTCGCCATCGGCGAAACTCGAGGATCCACGGTGATGATTTTGAGACCCCGCTCGCGGGCGTCGAGCAGGCCGCGCGCCAGGCTGGTATTGGTATGGAAAGGGTTGGCGCTCCATACGAGCAGGCAGCGCGCCCTCGCGAGGTCCGGGCTTCCGGGCGCGCCGAAGGTGAGGTTCTGCGCCATAGCCGTGGCCCGGAAGCAGGTGCTGGACTCGCTGAGGTAGTTGGGCGAACCGAAGGCGCCGGCCAGACGGTGCAAGAAGGGTCGCATCCACTTGGTGTAACCGGCGTAGAACACGACCGACTCCGGCCCGTGGCTGTCGCGGGCAGCGCCGAGGCCCTCGGCGACTGCGTCCAGCGCTTCGTCCCAGGATACAGCCTCGAACTCCCCGGATCCCCGAGGGCCGACGCGCCGCAGCGGCGTCCTGATGCGGTCCTTGTGGTAGACGTACTGGCGCAACGCCGCGCCCTTCGAGCAGAGAGTCCCGCCGCTATGCGGGTTCTCCTTGCTGCCCTCCACTTTGACGATGCGTCCATCCTTGACGTAGACGTCGAGGCCGCACTGAGTCGCGGGATCGCAGATCGTACAGACCGACTTGCGGATCTCGATCCCGGTGTCCTCACCTGGGATCTTGCCCCGCAACTTGCGGCGCAGTGTGCTCTCCATACCAGTCCTCCCCACGGTGTCGGAAACTCGCCGGAAGTGGACACCGATGACATCTTATATGCCCCGCGACCCTCGTCCAACCGATGAAGTGACACCCTCAGGACGGTAGCTCGCCATTCCTTTCTCCCACTAGGGAGTAGATCGGACGAACGATGGGGAGTCCATGCGCACGACCATTCGAGTTGGTGGCTCCCACCGGAGTATATAGATGCGGAAATCGTCCATGGACCTGACAACGTCCTCCCGCTACGAGGCCCGATCGGCGGCGGGTTCGTGGGTGGGCATCAGCCTGCGCAACCAGTGCGCCGACACCCGTTCGCCGGCCGGTGGAGTGGCGACGGACCGGGCGACTGCCAAACCGAGCAGGGCGATAGCTCCGCCCGCCACCGCGTCGACCACGAAGTGGTTGCCCGTGGCTGTGATCGCGAACGCCATCAGGATAGGCAACCCGATCAGTAGCGCACGCAGAAACCGACGACGCACTGCCGAGGCCAGACACAGACCGGCGAGAAGGTTCCAGCCAAAGTGGAAGCTCGGCATGGCCGCATACTGGTTCGTGAATTGGCTCCGTCCCCCAACTTCCTGGTAGGTGGAGTCGTAGAGTGCGATCGTGTCGATCATGCCCACGTCCGCAAGCCGCGGCGGAGCCACAGGAAAGCTCAGGAAGATGGCCAGGCCGATGGTGCCCGAGATGATCATCGACATGCGCAGACGTCGATAGATGTCGCGGCGACGAAAGTAGAGAAAGAACATGCTCGCGATCAACACCGGCCAGTGGCCCCAGATGTACACCCAATTGAACAGGCGAACCAGGCTCACATGGTCGATCACGGCCTGCTGCAGGGGAATCTCCCACGCCAGATGTAGCACCTTTTCGAAGCGAAAGATCGACGCCGCATTCACGAGAGCCCGAGCCCCGTCGTCCTGAACCACCACGCGGACGCCGAAGTACACGACGAGTCCCACCACAATGAGCAAAGCTTCCCACACGGCAAGGATGCCTGCCCGCCAACGCGGCCGTACGACGGC
>JBBRDB010000201.1:0-4499 GCA_038204345.1 Thermoleophilia bacterium | reverse complement strand
CGAACACCGGCGACAACACTCCCGCGGTGCTCCACACCCGCATCGTGCCGGGAGACAGGGTCAAGATCACCCTGGCGCCGAAAGGGGGAGGCGCCGAGAACATGAGCGCCCTCTCCATGCTCAAGCCTTCGCAGGGCCGTCAGGGTGTGGTGGACTTCGTAGTGGACACCGTATCCAAGGCCGGGCCGAACGCCTGCCCGCCGATGGTGGTGGGCGTAGGCGTGGGCAGCACGTTCGAAGGCGCCGCCCTGCTGGCCAAGAAGGCTCTCTTGCGAGACCTGGGTTCGGCGAACCCCGAACCTCGTCTGGCGGAACTCGAGGACGAACTGGAGGGACGCTGCAACGACCTGGGGATAGGACCTCAAGGCCTTGGCGGCCGCATCACGGTGATGGATGTGTTCGTGGAAGAAGCACCGGCCCACATCGCCTCGTTGCCGGTGGCCGTGAACATCCAGTGCCACTCGGCCCGGCACAAGGAGGTGGTGCTCTGATGGCCACGATCGTCACCACCCCGCTCACCGACGACGCGGTCGCCGGTCTTCGTGCCGGCGACCGCGTGCTCATCACCGGCACCCTGCTGGCCGCCCGGGACGCGGCCCACAAGAGGCTTCTGGAACTCATCGACAAGGGCAAGCCGCTGCCGGTGGATGTGGCCGGGCAGATCATCTACTACGTGGGTCCCTCTCCGGCCAAGCCCGGCAGGCCCATCGGCTCGGCCGGGCCCACCACCTCGGGGCGCATGGACGCCTACACGCCGGTGCTGCTGGACATGGGTCTGAAGGGCATGATCGGTAAGGGATACCGCAACCAGGCGGTCAAGGACGCCATGGTCCGTAACAGAGCCGTCTATTTCGCCGCCGTGGGCGGCGCCGCCGCGCTGATCGCGCAGCGGATCGCGGCGGCGCGGGTGGTGGCCTACGAAGACTTGGGCCCCGAGGCCATCCGGGAGCTCGATGTGGTCGAGTTTCCCGTGATCGTGGTGAACGATATGTACGGAGGCGACCTGTACCAAGACGGTCGCAGAGAGTTCGAAAGAGAGGTGGGCGCGTGAGCGTGAAGAACCGAGAGACGGCCAACGTGGGGGCCGGCCTCTGGAAAGGCGCGGGCATGTGGGCCTGGCTTTTTCATCGGGTGAGCGGTGTCGTTCTCGCGCTGTATCTCGTGGCGCACATCTGGGTCATATCCACGGCGGCGGCGGCCGGCGCCGACGACTTCGACGCGATGTTCAAGACGCTCGAGAGTCCCTTGTTCATCGTGCTCGACTTGGCCTTGCTCGCGGCGGTCGTCTACCACGCCATCAACGGCATCCGGGTGATCCTCTTCGACTTGGGGGTCGCCATCCGGCAGCAGAAGGCGCTGTGGTGGGTCGTCATCGGAGCCAGCGTGGCCGTCATGGCCGTGTTTGCCGTCATCTCGTTCTCGTACATCGCCTCGCAGGGCTCGTGATGGGGAGTCAGTGACGTGAGACAAGAAACAGTGCGACTTGACACCGGGGGCATGTGGCTGTGGTTGCTGCAGCGCGTGACCGCGGTCGTTCTGCTACTGGGCCTCGCCGCGCATGTCATTGCCACGCACGCCCTGAACTTGGGCGATCTGTCGTATGACAACGTGGCGGGGCGCCTTGCTTCGGGGTTCTTTGTCGCGGTGGACTTCAGCCTGCTGGCCGCCGGTCTCTTCCATGGGCTGAACGGGCTGCGTATGGTGTTGCTCGACTATGGCTTTACCGGACGCGCCAAGACGTTCCTCTCGTGGGCCTTGCTGCTGGTGGGGCTGGCCCTGTTCGCGTACGGCACCTGGGCCCTCTGGCCCTGGCTGACGTCGTAGGAAGGGGTTTTGGAATGATCTATCACGAACTGGTCGTCGTCGGGGGCGGCTTGGCGGGCCTCCGAGCGGCGATAGAGGCCAAGAAGCAGGGCGTCGACGTGGCTATCATCTCCCAGGTATGGCCTGGTCGCAGCCACTCGGGTGCAGCCCAGGGTGGCGTGAACGCAGCGTTGGCCAATCACCCCGAATCGGCGGACGACACCTGGGAGAAACACGCCTTCGACACGGTCAAGGGCTCCGACTACCTGGCCGACCAGGACGCGGTGGCCCAGATGACCAAGGACGCTATCTCTATCATCTACGAGATGGAGCATTGGGGCTGCCCGTTCAGCCGTTTCGATGACGGCCGCATCGCTCAGCGACCCTTCGGCGGCGCCGGCTACCCTCGTACGTGCTACGGAGCCGACAAGACCGGCCACTATATGCTGCACACTCTGGTCGAGCAGGCGGTGCGGGCCGGAGTGACCATGTACGTGGAGTGGTTCGTGAGCCGCTTGGTGGTAGACGACGGTGTCTGCCGCGGGGTGGTGGCCTATGACATGATCAAGGGAGGGTTCGAGTTCTTCCAGAGCGAGGCCGTCGTGATCGCCACCGGCGGCGCGGGCCGCACGTACGGCAACTCCACCAACGCCATCATCTCCACCGGATACGGCATGGCCATGGCCTACTACGCGGGCGTGCCCTTGAAGGATCTCGAGTTCGTGCAGTTCCACCCCACCGGGCTTCTCACCACCAACATCCTCATGACCGAGGGTGCCCGAGGTGAGGGCGGCTACTTGGTCAACGGGCTGGGCGAGCGCTTCATGCAGAAGTACGCGCCCAAGGCCATGGAACTCGCCCCCCGCGACATCACCTCCCGCTCCATCCAGACCGAGATCAACGAAGGTCGCGGCATCGACGGCAAGGGCTACGTGTATCTGGATCTGCGGCACCTGGGGGCTCAGAAGATATTGGAGCAGCTGCCCGGGATCAGGGACCTCGCCATCCACTTCGAAGGTGTGGACCCCATCGAGGAGCCGATACCCATCGTGCCCAGCCAGCACTACTCTATGGGCGGCATCGACACCGATATGGACGGGCGCACCGTTCTCCCGGGGCTCTATGCCGCCGGCGAGTGCGCCTGTGTCTCCGTGCACGGCGCCAACCGTCTGGGTGGCAACTCGCTTCTCGAGACGGTGGTGTTCGGCCGCCGGGCGGGTGCCGCAGTCGTCGAGTATCTCGGGGGGCCGGGTGCGAAGAGGCAGGGTGCCGCCGCGGGTGAGGCGGCTTTGAAGGCGGCCCACGCTCGCGTGGAAGAGTTGGCCGCTCGCGCGGGAACGCCCGGCGCCGAGGATCCGTACGTCATCCGCGCAGGTATGACCACCACAATGAAAGACCACTTCAGCGTTTTCCGCGAAGCCTCGGCGATGCGAGTGGGCCTCGATAAGATGATGGAACTCAAGCGGCGGGTGAAGAACGTGGGGTTACGCTACACCGGCGGGGTGTTCAATCTGGACATGATCCGCACCGTGGAGCTGGAGGGGATGGTGGACGTGGCCCTCGGCATCGCAGCGGGAGCGCTCAACCGCACAGAGTCGCGCGGGTCGCACTCGCGCACCGATTTCCCCGACCGCGACGACGCCCGGTGGCTCAACCATACGTTGGCCTTCAACACACCCGATGGTCCGCGTCTTGATTCTAAGGCGGTCACCCTAGGGATGTTCGAACCACAGGAGCGGACGTACTGATGCCCGAAGCCAAGTTCCGCGTCAAGCGTTACGACCCCGAGCAGAGTGCCGTTCAGAACGGCGCCGGGCGAGATCACTACGATGAATTCACCGTACCCTACGAATCGAGTCTCACCGTGCTCGAAGGGCTCTTCTACATCCAGGAGAGCTTGGACGGGTCACTCTCGTTCAGGTACTGCTGCCGGGCGGCGGTGTGCGGGTCGTGTGCGATGTACATCAACGGCACCTACCGGCTGGCCTGCCAGACCAACGTGCGTCACCTGGGCGACGGCCCGATAACGGTGGAGCCGATGCCCCACCTGCCGCTGGTCAAGGACCTCGTGTGTGATATGACCGACTTCTTCGCCAAGTATGAGTACATCGAGCCCCATCTCATGCGCAACTCGAAAGTGCCCGACAAGGAGATCACCCAATCGCCTGAAGAGCGCAAGAAGCTCGACGGTCCCATCGACTGCATCCTCTGCGGCTGCTGCTACAGTTCGTGTCCGTCGGTGTGGGGGGAGGACAACTACCTGGGTCCGGCGGCTCTCCTGAAGGCCTATCGCTTCGAGGTGGATTCGCGTGACGAAGCCAAGAAGGCGCGCCTACCGTATTTCGACAACGAGCGAGGTGTGTACCGCTGCCACACCATTACCAATTGCGTGGAGGCCTGTCCCAAAGAGCTGAATCCCACCGAGGCCATACAGTGGCTCAAAGGGGCCGCTGTTCGGCGGCGGTTGTTGGGGCGGGCGAAGTAGGAACGAGTGTCGAGGCTGGGCCGGCGCGCGCCGGCCCACCGATCATTCCCCGAGCAGCTGCCTCACGGCCGCGAACATGACATTGTTCTCCAGGTGCACGTGCCGGTGGATGTCTGCTTCGAGAGCCCGCAGATCCTGGAATAAAGCGCCGTAGGTGGCGCACGCGCCGGCAGGAGTCTGGTAGCTGGAAGTGATGCCCCGCATGGCCTTG
>JBBRDB010000200.1:0-4553 GCA_038204345.1 Thermoleophilia bacterium | reverse complement strand
GCTCGACCGCATGACCTCGCGCGTTCAGGAACGGCTCGAGGACCCCTCCGTTGGGCCTCGCGGTAACGGCGGCGGATGTGGCGGTCCCGGCGGTGGCGCGGGTGCCGGCGGATGTGGCGGCGGCCTTGGCGGTCCCGGCGCGGGCCCGGCAGCCAACACCTCCATCTAGAACCACCCACACGCTCACGATTTCCTTTGACGGGCGCCCACAGGGGCGCCCGTCGGCTTAGGCTCCATCGCCTGCGCGACCGCCTCTCGCGGCTCCGACCATGAGTCGCAGCGGATCCTTCGGTTTCCCGATGCCACCGCGTGTGGTAGAAACGGCGCATGCGCCACCGTCCGAGAACTCCGTGACCAACCCAGCGGCCCCACCCGCGGTGTCCGCCGGAGCGCCCGCTCGAGCCCCCGGCTCCAAGGTCCGCCTGCTCCTCACCCGCGACTTCCTACGCTACCTGGGGCCGGGTTTCATCATCACCGTCGGCTTCATCGACCCGGGCAACTGGGCCACCAACATAGCCGGAGGCAGCTCCTTCGGCTACCAATTGCTCTGGGTCATAGGACTCTCGACCCTCATGCTGATCCTGTTCCAGAACATGTCGGCACGTATCGGCATCGTGACCGGGCACTCCCTCGCCTACAATGTGCGGCGGAGGTTCGGGCGCCCCTGGGTGGCCCTGTTCGGGGGGACCATCGTGATCGCCTGCATCGCCACCGACGTTGCTGAGATCTTAGGCGGCGGCTTGGGCTTCCAGTTGCTGTTCGGACTCCCGCTGCCGTTGGGGGCGGCCATCACCGTGCTCCTCAAGGTGGGCTTCGTGCTCGCAGGCCGCTATCACCAGATCGAGCGGCTGATCGTATTCTTTCTCGCCGTCATCGCTATCTGCTACCTCGCGGAGTTGGTGATTGTGCGCCCCGACTGGGCCGCGGCTGCGCGCGGCGCTGTGGTGCCCTACGTTGACGGTGCCAGTATCCTCATCGCCATGGGTATGCTGGGCGCGGTAGTCATGCCGCACAACCTCTACCTGCATTCCAACGTGATTCTCAGCCGGGAGTGGCCGGGCGACGACGCCGAGCGGCGGCGGCTCATGACTTTCGAGTTCGGCGACACCACGGTGGCCATGGGGCTGGGCTGGTTGGTCAACTGCGCCATGATCGTGGTGGCCGCGGCGGTGTTCGCGCGGCACGGCATCGAGGTCGGCAGCATCGAGCAGGCCTCGGCCACGCTCGAGCCTTTGGCCGGCAACCTGGCTCGGCTGCTCTTCGGCATCGCCCTGCTGCTGGCGGGCTTGGGCTCCAGCATCACCTCGTCCATGGCCGAGGCCAACGTGCTCACCGGCTACCTCGGCCGGCCGGAAGACCCCCGGAGCCTCTTCTATCGCATCGCGCTCTTCGCGCTGTCCGTCCCGGCCCTGGCGGTGATCGTGGCGCAGTTCGACTCCTTCCGTGTCTTGATCCTCAGTCAGGTGGCGCTGAGCGTGCAACTGCCGCTCACCATCCTTCCCCTCGTGCTGATTGCCGGCGACCGCCGGCTCATGGGAGATTTCGCGAGCGGCACCGCGGAACGTGTGCTCAGCGCGGGCGCGGGGATCTTCGTGGTGGGGCTGAACGCTCTGCTGCTCTATCAGATCGCAGGAGGTTCGTTCTAGTGAGCGCGGCCCCCGGCAACTGAGGAGGTTCGTCCTGATGTATGACGTGATCTTTGTGCCCCTCAAGAACGACCCCGACGACGGAGCCCTACTGCAGCATGCGGCCCGGGCAGCGGGAGCGTGGGCGGGAGCGCCCGAAGCGGGGGCGCCGAGTCAAGCGAGGGCGGCCACCCCGGAGCCGTCGGTAAAAAAGGTCCCGGCTGTGGTGCCCGGTCAATCAGAGGCGCCGACAGCGGCGACCGCGCCCGCCCGGACGGCGCCGAAACCCACCCTGATCCTGGCCCACGCCGTCCACAGTCACGCGCGCGACGCCACCTCCTACTTACGCGCCGACGCTGAAACCTATCTGGAGGAGGCGGCCCGGCCTTTCAGGGACCAGGGGTTCCGCGTGCAGACCCTCGTGGTGGAGGGTGAACCGGCCGAAGCCATCAGAGGCGCCGCCGCGGAGAGCGGCGCCGACCTCATCGTCATGGGCAGCCACGGTCACAGCCAGGTGCGCCACTTCCTGCTGGGCTCGGTGACCGAGGCGGTGATCCGCGGGTCGGAGATCCCGGTGCTGGTTGTGCGGCCGGGACCGGCCTGAAGCGGCGGCACGGAGCTGACATCTACCCCTGCCCCCGCTACGCGGCGCTCCTCACGGGACGAGCGTCCATCGGTCATCCAGCGGGCGCCCGTCCGGGTTTTCATTTCGCATTCCACGCGCCCCGCAAACTCCCATTTTGCTATCCTGTACAGGAACCGCGGATGATAGCTGCACCACCGATTCATCTTGACGCCGGCCTTTCCGCCGGGCCAATAGGGGAGGGACCCAAGTGACCGATCTCAACACGAGCACGCATGAGGTGCTGACCGACTGCACTCTCTGCTACCACAGCTGCGGCACCAGAGTCACGGTGCAGGACGGCAAGGCCGTGAAGGTCGAGGGACTCAAGGGGCATCCCATAAACGACGGTCGTCTCTGCCCTAAAGGTGGAGCCATGCTCGAGGCCGTCTACAACCCCGATCGCATCAAGACCCCCTTGAAGCGGGTGGGCGATCGCTTCGAGGAGATCTCCTGGGACCAGGCTCTGGACGAGATCGCGGAGAAGCTCACTCAGCTCAAGACCGACTTCGGGCCTGAGGTATTAGGGGTGTTCAGCGGCTCCATCGGCGTGGAGAACCTCGAGATGGCCGGCCTCACCCAGCGCTTCAAAGCGGCCTTCGGATCGCCGAACTTCTTCTCGGTCGAGAGCGTGTGCTACCGCATGCGCATCCGCAGCCGTCAGATCACCTTCGGGAAGTACCCGACCGAGGAACTCGACTCCAACCTGTACATCCTCTGGGGCCACAACCCCGACGAGAGCGACTTCCCCCTGCGGCAGGCTTTGGGGCGGAACCTGGCTAAGGGCGCCAAGCTAGTCGTAGTCGACCCCAAGCGCATCCCGCTGGCCGACAAGGCCGACATGTATCTGCGGGTGCGCCCCGGCTCCGACGGTGCTCTGGCGCTGGCCCTGACCCACGTGATCGTCACCGAGAATCTCTACGACGCGGATTTCATCGACCAGTGGACCATCGGCTTCGACAAGCTGGTGGATCACGTCCAGCCCTTCACCCCCGAGTGGGCGGAGGAGATCACCTGGGTCCCCGCCGACCAGATCCGCGAACTCGCGCGCCTCTTCGCGTCCACCAAGGGCGCTGCCATCTACCAGGGCACCTGTACACTCGATCAGACCGCCGGCGGCACGCAGAACAGTCGCGCGATGGCGGTATTGCAGACCATCACCGGGAACATCAACGTGCCCGGCGGCTGGGTCATAAGCCCCCGCCTCGCCTTCGGCAACGTGGGCATGAGTGTCGAGGGCCGTCCTCTCGGGATGGACGAGTACCCGCTCTTCATCGAGGTGTGGGGTCGCATGAGCCCCTACGGCGTCGTCACCTTGGTGCCGGAGTCGATCCCCGACAAACTCAAGGCCTTCTGGGTGGTGGGCGGCAACCCGCTCGTCTCCATGGCCGACACGAACGCCTTCACCGAGGCCTTCAAACGGCTCGACCTCCTCGTCGTGCACGATCTCGTCATGACCGACACGGCCAAGCAGGCGCACTACATCCTGCCCGCGTGTTCGCATCTCGAGAAGTGGGGAGTGGCCTATACCTACAACGTGTGCCACTGCCTGCCCTACCTGATGCTCCGCAAGAAGGCCATCGAGCCGGTGGGTGAGGCCCGCTCCGAGTGGTGGGTCTTCACGGAACTAGCCAAGCGCCTGGGCCTCGGCGAGTACTTCCCATGGCAGTCAGAGGAAGAACTGGTGCGCTACGAGCTCAGCCCCAGCGGCCTCGACTTCGACTACCTGCTGAACGAGAAGCCTGAAGGCGACTACTACCAGCAGAAGAGCTACGAGATCCAGCCGGGGATGTTCAAGACGCCGTCCGGCAAGATCGAGATCTACTCCGAGGCCATCGAGCAGGTGGGCTACAACCCCTTGCCCGAGTACGTGGAGCCCTACCGCAGCCCGCGCATGAAGGACAAGAAGTTCCTCGAGCGTTATCCGGTGATCCTCAGCACGGGAAACCGCAGCTACTTCTACACGCACGGACAGTTCCGCAACATCGAGTCACTCCGCGAGAAGAACCCCGAGCCCCTGGCCGATCTGAGCCCCGATACGGCCGCCCAGTACGGCATCATCGACGGGCAGTACATGATCATCGAGACGAACCGCGGCCAGGTCAAGATGAAGGCCCATGTGGATGAACGCGTTTCCGATGGACTCGTCATGCTGCCCCACGCCTGGTCGGGCGCGCAGTCCGCCAACCTCCTCACCGACACCACCGTGCGGGAGCAGATCCTGGGCTATCCGGACATGAAGTCCCTCATGTGCGCGGTGCGGCCGGCGTACGCCGCGCCGACTCCCTAGTCGGCGGCGCCGCCTG